>CAMBVS010000003.1 GCA_945871425.1 Rhizobium sp. Q54 | reverse complement strand
ATTCGGCCGAGGTGATGTAGCCGCTGCTGGCATAGACCGGCGCCGGCCCGGTGGCATAGGGCGTCAGAACGCCCATGAGGCCCTGGCTCAGGCCGAGCAGGAGCGCGAGCTTGTCGAACGGCACACCGGGCATGTTCAGTCCCAGCGACAGGAGGATGGGCAGCATGGCCGCGGCGTGGGCAGTGAGGCTCGCGAACAGGTAGTGGGACAGGAAATAGGTACCGACGATCCCTGCAATCGTCAGGTTCGGCGACAACCCGGTCATGGCCCCGGCCGCCGACTCGGCGAACCACCCGACGAGACCCGTCCGGCTGAGGCCGTCCGACAGCGTCACCAGCGTGGCGAGCAGCGTCAGCGCCTTCCATGCCTCGCGATTGGCGAGGAGGTCGTCCCAGGTCACCACCCGGGCGAACAGCATGACCGATACGATCGCAAGCGCGACGGTGGTGGCGTTGACGTATGCGCTGCCGAAGATCCAGAGGAGGATCGCGATCAGCGCCAGCAGCGCGACGGCACATTCGCGTCCCGACAGCCGGCCCATCTTCCTGAGCTCCTCCCGAGCCCAGGCCGGGGCTTCCGCGCTTCGCGTCAATGTCGGCGGATAGAGCCAATAGACGAGGAGAGGTAGCGCAAGCAGGAGCGGAATGCCTGCCGGCGCGAAGGCGAGAAACCACGTGAGCCAGGTGACTTCGACGCCGCCGATCTTGCGTATGAGGTCGACCGCCAGCAGGTTCGGCGCCAGGGCGGTCAGGAAGAGGGAACTGGTGACGCAGCTCGTCGCGAAGCCGACCCACAGGACATAGCCGCCGATCTTGCGTGAGGATGGGTCGTTCGGCAGAGACTGATAGAGAGGTGGAATACTTCGGATGATCGGAAAGATCATGCCGGCGCTCCGCGCCGTGTTCGACGGCGTGAACGGCGCCATGATGACGTCGGAGAGCATCACGGCATAGCCGAGGAAGAGCGTCCGGCCTCCCATGGCCTTGACCAGGGACAGCGCCACGCGCCGGCCGAGCCCGGTCCGGTCATAGGCCGTGCCGAACATGAAGGCGGAGAACGCCAGCCAGACGATGCCGTTGCTGAAGCCCGACAACGCCCATTCTATGGCACGCTGAGGCGGATTGAATCCCGGGGCCGACATCTCGGCCGGGCCGAACAGCGTCCAAGGCGCCAGGACCGCCACGATCGTCACGCCGACCAGGCCCATCGCCGATGGCGGAAGCGATTCGAGGATCAGCCCCAGAACCACGCCGATGAAGATCGCGAGGAAGGTCCAGGCCTGCTGGGTCAGCCCGGAGGGTGGAGGAAACAGGACGATCGCCAGGGCGACCAGAATCGGCGCGAATGCCCTCAGCAGCCCCTTCATCGGCATATCGCGGCCATCTCCCAGCCCTCAGTCCATGATCGTGACGACCTCTAGCTTGCCGCCGCCAGACGCTCGGCGCCGGACGGCTGGTCGTCGGAGCGCGCAAGCGAGGCCGCTAGCTGTGCTAGCTGCTCCGCCCCCAGGGTCTCGTGAGCCAGAAGCGACTTCGCCCCGTCTTCAAGCACGGGGCGGTTGCGCTCGAGGAGCTCCTTGGCGCGGCCGAACAGCCGCTCGATGATCGCGCGGACGGCCTGGTCGATGGCATCAGCGGTTGCCTCGCTGTACGAGCGCGGCTGCCATTGGCCCATCGTCGGCGATCCGAGATACGGCGACGCCTCGGCCTCGTAGCTCACCTGGCCGAGCCCCGCAGCCATGCCGAAGCGCGTCACCATGCTGCGGGCGAGCATGGTCGCCTTGGCGAGGTCGTCGGCGGCACCGGTCGAGATGTCGGGGAAGACGATGGCCTCAGCCGCCCGGCCGCCCAGCAGCACGGTGATCTTGTCCTCGAGCTCCGCCCGCGACATGAGGAACCGGTCCTCGGTCGGCCGCTGGATGGTATAGCCGAGCGCGCCGATGCCGCGCGGAATGATCGACACCTTGTGCACGGGGTCGGCGCCCGGAAGGGCCATGGCGACGAGAGCATGACCCATCTCATGATGGGCGATCACGCGGCGCTCATAGGCGTTCAGCAGGCGATTGCGCTTCTCCAGGCCCGCCACGATCCGCTCGACTGCCTGAGTGAAGTCCTCGAGCCCGACCGTCTCGGCGCTCCGGCGCGTGGCGAGGATCGCGGCTTCGTTCACCAGGTTCGCCAGATCCGCGCCGGTGAACCCCGGCGTCAGGGCGGCGATCGCCGCGACGTCGACGCCGGGCGCGAGCTTCACCTTGCGGAGATGCACGTTGAGAATGTCGACGCGGCCCTTCTTGTCCGGCCGGTCGACCAGGATCTGGCGGTCGAACCGCCCGGCGCGCAGCAACGCCGAGTCGAGGATCTCGGGCCGGTTGGTCGCCGCCAGCAGCACGACCCCTTTGCTCGGATCGAAGCCGTCGAGCTCGGCCAGGAGCTGGTTCAGCGTCTGCTCCTTCTCGTCATGCCCGCCCACATTGAAGGTTCCCCGGGCACGGCCCAGCGCGTCCAGCTCGTCGATGAAGATGATGCAGGGCGCATGCCCGCGCGCCTGCTCGAAGAGATCGCGAACGCGGGCGGCGCCGACGCCGACGAACATCTCGACGAATTCCGAGCCGCTGATCGAATAGAAGGGGACACCGGCCTCGCCGGCCACGGCCCGGGCGAGCAGCGTCTTGCCGGTCCCCGGCGGGCCGACCAGCAGGACGCCTTTCGGCAGACGCGCCCCGAGGCGGCCGAAGGTCTCGGGCGCCTTGAGGAAGCCGACGACCTCGCGGAGCTCGTCCTTCGCTTCGTCGACCCCGGCAACGTCGGCGAAGGTCACCTTCGTGTCCTTCTCGACGTAGACTTTGGCTTTGCTCTTGCCGATCGCCATGAGACCGCCGGCCTGGCGGCCGAGGGTGGGCTGCACGAGATAGATCCACACGAGGACGAAGCCGAGCGTCGGCAGAAGCCAGCCCAGCAGGGTCGACAGCAGGCCCGACTCCATCCGTCCCGAGAACGGCACGCCGTAGGCGCCGAGCTTGTCGGCGAGATCCGGATCGACCCGGGTGGTGACGAACTGGCTCCGCGCCCCCTCGATCGGTTGCTTCAGGGTCCCGGTGATCTGCTCGCGCCCGATCGCGAGATCGGCGACCTTGCCGTTGGCCAGGAGCGCCTGAAACTCGCTGTAGGGAATCACCTCGACCTGCTGCTGCTGGACCCAGACGTCACGGAGCAGAATGATCCCGAAAACCGCCAGAACCACGTACCAGAAATTGATCTTCGATCGCGGTTCCATGGGTCGCTTGCGGCCTTCGCCTCAGGTCACGTAGGCGCGCCGCGCAACGACCGACAGGTTGTTCTTCACGGCACGCACGCCCTTGACGCCCTCGGCCATGACGCGGACGGCATCGGCCTGCGCCATCGAGGACACGACCCCGAAGATCTCGACCCGCCCCTTCTCGACAATGAAATTCACGAGGGCCGAGTCGACCCAGTCTTCCTTGGCAATCTGCTTGCGCAGATTCTCCCGCAACACCTTGTCGTTCAGGCTCGTCTTCGTGTCGGCGGGCTGGGCCACACCGATCGCGCGCATGAGATCCCGACGGCTGACGATGCCGATCAGCTTGCCGGCATGAACGACCGGTACTCGTTTGACGTGCCATTTCTCCATCAGGTCCGCGATGTCGGCCGCGCTCGTCGTCGCCGAGACCGAGATGACCGGCCGGGTCATCACGTCGCGCGCCTTCGAGCCCCGGCTCTTGACGTAGTCTCGCGCATCGTCAGCCGGATCGTTGATCAGCCGGGACCACCAGGACCGCCGTCGCTCGGTTCCGATCTCGGCTCGGCGCAGCAGATCTCCTTCGCTGACGATGCCGAGAACGCGCCGCTGCGCATCGACCACCGGGACCGCGCTGACCTTGTAAGACACCATGAGGTCGACGAGCTTCCTGACCGGCGTCGTCAGATCCGCCGTGCGGACCTTGCGTGTCATCAGATCCCGAGCCTTCATCGAACGACCTCCCTGTTGACGTTGGCAACCGATTAGAGCTTCGGCGCGCTGAGTTTATCTACTTACACCCTGCGCAGCCGATCAAGCAGGCGCATTGACCCAAATCAACGGGGTCGGCGGATCCAGCCAAGGGACGCCGAGCCGCTTGACCTCCATCAATGCCCATATGCCTCCACCTTGTATGCTTAATCTTGTGGCAAAAACATCCTTGAGCGCGACGCAGAGTGTAGAGATGGCATGGGTTGCGGCAGCCATCTCCGTCCTGCTGTGGTTCACCCCGGCAGTCGTTGCCGACGACATGCGTGCCGTCCCGGCGGTCGCCGCCGAAATCCGGACGATCATCGAAGAGACTCCCGGAGCCATCCTGGGCCAGCCGGTCGCGGCGCACGATCTTCGGCGCCTCTACGCCGCCTTTGCGTATACCCCGTTGTGGCACCTCGACGCCGCGCGTGAAGAAGGCGCCCAGGTCGTCGTCGAAGCGCTCCTTGCGGCCGCGAAGCACGGAATCGATGTGACGGATCTGCATCTCGACGCGTTGCAGCCACGTCCGTGGACGCCGAGGTCTGTCGCCGAGCGCGACCTTCTTGCCTCTGACTCGTTCCTTCGCTATGCGGGCAAGTTGCGTCGCGGCAGCAAGTCGGACGACGTCCGGGAGGGTTCCGCCGATCGCTTCGATCCGATCGACGCCCTCATCGACGCCCTGCGCGCGGGGACGATCGCACGGCTCGTGGCATCCCTTCCGCCGCAGGACGTCGAATACCGCCAAATGGTCGACGCGCATCGCCGACATCGTCTTTTCGCCGACGAAGGGGGCTGGCCCGTCGTCCCGGGGACGACCGAGCTGAAGCTGACCCCCGGTGATCCCAGGCTGCCGACGCTGCGCGAGCGCCTCAGGGTGGAGGGCGACCTGGAAGCGGAAGAGAGCGCCGACGCCGCCACGGCCCTGTCGGTTGCGGTCCGCCGCTTCCAGCAGCGACACGGCCTCGAGCCGGACGGCCGCGTCGGTCCGCTCACCCTCAGGGAGCTGGCGGTGACGACGGATCAGAGGAGCCGGCAGATCGCAGTCAACCTCGAGCGCTGGCGATGGCTGCCGCGCCGGCGGGGCGACACATACGTCACCGTCAACGTGGCAGCCGCGGCGCTGACCCTGACCCGGGACGGCCTCGCAGGCCCCTCCAGACGCGTCATCGTCGGCGATGTCAGGCATCCGACGCCGACGTTCGCCGCCAGGATCGCCGCCGTCACGGTGAATCCGCCCTGGAACGTGCCGGCGACCATCGCCACCCGGGAGATCCTGCCGAGGTTGAAGCGGAATCCGCAGTATCTCGCCGCCAACGACATCGTCATCCTCGGGCGACCCGATGATCCGTTCGGCCTCGCCGTCGATTGGCGGGGCCTCTCCGCCCGCAGCTTCTCCTTCCGTCTCCAGCAGCGTCCGGGTCACCGGAACGCGCTGGGAGCGATCAAGTTCGAGATGCCGAACCGCTTCGACGTCTACCTTCACGACACGCCGGACAAGCGTCTCTTCGCCCGCCCGCAGCGCGCACTCAGCCATGGCTGCATCCGTGTCGACCGGCCGATCGAGCTCGCGGCTGCTCTTCTCGGCGACGCCGCCTGGAGCATCGAGGCGCTCGAAACGGCAGTCGCGCAGGCGGAAACGCGGCGAATAGAGCTCCTGCGGCCGGTTCCGGTCTATCTCGTCTACCTCACCGCCTTCGTCGACGACCGCGGGCGAATCAATTTTCGGCGGGACATCTATGATCGCGATGCCGGGGTCGAGCGCGCGCTCGGTCTGGAGCTTCGCCCGGGCTCGCGCAAAGGCGCCGACGGCATTCCGGGGGGCTGTCCCGAACCGACACCGCTCGCCGAGGGCGCGGAAATCCGCGGACAGCCGCCTGGACGATGAGACGGCCTTGCGCTATTCGAGAGCGATGCCGAGGGAGGTGCCGATCGACGCGTCGCGACGACTACTGCTGCTCGGCGCCGTCGCCGCGCTCGGAAGCCTGTCCGTCAGGCCCGTGCGGGCCGCCACGGCGCGAGCGTCTACCGAACGGCGCCTCTCCTTCGAAAACCTGCATACCGGCGAGCGGCTGGACTGCCTCTACTGGGCGAAGCAGGCATATGATCCCAAAGGATTGACAGACGTCGCCTGGGTCCTGCGCGATCATCGTACCGACGGTCAGCGCCCGATCGACCCTCAGCTCCTCGATCTGCTTTACGCGCTGAGGACCGCGCTCGGCGCGTCCGGCGGTCCCATCCAGGTGATTTCGGGCTATCGGTCGCCCGTGACGAATCTCATGCTGGCCGGCGCTACCTCCGGGGTTGCACGGGAGAGCCTTCATACGCGCGGCATGGCGATCGACATCCGCATTCCCGGCGTTGCGCTGGCACGGCTGCGGGACGCCGCGATGAACCTCGGCGGCGGCGGCGTCGGCTACTATCCCCGATCGAATTTCGTCCACATCGACATCGGTCGCGTCCGCTCCTGGTGAACCGTCGTCGCTGCGCCGTCACCGCCCAGGCTGCCGCACGAGCAGGACCTGATGGTCGGCCTTCGACAGCAATTCGTCGGAGAGATCGCCTTCCTCGCCGAGCAGGCTCTCGGAGGTCAGGACGATGAGGTCGCTTCCCAGTGACTTCGCGAGATCGATCACGCTCCGTGAGGTGGCGTCCCGGAGCTCGCGAACCCGAATGAAGTCCTTCAGCCCGGCGAGGGTACGAGCGGCAACGTCCCGCGCCAATCCCGGCACGGCGACGTCGATGGCGTCGTGGTCACCCGCTCGCAGACGGCGCGCCGCCGCCAAGGCGCGCCGCACCCGGTCCGGGTCGGCGCTCGCCACCACCAAGGGGCGCGAGAACGATGCAGGGCGTCTCACGATCAGCGCCGAGGACGCCGTCACCCCCGCCGCCCGCAGCAGGGGAGAGTGCAGCCTCAGCGGCCAGCCGCCGATCGGAGCCGCCCCCGGAAACACGAGGAGATCGCCGGATCTCGCCGCCTGACGCAGCAGGGCGCCCGGCATGCCTCGGATCGAGCGAAACGACCAGTGCACCCCTTTGGTCGCTGCCGCCGCGCCAAGCGCCGCCACCGCCAGGTTGGCGCGTGATCGCATCTCGGTCTCCAGCGTGTCGATGCCGAAGCTCGCCCTCGCGGTCGGGGTCAACGTCAGATGCCGGGCTCCCGGCATCGACGCCATGCGAAACAGGCTGTCGTCCTCGATGAACAGTCCTGCCAGCTCGACGTTGCAGCGGGCCGCGATGTCGATCGCCGCAGTCATCGCGTCGGTCGCCTGACAGACCGCATCCAGGACCGCGACGACCCGAGCGATCGCGAAGTCGGTGTCGGCTTCAGCGGGGAGCATGGCCGGCCTCCGCCTGCTCTCGTGCGTTGAAACGCCGAACCCGGTCCGCCATGGCGTCGAGCTGCGTCTCGATGCGCCGGTTAATGGAGCCGTTCGGAAAGTGCCCGGTCTCGTCGCTTGCGCCAGCCTCGACCCCCGTCAGAACCGCCATCGCCTGGTCGACGCTCGATACCGCGAAGACGTTGAACCGACCCTCCTCTACCGCCTTGACGACGTCCGCTCTCAGCATCAGGTGCTTGACGTTGGATGCGGGGATGATCACGCCTTGGTGTCCGTCGAGGCCGGCGTCGCGGCAGACGTCGAAGAACCCTTCGATCTTCTCGTTGACCCCGCCGATCGCCTGGGCGTCGCCGTTCTGGTTGACCGAGCCGGTGATGGCGATCCCCTGGCGGATCGGCTGATCGGCCATAGCCGACAGGATCGCGCACAGCTCGCCCATCGAGGCGCTGTCGCCCTCCACTCCGCCATAGGACTGCTCGAAGACGAGGCTTACGGAAAGCGCCAGCGGCCGCTCGCGGCCGAAGCGGCCACCGAGGAATCCGGCGAGGATCATCACGCCCTTGGAGTGGATCGGGCCGCCCAGCTCGACCTCACGCTCGATGTCGACGACCTCGCCCTTGCCGAGCCGGATACGCGCGCTGATCCGGCTCGGTCTCCCGAACATGAAGCCGGCCAGCTGAAGGACGGAGAGGCCGTTGACCTGGCCCACGCGCACGCCTTTCGTGTCGATGAGGATGGTTCCGCGGTGGATCTCCTCCTGCAACCGCTCGCGCAGGCGGCTTGCCCGTCTTATCTGCAGCTCGATCGCCTGGTTGATCTCGGAGAGCCCGATCGCCTCTCGGCCGGCCGTCTCCGCCAGGTGGTCCGCCTCGCGCATCAGGTCGGCGATCACCTCGACCTGCGCGGTCATCTTCTCGGCATCGCCGGCGAGGCGCGCGCCCTGCTCGATGAGGCGCGCGACGGCATCCCGGTCGAGCGGCCGCAGGCTCTCACCCCGAGCGATCGACCCGAGCAGCTGCGCGAAGCTTCTCTCCGTCGTCGCATCCCGCGGCAGATCGTCGTTGAAGTCGGCCGCGATCTTGAACATCTCCCTAAAGTCCGGATCGAGGCTGGCGAGGAGATAGTAGAGGTGGTGATCGCCGGTCAGGATCACCTTCACCGAGAGCGGGATCGCTTCCGGCTGGAGCGTCATGGCGCTGGCCATCCCGAGCAGATCGGGCACCGAGCGGATCTGCACCTCGCCGGCGCGGAGCGTCCGCTTCAGCTCTTCCCAGGCGAAGGGCTGCAGCAGCACGCGCCGGGCGTCGAGAACCAGGTATCCGCCGTTCGCCTCGTGCAGAGCCCCCGGCTTGATCATCGTGAAGTCCGTGACAAGGGAGCCGTATTCGGAACGGTATTCGACGCGGCCGATGAGATTCTGCAGCGTCGGGTGATCCTCCTCGACTACCGGCGCCCCCGGCCGGTCCGCATGGTCGACGATCAGGTTGACCTGGTAGCGATCGAAGTGGCCGACATGTGATCCCCGCCGCCGCGCGCTCGGGCCCGTCATCCCTTCCTGATTCGCTTCGCCCTGCATCAGGAACGGCTCGGTGTTCTCGGCCAGGTCACGCTCCACCGTCTGAAGGTAGTCGACGACCGTCGGCAGGTCCGCGTAACGCTGCTTCAATCCTTCGAGGCGAAACCCGATCGCGAACCGGGTGACCTCTTCGTTCAGCTCCCTCAGCTTGTCGCGCCGCTCGCCCTCCGCCTTCGGGCCTTGCTGCATCACGAGCTCGAGCTCCGCATGTACTTCGTTCATCCCGTCCTGGATGCGCTTCTGCTCGTCCTCCGACAGCTTCTCGAAGTCCTCTTTCGGCATGACTTCGCCATTGCGGAGCGGCGCAAGGCCGAGGCCGACGGGGGTGCGCAGGATGCCGATGTCGCGTTCCTTCGCGCGCTCCTCGACCTTGGAGAAGGCCTCCTGCTGCTGCTGTTTGAACAGATTGTCGATCGCCTGGCGGCGGCTGCGGTAGTCGTCGCTTTCGAAAGCGGCCGGGAGCGCCGTGCGGAGCTCGTCCACCAGGGTCCGCATGTCCTGCCGCAGTATCGTACCCCGTCCGGGCGGCAAAGCGAGCGCGCGTGGCTTGTCGGGGTCGACGAAGTTGTTGACGTAAGCCCGGTCCGCCGGCGCGGGCTCCGACCGCGCTCGCTCTCGGGTCAGCCGATCGATGATCGTCTTCTTGCCGGTGCCCGGGGAGCCGACGGCGAAGATGTTGTAGCCCTTGCGGCGAAGGCCGAGGCCCATGCCGATCGCGTCGACGGCGCGTTCCTGACCGACCGTGCCATCCGCAGACTCCAGATCGGCCGTCGTCACGAAGGAGAGCCCGGAGGGATCGCATCGACGGTAAAGCGCCGCGTGGGGGAGCGGTCCCACGCCGGGGGTCGCCGGCCGGGGCACGATGGCGGTCGACATAGGCATCCTCACCAAACACTGAGTTTCTAATTCTCGCCCCCCGTTTCCGTCGGGGCTTTGATCTCGATCAAAGCGCCGAGCGGGCCTCTCCGCCATCCTTCACTTGAATTCAGGCGGTCAGATCGATCGCTTGCCTCGTCGGATGGAGGGAACGGTGGCGTACAAACAGGTGCTGTTCCGTTCGGCTGCCCGCGAGAAGATTCTCCAGGGTACGGCCCAACTCGCGGATGCGGTCCGGGTCACGCTCGGCCCTCGCTCGAAATCCGTGCTGATCCAGCGGAAGTGGGGCGTCCCCCTCGTCTGCAACGACGGCGTCACCATCGCCAAGGAGTTCGAGCTCAAGGATCCCGAGGAAAATCTCGGCGTGCAGATGTTGCGTCAGGCCGCCGAGAAGACCGGGGATCTCGTCGGCGACGGCACGAGCACCTCGACCATTCTCGCCCATGCCATGTTCGCCGATGGGGTGCGCAACGTCGTTGCCGGCGCCAGCGCCATCGACCTGAAGCGGGGGCTCGACCGCGCGATGAAGGTGACGATCGACGCGCTCAAGGCGCTGTCGCGGCCGGTCAAGACCAGGAAGGAAAAAGCGCAGGTCGCGACGATCTCCGCCCACAACGACCCGACCATCGGGGAGTTCGTCGCCGAGGCGATGGAGAAGGTCGGCAGCGAGGGCGTGATCACGGTCGAGGAGTCGCGGACGACCGAGACCACCCTCGACGTCGTCGAGGGCATGCAGATCGATCGCGGCTTCCTTTCTCCCTACTTCATCACCGACACCGAGAAGATGGAGGCGGTTCTCGAGGACGCCTTCGTTCTCCTCTCCGACCGCCGCATCGGCAATCTCAAGGACTTTCTGCCGCTTCTCGACGGGGTCGCCAAGTCGGGCCGGCCCATCCTGGTCATCGCCGAGGATGTGGAAGGCGAAGCACTGGCGGCCCTGATCGTCAATCAGGTCCGCGGCGTGCTGAAGAGCTGCGCCATCAAGGCGCCCGGCTTCGGAGATCGCCGCAAGGCCATCCTGCAGGACATGGCGATCCTGACCGGAGGCATGGTGATCTCCGAGGATCTCGGCCTGAAGCTCGAAAGCGTAACGCTGGCCCAGATGGGCCATGCCAAACGGGTCCTGATCGACAAGGACAATACGACCATCATCGGCGGCGCCGGCGACCGCAAGCAGATCGACGCCCGCGTCCAGCAGATCCGGCATGAGATCGAGAAGTCGACCAGCGACTACGACCGCGAAAAGCTGCAGGAGCGCGTCGCCAAGCTGGTCGGCGGCGTCGCGGTCATCCGGGTCGGCGCGCCGTCCGAAGCCGAGATGAAGTCGAAGAGGGACGCGCTCGACGATGCCATCAGCGCCACCAAGGCGGCGGTGGCGGAAGGAATCGTCCCCGGCGGCGGCTTGGCTCTGCTCAAGTGCCTGGTCGCCGTCGGCAAAGAAGAAGCCGTTGCCGACGGCGACGAGAAGACCGGCGTCCAGATCCTCAGGCGCGCCCTGGAAGCGCCCGCCCGGCAGATTGCCGAGAATTCGTCGGTCGACGGCGGGGTCGTTGTCGCCCGCATGATCGAAGGCCAGGGCAATTTCGGCTTCGACGCAGCCAGGAAGGAATATGTCGACCTGGTCGAGGCAGGCATCATCGATCCGACCAAGGTGGTCCGGATCGCGTTGGAGAACGCCGTTTCGGTGGCGAGCGTTCTCCTGCTGACGGAAGCGACGATGACCGAGGTTCCAGAGCCGGCATCGGAGAGTCGCGCGAGGGCCGAGATGCCCATGTGAACGGCCGGACCTCGGCCGGCGAGGGCGCCATCGCGAGAGCCGAATCCCACCCCTTCCGCTAAGGGCGATGATGTGGGCGGCCACGGTGTCGAAGATGCCGTCGTGCAGATAGGCCGGGTCGATATGAACGCCGACGGCCTGCCCAAGCACCATGTAGTAGTTCGTGCCCTCGCCGCTGAGGTCCTTGACCTCGGTGATGCCGAGCGACTTGCACTCGAAGGCGGCCGGCGCCGCCGCGAGACCGGCGAGGCAAATATGAGTCGGAATTGGCTCGATCACTTTGAGCGGACCGTCGGATAGTCGTCGCCATCGGGGTGTTGTGTCGCAATGCCTTGACGTGTAGGTGTTTTCGTCCCGCTTGCCCCTTCCCTCCCCGGGATGACGGCCAGCGCCAGAGAGCCTGATGAGTAACTATTCCGCCTTCCGTCTCTTCGTCGAAGGACTCCGCAATCAGACCGGCTGGACCCGCGCCTGGCGCGACCCCGAGCCGAAGCCGTCCTATGACGTCATCATCATCGGCGGCGGCGGCCACGGCCTCGCCAGCGCCTACTACCTCGCCCGCGTCCACGGCATCACCAACGTCGCCGTGCTCGAGCGCGGCCAGATCGGCCTCGGCAATGTCGGGCGCAACACCACCATCGTCCGCTCGAACTATCTCTTCCCCGAGAACCATCTCTTCTACGAGAAGTCGCTGCAGCTCTGGGAAGGCCTGGAGCAGGACCTGAACTTCAATGTGATGATGAGCCAGCGCGGCGTCATCAACCTCTACCACTCCGACAGCCAGCGCGACGCCTATGCCCGGCGTGGCAACGCGATGCGACTGAGCGGCATCGATGCCGAGCTGATCGATCGTGACCAGGTCCGCGCCTTGGCTCCGATCCTGGATTTCGACAACGCCCGCTTCCCGATCCAGGGCGGGTTGCTGCAGAAGCGCGGCGGCACCGCCCGCCACGACGCCGTCGCCTGGGGCCTCGCCCGCGGCGCCGACCGGCTCGGCGTCGACATCATCCAGAACTGCGAGGTCACCGGCATCCGCCGCGACGGCGACCGGGTGGTCGGCGTCGAGACCACCCGCGGCTATATCGCCGCGCCCAAGGTCGGCATCGCCGTCGCCGGGCATTCCTCGCAGGTCGCGGCGATGGCCGGGGTCAGGCTTCCGATCGAGACCCATCTGCTCCAGGCCTTCGTCAGCGAGGCGGTCAAGCCCGTGCTCGACTGCGTCGTCACCTTCGGCGCCGGCCATTTCTACGTCAGCCAGTCGGACAAGGGCGGCCTGGTCTTCGGCGGCGGCCTCGACGGCTACAACTCCTTCGCCCAGCGCGGGACCCTGCCGGAGGCCGAGCATGTGCTGGCCGAAGGCGTCGCGATGATCCCGCTGTTCTCGCGGCTCCGCGTGCTCCGGCAATGGGCCGGGGTCATGGACATGACCTTCGACGGCACGCCGCTGATCTGCAAGACGCCGGTCAAGGGCCTCTACGTCAATGGCGGCTGGTGCTATGGCGGCTTCAAGGCGATCCCGGGCTCCGGCTGGTGCTTCGCCCACACGGTCGCCAAGGACGAGCCGCACCAGTTCAACGCCGCCATGACCATCGAGCGCTTCCGCGACGGCGCCGTTGTCGACGAGAAGGGCGCCGGCCCCTTCCCCTGGCTGCACTGAGGGCATGTCATGCTTCGCATAGACTGTCCCTGGTGCGGCGTCCGCGACGAGGCCGAGTTCAAGTATGGCGGCGACGCGACGGTGAAGCGGCCCGCCGCCGACGGCGATGCCGAGAGCTTCTATCGCTATACCTACGAACGGGCCAACCCGAAAGGCTGGCACCTCGAATGGTGGCACCACGCCGCCGGCTGCCGGCAGTGGCTGAAGGTCGTTCGGCATACGGTGACCCATGAGATCCGCACCGTAGCCAAGGCCGGCGACGATGTGCCGGCGCCGTCGTCATGAGCCAGTCCCATCGCCTGCCGGCCGGCGGCCGTATCGACCGCAGCCGGACGATCCGGTTCAGCTTCGACGGCCGCGGCTACGAAGGCCATCCCGGCGACACGCTGGCGTCCGCCCTGCTCGCCAACGGCGTGCAGCTGGTCGGCCGGAGCTTCAAGTATCATCGGCCACGCGGCATCTACGCCGCCGGGCCGGACGATCCGAACGCGTTGGTCGAGCTGCGGTCAGGAGCACGGCAGGAACCGAACACACGCGCGACCACGGCCGAGCTCTATGACGGCCTGGAGGCGACCAGCCAGAACCGCTGGCCGTCCCTCGCCTTCGACATCTCGTCGGTCAACTCGCTGTTCGGACGGTTTCTCGGCGCCGGCTTCTACTACAAGACCTTCATGTGGCCCGCCTCCTTCTGGGAGAAGGTGTACGAGCCGATCATCCGCAGGGCCGCAGGCCTCGGCCGCGCCGCGACGTCCCCTGACCCGGACACCTACGAATCCATGCACGCCCATTGCGACGTGCTGGTGGTGGGGTCGGGTGCCGCCGGACTGGCGGCAGCGAGAGCGGCCGGCGCCGCCGGCGCCCGCGTCATCCTGGCCGAACAGGACTTCGAACTCGGCGGCGGCCTTCTCCTCGATCAGGCGCGGGAGGCCTGGCGGCGGACCATGGTCGAGGCGCTGGCCGCCATGCCCGAGGTCCGGATCTTGCCGCGGACGACCGTCTTCGGCTTCTACGAGCACAATGTGCTGGGCGCGGTCGAGCGGGTCGCCGATCACCTGCCCGCCCCGGCCGAGCACGACGTCCGCCAGCGGGTCTGGACCATCCGTGCCCGCCAGACGGTGCTGGCGACCGGCGCCACCGAGCGCCCGATCGCGTTTCCAGACAATGACCGGCCCGGTATCATGCTGGCCTCGGCGGCGATGACCTATGCGCGACGCTACGGCGTCCGCCCAGGCGAACGGATCGCGGTCTTCGCCAACAACGACACCGCCTACGATTCAGCTTTCGCGCTGCACGATGCCGGCGCCAACGTCGGCATCATCGTCGATGTACGCAAGAACTCGCTTCGCGCCATGGGCGCGCACGAGCGCAACATCGCCGTCCGCCTCGGCTCGGCCATCGTCGGCGTCCGCGGCGGCCGGCAGGTCTCCGCCGTCGCCATCCGCGCCCGCAACGGCGGCGCCGAGCGGGTGATCGACGCCGACCTCCTCTGCGTCTCCGGCGGCTGGAACCCGGCGGTCCATCTGGCGAGCCATACCCGCGCCCGGCTCGACTGGGACAAGTCCATCGCCGCCTTCGTGCCGGGCACGCCGGTCCAGGCCGAGCGCTCGGCCGGTGCCGCGCTCGGCGTCTTCGGCATCGCCCGCGCGGCCGCCGACGGCGCCCGGGCCGGCCTCGAAGCCGCGGCCGCCACCGGCTTCACCTCGGCCCCCGCCTTCGAGCTGCCGGCAGCCGATGGCGAGAGCGATCCCATGGTCGAGGCGTTCTGGGAAGTGAAGGCGAAAGGCAAGTCCTTCGTCGACCTGCAGAATGACGTGACATCCGACGACATCCGCCTCGCCCATCGTGAGGGCTACACTCATATCGAGCACGCCAAGCGCTACACCACCCACAGCATGGCGACCGACCAGGGCAAGACCTCGGGCCTGCTCGGCGTCGCCGTGCTGGCGGAAGCCCGCGGCGAGTCCATCGAAAAGGTCGGCGTCCCCACCTACCGGCCCTATGTCTCGCCGGTCACCTGGGGCGCGCTCGCCGGCCGCGACGTCGGCCATCACCTGCAGCCGGTCCGCCGCACGCCGCTGCATCACTGGCATGTCCGCAACCACGGCATCTTCCTGGAGACCGGCCTGTGGCTCAGGCCGCTCTACTATTCGGCGACGCGCGAGACCGGCTGGGAGCCGATCCTTAAGGAGGCCCGCGCCGTCCGCCAGGCAGTCGGCATCTGCGACGTCTCTACCCTCGGCAAGATCGACGTCCAGGGCCGCGACGCCGGCACCTTCCTCGACCGGCTCTACACCAACACCTTCTCGACGCTTGCGGTGGGCAGGGCCCGCTACGGCCTGATGCTGCGCGAAGACGGCATGATGTTCGACGATGGCACCACCTCGCGCCTGTCGGAGACCCGCTATCTGATGACCACCACCACGGCCAAGGCGGCCGAGGTTCTGGCGCATATGGAGTTCCATCACCAGACCGTCTGGCCGGAGCTCGACGTGCACTACTGCACGGTCACCGACCAATGGGCGCAGATGTCGGTCGCGGGCCCGAAGACCCGCCTGGCCCTGCAAGGCTGCGTCGAGGGCCTCGACCTCTCGAACGAGGCGTTTCCGTTCATGGGTGTCGGCGAGGCCACCATCGCCGGCTGCCCGGTTCGCATCTACCGCGTCAGCTTCTCGGGCGAGATGGCCTATGAGGTCGCGACCCCGGCGGGATATGGCGAACGCGTGTGGGAGGCGATCCTGGAGGCCGGCAAGCCGCACGGCATCCTGCCCTATGGTCTCGAGGCTCTCGGCCTGCTTCGCATCGAAAAGGGCCATGTCGCCGGGCCGGAGCTGAACGGCCAGACCACCGCCCGCGACCTCGGCTTCGAGAAGATGATGAAGAAGAAGGGCGACTTCATCGGCCGGGTGAACGGCGAGCGCCCCGCGCTCATGGCCCCCGACCGGCCGCGCCTGGTCGGCATAAGGGCGGTCGATCCTTCCTTCGAGAAGCGGCTGCGCGGCGGCGCCCATATCGTCGAGAAACCGGACTCCAAGGCCAGCCTCGGCTGGTGCACCAGCATCACCCGCTCGGTCGAGCTCGAGCGCTGGCTCGGACTTGCGATGATCCGCCAGGGACCGGAGCGGATCGGCCAGCGGCTCTATGCGACCTATCCGCTGAAGAACGAGGTGGTCGAGGTCGAGGTCTGCAGTCCCCACCACGTCGACCCGGAGAACTTACGTGTCCGCGCCTGAGCGCCTGTCGCCCTTCGGCCCCGGGCTCACCCCCGGGCGTGACGGCGCCGCCGGCGGCACGCCGGTTATCCTGTCCGAGCGCCGCGTCGACATCGTCCAGGTGATGGGCGCCGAGGCCGCCGTCGCCGGCCTCGCGCTGCCGAAGCCCGGCCGCGCCGAGATATCCAGCGACGCCATGATCGTCTGGATTCAGCCCTCCGCCTGGCTGGTGATCCGCCCGCGCGGCGTCGAAGGAGCGTTGGCGAAGTCGCTGGCCGGCGCCGCTGGCACCAAGACTGCGGTCGTCGACCAAAGCCACGGCCGCGCCGTGCTGCGCCTCTCCGGCGCCCACGCTCGCGACGTCCTGGCGAAGGGCTGCCGCATCGACCTGCACCCCCGCGCCTTCTCTGCCGGGAGTGCGGCGACCACCACCATCGACCACATCACCGTGACGATCGTTCAGGTCGACGCGACGCCGACCTACGACCTGGTGCTGCCGGCGAACTTCGCCGAGGCCTTCCTCGACTGGCTCGGGATGTCGGCGACCGAGTTCGGCTACGAGATCCGGCCGACGGCCTGACACCCTCGCTCAGAAGTCCGTCTTCACCCCGCCCTCTTCCTTCCGCCTCGCGACGAAGGCGTCCAGCGCCTCCTCGGCGGCCGGGTCCATCGGCGGGCGCTGGTAGCGGGCCAGCGTCTCCTTCCACAACCGGTTGGCCTTCTCCATCGCCGTCGGCGATCCCGCCTCGCGCCAGCTCTCGAAGTTGCGCCAGTCCGAAATCAGCGGGTTGTAGAAGGCGGTCTGGTAGCGGGACTGGGTGTGGACGGCGCCGAAATAATGTCCACCCGGCCCGACCTCGCGCATGGCGTCCAGCGCCAGGGTCGCCTCGCTCACCTCGAGCGGATCGAGGAACTGCGAGACCATCTGCAAGAGGTCGACGTCGACGATGGTCTTTTCGAAGGAGGCCGTTAAGCCCCCTTCCATCCAGCCGGCCGAATGCAGGATGAAGTTGCCGCCCCCCATCACCGCGCCCCAGAGCGAGAACACGGATTCATAGGCCGCCTGGGCATCGACTGTGTTGGCGGCGCAGGTGTTGGAGGTGCGGTAGGGCAGCTTGTAGCGGCGCGCGAGCTGGCCGCCGATCATCGCCGACTTCATGTATTCGGGCGTGCCGAAGGCGGGCGCGCCCGACTTCATGTCGACGTTCGAGGTGAAGCCACCATAGACCACCGGCGCGCCCGGCTTGACGATCTGGGTGAAGGCGATGCCGGCCAGAGCCTCGGCGTTCTGCTGGGCCAGCGCGCCTGCTACCGTCACCGGCGCCATGGCACCGGCCAGCGTGAACGGAGTCATGATCACCACCTGGCCTCGCGAGGACATCTCCATGATCCCCTGCAGCATCGGCGCATCCAGGCGCAGCGGCGATGACGAGTTGATCACGGTGATGAGCGAGGGCTCGCGGTCGAGCTGCTCGTCCGAGATGCCACGGGCGAGCCGCACGATCTCCAGCGCGTCGCGGTTCCTCTGGCGGCCCAGCGAGTAGGCGTGGAACGCCTTGTCGGTGAGCTTGGCGAGGTCGGCGAGGCAATCCAAGTGCCGGATCGAGGCGTGCAGGTCCACCGGCTCGACCGGGTAGCCGCCGGTCATGTGGATGATGTTGAAGCTCTGGGCGAGCTTGACCAGGTTGCGGAAGTCCTCCTGGTTCCCCGGCCGCCGCCCCTTGTCCATGTCGGAGCAGTTGGGGGCGCTGGCGACCTGGGCAAAGATCACCTGGTCGCCGCCGAATCCCAGGCTGTGGGCCGGGTTGCGGGCATGGAGGGTGAAGGTCGCCGGCACGCTCTTGATCCGCTCCAGGATCAGGTTGCGGTCGAAGCGGACGCGCTGCGATCCCAGCCTGGTGTCGGCGCCGGCCGTGGCCAGGAGGGCCACCGCGTCCGGATCGAGGAAATCCATGCCGATCTCTTCGAGGACCGTGAGCGATGCTTGGTGGATCGCCTCGAGCTCGTCGGCGCTGACGATCTCGACCGGCGGGAAACGACGCCGCGGCTGGCGGAAGGGAAACGGATCGCCGGTCGCTTCCGCATCGGCGGCCCGGCCCGCATGGCCGGATCGTCCGCCCCGCCGCTCGCGCCCCGCCCTGCCTTGCCGTTCCGACGGCTCGGTCATATCCTGCCCCATGCTCCCGTGACTGTCCGCGGCTTCGAAGGTAAGGCAACGCCGCCCCCCAGGCCACCACGCCCGCAAAAGCATTTCCCTGGATGAAGACACTTCTTCCGGTCCCCGAGATCGCCATCGGCGCCGGCCGCATCGATCAGCTCGGCGCCGACATCGCCGGACTGCCGGGCGCGCCCGAGCGCGTGCTCCTGGTGATCGACCGCTTCCTCGCCAAGGCCGGCGTCGCCGAACGTATCAGGGCGGCGCTGGCGGCCGGGCGCCGCACCCTGTCGCTGTGGGACGATCTGGCCGGTGAGCCGTCCGGCGCGCAGATCGACGCCGCCGCCGACCTCGCCCGGCGGGACCGGGTCCAGGCCGTCGTCGGCATCGGCGGTGGCTCGGCACTCGACGTCGCCAAGCTGGTGGCGGCGATCGCGCCCGGTGCGGCCAGGGTCGAGCACTATGCCTTCTGCGCCCACCCTCTGCCTGCCCGGCCGCTACCCGCGGTCTGTGTGCCGACGACGGCCGGCACCGGCTCGGAGACCACGCACACGGCGGTCTTCACTAACGCCGCCGGCAGGAAGGCCTGGGCCTGGGGGCCGGAGCTGGCGGCGGCGAAGGCGATCCTCGATTCCAGCCTGACGGTGTCGCTGCCGGCGACGCTCACCGCGGCGACCGGCATCGACGCCCTGGTGCACGCGGTCGAGTCCTGCACCAACGCCAACCGCTTCGAAGCCAACGACCTCCTCGCCCATGCCGCGATCCGGCTGGTCGCCCGCCACCTGCCGACGGCGGTGCGCGAACCTCAGAACCTGGCGGCGCGCGAAGGCATGCTGGTCGCCTCCTGCTATGCCGGCATCGCCATCAACAACGCCGGCACCGCCATCGCCCACAACATCGCCCATGCCCTTGGCAGTCTCGGCAAGGTCCATCACGGCCGCGCCGCCGGCCTCGGGCTCCGCGCCTCGCTGCCCTGGAGCCTGGACGCCAGCGCGCCGGCCTTCGCCGCCGTCGCCGACGCCCTGGGTGGCCCGCGCGACGCGACCGCGCTGCCGGGCCTCATCGAGAGACTGATCGGCGCCGTCGGGCTCAAGACCTCCCTCGCCGACGAGCTGCCCGGCCTCACGCCCGAGCGCCTGGCCCTGGAGATGGCGCTGCCGGAGAACGAGGCGATGCGGCGATCCTCTGCCCGGCCGTCCACCGACGGCGACCTCCTCCACCTCGCCCGCGCCGTCCTCACAGCGGCTTGAGAGACCGATGAAGATCACCGCCATCGAGATCGAGCAGCACCAGCTTCCGCTGGAGCCGCCGTTCCACCCGAGCTGGTCGTCGCGGCCCAGGCTCAAGTTCGACGCGACCATCGTGCGCGTCCATACCGACGAGGGCATCACCGGCATCGGCTCAGGCGACTACATGCTGGGCTTCGCCGGGCATGAGCACCTGTTCATCGGCGAGGACCCGCTGCGCATCGAGCGCCACTGGCGCGTGCTCGACCATATCGGCTTCCACTACGGCCGCTGCTGGCCGCTCGACCTGGCGCTCTGGGACATCGCCGGCAAGGCGGCTGGCCAGCCCTGCTGGAAGCTGCTGGGCGGGCTGTCCAACCGGCTTCCCTGCTATGCCTCCTCCGGCACGCTGCGCGACGCCAAGGCATTGGCCGATCTTTCCGAGCGCGTGCTGGCGCGGGGCTTCAAGGCGATGAAGATCCGTTTCCGCCGCGGCAGCTGGCGCGACGACATCAAGGCGCTCGAAGCCGTGCGCGAGCGGGTCGGCGACCGCATTGAGCTGATGGTCGACTGCAACCAGGGTTGGCGCTTTCCCTGGGACACCATGGCGGCCTGGACTCTGAAGGACGCAGTCACCGTCGGGCGCGAGCTGGAACGCTTAAGCGTCTACTGGATGGAGGAGCCGCTCCACCGTGCCGACCGCAAGGGCATGAAGGCACTCCGCGACGCGCTGGATGTCCGCATCGCCGGCGGCGAGCTGAACCGGGAGATGAGCGAGCTTCGCGACGTGATCATCGAGGGCTGCCTCGACGTGGTGCAGCCGGACGCCGTCTCGATCGGCGGCATCACCGGCCTCGCCAAGGTGGCGGCGATGGCGGCGGCCCAGAACATCACCTTCACCCCGCACACCTGGGGCAACGGTATCGGCCTCCTCGCCAACGCCCATGTGGTCGCCGGGTCGACCGACGCCAGCTACCTCGAATTCCCCTGGGACCCGCCGGAGTGGACGGTGGAGCGCCGCGACTTCATGCTGAGGGCACCGGTCGACGTCGACCGCGACGGCAGCCTGATCCTGAGCGACGCCCCCGGCCTCGGCTTCGAGCTCGACGAGGCGGCGCTGAAGCGCACCAAGGTCGACGGCGTGGTCAAGTCCAACAACTGAGCGAAGAGCTCCCCACCCCAACCCTCCCCCACCAGGGGGGGAGGGCGCACGATAGCTGCCGTCTTACCCCCTCCCCCCTTGTGGGGGAGGGTTGGGGTGGGGGGTATCCCGCGTCCGTCGCCGCCGTCTCCCCTCGCCGCCCGCCGAATCCGTCTCCTTCCGCTCGGGCAGCTTCACCGCCGCCGCCAGGTGCGGGAACGCCTCGACCCGGTTCGGGAAGCCGATGGCGTTGACGAAATGCTCCTGGAAGCGCGGCTCGACCGCGGTCTCGATCTTCTCGATGGTGCGCACCAGGGCCTCGACCTCGCGGCGGTGGCCGCGGTTCAGCAGCGCCATGCGGGCGCCGGTGCCGGCGGCGTTGCCGACCGCCGTCACCTTGTCGAGCGGACAGTCCGGCACCAGGCCGATGATCATCGCGTGCTTGGGATCGATGTGGCTGCCGAAGGCGCCGGCGAGCTTGATGCGGTCGACCTTGTCGATGCCGAGCTTGTCCATCAGGAGGCGCGCGCCGGCATAGAGCGCCGCCTTGGCGAGCTGGACCGCGCGGACGTCGTTCTGCGTCACCTTGATCTCGACCGGCTCGTGCCAGAGGACATAGGCGAAGGTGCGGCCGGAGGGGACGATCCGCGGTGTCCGGGCCGCGAGCGAACCGTCGATGGTGCCGTCGGCGGTGATGACGCCGGCTAAGAACAGCTCGGCGATCGCCTCGATGATGCCTGAACCGCAGATGCCGGTGACGCCGACGCGGGCGACGCCGTCGGCGAAGCCCTCCTCGTCCGACCAGGTGTCGACGTCGATCACCTTGATCCGGGGCTGCAGGGTCTCCGGATCGATGCGGACGCGCTCGATGGCGCCGGGGGCGGCGCGCTGGCCCGACGAGATCTGCGCGCCCTCGAAGGCCGGGCCGGTCGGCGAGCTGGCGGCGAGCAGGCGGTCGGCGCTGCCCAGCACGATCTCGGCATTGGTGCCGACGTCGATGACGAGCGTGATCTCCTGTCCCTTGTGCGGGGCCTCGGCCAAGGTCACCGCGGCGGCGTCGGCGCCGACATGGCCGGCGATGCAAGGAAGAATGTAGGCCCGCCCGGACTTCAGGATCGGCAGGCCGAGCCCCTGCGCCCGGAGATCGAGCGCCTGCGAGACCGCCAGCGGGAACGGCGCCTGGCCCAGCGGCGTCGGGTCGATGCCGAGATAGAGGTGATGCATGATCGGGTTCCCGACGAGCACCGCCTCGACGATCTCCTCCTTGTCGACGTTGCCCTGGCCGGCGACCCGGAGGATCAGGGTGTTGACGGCATCCCTGACCGCGTCGGTCAACGCAACCCGGCCCTCCGGGTTCATCATGACGTAGGAGACCCGCGACATCAGGTCCTCGCCGAAGCGGATCTGCGGGTTGGCGGTTCCGGCCGAGGCCACGGTCCGCCCCGACATCAGGTCGACCAGGTGGCAGGCGATGGTGGTCGAGCCGATATCGACCGCGACCCCGAACAGCCTCTCGCGGTAGCCCGGCCAGATCCCGACGATGCGCGGCCGGCCGCCGTCCTGGTGCACCGCCACCGTCGCCTTGTAGCCGCCCTTGATCAGCGCCGGCTGGGCATCCGGCAGCACGGCGACGTCGACCAGAACGTCGGCGATACCCCATTTTTCGCCGAGATGCTGGATCACCCGGTCGAGGTCGCCCTGTGGCTTCGCCATGTCCGGCGGCTCGATCTCGACGTAGTGGAGATGGGTGGCGAGATCGCGGACGATCGCCCGGGTCTCGGCGCGCTTTCGCACCACCTGGGTATTGACGGCCACGTCGGCCGGGACGTCGATCACCACGTCGGCCAGGATCTGCGCGGCACAGCTCAACCGTCGGGTGGCCGGCAGCGACCGGATGTCGGCGTAGCGCTGCTCGGTCGCCGTGCTCGGGCTCAGGCTCGCTGCGCGCGAGACGATACCGTGCTTGGCGAAGGCGCCCTCGGCGACCTCGACCTGGCAGCGCCCGCAGAGCCCGCGGCCGCCGCAGACGGACTCGATGTAGACGCCGAGCGAGCGCGCGGCATCCAGGACCGCCGTGCCCTTGGCGAAGCGCCCGCGGCGGCCGCTGGGCGTGAAGATGACGAGGGCGTCATCCGCCGCCGCCCGGGCTTCGCCGCCGTCGCCATCCTGCAGCTCGTCGGTCACGGTGACTTACCCCGCCGTCCCTGTCGCCTCGCGGCCGTCATTCCCGACCAGGGCCTTGAGACGCTCGTCGTCATAGCTGCCGTCCAGAGATGCCGCAGCCGCATCGGCCTCGGCCTTGAGATCGTCGCCGCACGGCTCGGGCGCCGCGCGCCGCCATTCGGCCAGATAGGCATCGCTATCGCGGGCGCCGACGCGCATGGCACAGCGATCGATCGCCTGGATGAAGCGCTGCGGCAGTTCGCGCTTTTCGGCGGTGCGACCCTGGCGCACAATGACCTGAGCCGGTATATCGCGCCAATAAACCACGATGCGTTGCGCCATAGCGACGTTTCCCGGATTGCCTGAAGGATGGGACTTGGATGGCGAGTCGACTTGAAGAGCTGCTGAGCCAGCGCGGGCGCCTGCTCGCCGATGGTGCGACCGGAACCAATCTGTTCGAGATGGGCCTCTTGTCGGGGGACGCGCCCGAGCTCTGGAATGCGAGCGAGCCGGAGAAGATCCGGGCGCTGCACCGGAGCTTCGTCGACGCCGGGGCCGACATCATCCTCACGAACACCTTCGGCTGCAACCGCCGTCGTCTGATGCTCCACAAGGCCGAAGACCGCACCCGGGAGCTCAACCGGCTGGCCGCCGAGATCGCCCGCAGCGTCGCCGATGCGGCCGGCCGGCCGGTCATCGTCGCCGGCTCGGTCGGGCCGACCGGCGACCTGCTGATCCCGCTCGGTCCCTTGAGCGAGGACGAGGCGATGGAGGTCTTCGTCGAGCAGATCGAGGGGCTCAAGGCGGGCGGAGTCGACGTCATCTGGATCGAGACCATGTCGGCGATCGAGGAGATGCGGGCCGCCGCCCGCGCCGCCATCAAGGTCGGCATGCCCTACGCCGTCACCGCGACCTTCGACACCGCCGGCCGCACCATGATGGGCGCCACGCCGGAAGCGGTCGCGACCTTCCTGAAGGAGCTGAAGCCCGGCCCCGTCGCAATCGGCGCCAATTGCGGCGTCGGCGCCTCCGACCTGATCTACTCGGTGATGCAGATCACCGCCGCCGTGCCCGACGCCGTGGTCATCGCCAAGGGCAATTGCGGCATTCCGCGCTTCGTCGGCGAGAAGGTCGAATACACCGGGACGCCGGCGGTGATGGCCGAGTACACGCGCCTCGCCCTCGATGCCGGGGCGCGCATCGTCGGCGGCTGCTGCGGCACCTCGCCGGGTCATCTGTTCGCCATGCGCCAAGCCCTCGATTCTCACCAGCTTCGGGAGCGACCGGACGTCGCCCGGATCATCGAATGCATCGGTCCGCTGGCGGCCCCGCCGGCGGACGCCGGGGCGGAACCCGCCAGGCGCCGCACCGGCCGGCGGCGCGCCGGCTAGTCCGGCGCGTCCGATGTCGCCCTCGGCCCGATGATGGTCGCAAATGCGGCCAGCCGGGCGCGGAACGCGACTAGGCTTGGCCCAAAGCCGACCCTGGCCCCCCGGGGCCGAAAGCGAGAGATGGCTGAAATCTTCAAGGACCCGCGGAAGCGCGCCTTCCTGAACCCGGACGGCAGCGACAAGCCGCTGAAGAGCCCGGTCCCGCATGCGACCCTCCAGGCAGCCAGGGCCTATCGCCAGGGCCGTATCCGGGCCCAATTGAAGCAGCACGACTGCGCCGCCATCCTGCTCTACGACCCGGTCAACATCCGCTACGCCCTCGACGTCTCCAACATGCAGCTGTGGATGACGCACAACCCGTCCCACTACGCTGTCATCTGTGCCGACGGCCCGGCGATCGACTTCGAGTATCGCGGCTCCGAGCATGTCGCCAAGGGCATCGAGGTCATCAACGAGGTGCGCCCGGCCACGTCCTGGTTCTATTTTTCCGCCGGCGACCGCCTGGCCGAGCGGGTGGAGAAATGGGCCGACGAGATCGCCGACCTGCTGCGCGAGCATGGCGGCGGCAACCGGCGGCTTGCCGTCGACAAGCTGGAGCCGCTGGGCGTCGATGCGCTGCGGAAGCGTGGCATCACGCTGGTCGAGGGCCAGGAGCTGACCGAACGCGCCCGCTGCATCAAGAACGGCGCCGAGCTCGACCTCATGCGCTGGACCGTCCGGGTCTGCGAGGCCGGGATGGCGCGGATGTACGAGCATTCGGATGCCGGCAGGACCGAGAACGAGATCTGGGCCGAGCTGCACTACGAGAACATCCGCTCGGGCGGTGAATGGATCGAGACCCGGCTGCTGGCCGCCGGTCCGCGGACCAATCCCTGGTTCCAGGAGTGCTCGGACTATGTCTGCCAGCCGGGCGACATCCTGGCCTTCGACACCGACCTGATCGGGCCTTACGGCTACTGCGCCGACCTCTCGCGCTCATGGACCGTCGGCCACGGCCGCATGAGCAACGAGCAGCGGACCCTCTACGGCGCCGCCATCGAGCAGATCGAGCACAATCTCGGTGTGCTCCGCGCCGGGATGAGCTTCCGCGAGTTCAACGAGAAGTCCTGGCGCATTCCGGAGAAGTATCAGGCCCGGCGCTATTCGGTGGCCCTCCACGGCGTCGGCCTGGCCGACGAGTGGCCGTCGGTGCCGCTGCACCCGAGCTTTGCCGGCGCCTATGAAGGGCGGTTCGAGGAGAACATGGTGGTCTGCGTCGAGAGCCTGATCGGCGAGGAGACCGGCCGCGAATGCATCAAGCTCGAGACCCAGGCGCTGATCACCGCGACGGGCGCCGAGCGACTTGACAGATTCCCCTGGGAAGAGTTGTAGATCAACGACTTAAGACACATCTTGTTTGGTTCGAGGACTGGATCATGGCTGGTAGCGACGACATCGTCTTGGCGGATCTGAGCGACGAGGAACTCGTCCAGCAGATGCACGACGATCTCTATGACGGCCTCAAGGCGGAGATCGAGGAAGGCGTCCACATCCTGCTGAAGCGTGGCTGGACGCCGTACAGGACGCTGACCGAGGCGCTGGTCGAAGGCATGCGCATCGTCGGCATCGACTTCCGCGACGGCATCCTGTTCGTGCCCGAGGTCTTGATGTCGGCCAATGCGATGAAAGCCGGCATGTCGATCCTGCGCCCTCTGCTGGTGGAGACCGGGGCGCCCAGGGTCGGCAAGATGGTGATCGGTACGGTCAAAGGCGACATCCACGACATCGGTAAGAACCTCGTCACCATGATGATGGAGGGCGCCGGCTTCGAGGTCATCGACCTCGGCATCAACAACGGCGTCGAGAAGTACCTGGAGGCGATCGCCGAGCATCAGCCCGATATCCTCGGCATGTCGGCGCTGCTCACCACCACCATGCCCTACATGAAGGTCGTCATCGACGCGCTGAAGGAGAAGGGCATCCGCGACGACATCGTGGTGCTGGTCGGCGGCGCGCCGCTGAACGAGGACTTCGCCAAGGCGATCGGCGCCGACAGCTATTGCCGCGACGCCGCGGTCGCGGTCGAGACCGCCAAGTCCTACATGATGCGCAAGCACAACCAGCGCGCCGGCACCGCTGGTTGATGCCGGCCGACGATGTGACGCCGCGCCCCGTCCCTCCGCGCCGCCAGCTCGTGCTCGCCTGTGGCGCATTGGCGCGCGAGGTGAATGCGGTTCTGGCGGCAAATCATCTCCACCACGTGACCCTCCACTGCCTTCCAGCCGGGCTTCACAACCGGCCGAAGGAGATCCCGGACGCGGTTCGCGCCGCCGTCCGCGAAGCGCGCGACGAGTACGACGACATCCTGGTCGGATACGCCGACTGCGGCACCGGCGGCGAGCTCGACAAGGTCCTCTTCGACGAAGGACTGCAGCGGCTGCCGGGCGCGCATTGCTATGCCTTCTACTCAGGCGTGGATGAATTCGAGCGGCGATCGGAGGCGGACATGCGCGCCTTCTTCCTGACCGATTTTCTGGTCCGCCAGTTCGAGACGCTGGTGATCGAAGGGCTCGGCCTCGACCGCCACCCGGAGCTGCGCGACACGTATTTCGGTCCCTACGAGAAGGTGGTCTACCTGGCGCAGACCGACGAGCCGCGCCTCAAGGCCGCGGCCGAAGCGGCCGCCAGGCGGCTCGGCCTCGCCTACGAGTATCGCTTCGTCGGTCTCGGCGAGCTTGCGCCGGCGGTCGCGGCCTTCGCCGATGAGCCGCTCGGACGATTGAAAGAGAAGAGGATGGGCGAACGATGAGCGGGGAACGCACGGTCGTGGAACGCGGAGCCGGCGCCGGCGAGCGCCGCACCCGGCGGAAGGCCGAAGCCAACACCGGCGTGGCGCAGCCGCCCTGGGGACCGCTCCGCAACCCCCTGCCGCCGCTCGAGCTGCTCGACGAGGACGGGCTTCGCCGCATCGAGGACACGGCGCTCCGGGTGCTGGAGGAGCTCGGCATCGAGTTCCTGAGCGAGCCCGCCCTCGACGTCTTCGAGAAGGCCGGCTGCAAGGTCGACCGCTCGACCAAGCTGGTGCGTTTCGACCGCGGCATGATCCGCGAGACCATCGCCAAGGCGCCGCGGCAGTTCAAGATGCATGCGCGCAATCCCGAGCGCACGCTGACCATCGGCGACAACACCATCAATGTCGGGCCGGTCGGCAGTCCGCCCAACGTCTCCGACCTCGACCGCGGCCGCCGGCCCGGCACCTTCGAGGATCTGACCAATCTCATCAAGCTGAACCAGATGCTCACCTGCGTGCACCATTCCGGCGGCACGCTGACCGAGGCTCTGGACCTCCCGGCCGACTCCCGCCACCTCGACCTCTACCGCGCCCACACCTATCTCAGCGACCGTGCCTTCATCGGCCGCGGCATCGGCCGCGAGCGCATCCTGGATGCGGTCGAGGTCATCTGCCTCTCACGCGACATCTCGCACGAGCAGCTGATGCAGAATCCGTCGCTGTTCACGGTGATCAACGTCAACTCGCCCCGCCGCGTCGACAAGGAGATGATCGCCGGCCTGATGGCGATGACCGAGTTCGGCCAGCCTTGCATCGTCACGCCGTTCACGCTGGCCGGCGCCATGAGCCCGGTCACCATCGCCGGCGCGCTGGCACAGCAGACGGCCGAGGGCCTGGCGGTGATCGCGCTGGTCCAGCTCTTAAGGCCGGGAACGCCGGTGATGTTCGGCGGATTCACCTCCAATGTCGACATGAAGTCGGGGGCGCCGGCCTTCGGCACGCCGGAATACGTCAGGGCGACGATCATCGGCGGCCAGATGGCCAGGCGCTGGGGCCTGCCCTACCGGTCGAGCAACGTCAACGCATCGAACTGCGTCGATGCGCAGTCCACTCATGAGTCGGCGATGTCGGTCTGGGCCTGCATCATGTCGCATTGCCACTTCATGCATCACGGCACCGGCTGGCTCGAAGGCGGGCTGGTCGCCTCGTTCGAGAAAACCATCGTCGATGCCGAGATCCTGCACTCGATGCGGGCCTGGCTCTCACCGCTCGACGTCAGCGACGAGGCCCTCGCCTTCGATGCGCTGAAGGAGGTGCCGCCCGGCGGACATTTCTTCGGCGCCACCCACACGATGGCGCGCTACGAGCATGCCTTCCACACCCATATGATCGCCGACTGGCGGAACTTCCAGTCATGGCAGGAGGCGGGCTCGCTCACCGCCACCCAGCGTGCCAACACCGTGTGGAAGCGGCTGCTGGAAAGCTATGTCGAGCCGCCGCTGGATCAGGGCCGCAAGGACGCGGTCGACGCCTATGTCGCCAGGCGGAAGGTCGAGATCACACAGAGAGGGATCTTGTAGGCGCCCCCCACCCTGGCCTCCCCCACCAAGGTGGAGGGAACACGAAGTCACTTTGAATCGCATCAAATTGCCGCCCGATCCGGCGAGTGCGGGCTTCAACGGGCGATCATTGAAGTAAGTAATATTTATCGATAATATTCTCTTGAGTTTTATTGAGATCACACTGCCGTCCAAGTTGACCAGTCTGCTGAGAATGCGGCGAGCAGGCTCGGCGATGCGGCCGTCGGAGGAGGGCGGAGCATGGTACATCCCGGATCGCGCTGGCTCGCCGCCGTAGTGCTGGCCATCTGGACGTGGATCGCGGCTAGTCCGGCATGCGCCGAGGGGCGGACGCTGGTGATCGGCTCGATCAGTCCGCGCCCGGCCAGCGAGATTCGCGAGTGGCTGCCGTTCGCGCAACATCTGGCAGGACGGCTGGCGGCCGACGGAATCTCCAAGGGCGACGTCGAGGTCACGCAGACGGCGGAACAGATGGCGGGCCTGCTCCGGTCCGGCGCCGTCGACCTCTATTTCGACAGCCCCCTCATCTCTCTCGTCGTCAGCGACTTGGCGGGGAGCCGCCTGTTCCTCAGGGGATGGAAGGGCGGCGTGGCCGACTACCGTTCCGTCATCTTCGTCAGGGCGGACAGCGGCATCGAGGACATCGACGGGCTCAAAGGCAAGATGATCGCCTTCGAGAAGCTGACCTCGTCGACCGGCTACCTCTTGCCGTGGCTGCTGATCGCCGAACGCCGGCTCGTTATGGTGGCGGGACAGAATTCGGCGGTCACGGCGGATCGGATCGGATTCACGTTCAGCGGCGACGACGACACGACGATCTCCTGGGTCCTGCGCCGGCAGGTCGCCGCCGGAGCGAGCTCCGACACCGATCTCGCCAAGATCTCCGAGGATAGACGGAAGCACCTGAAGGCCATCGCCTCGTCGCCGCCGATTCCGCGCCAGGTCGTCAGCCACAGCGCCATGCTCCCGCCGGCGCTGGCGGCCAGGATCCGCGACGAGCTGATCGCCATGGCGACCCGCGAGACCGGCCGCAAGGTGCTCGAGGGATTCAACCGAACGACCAAGTTCTTTGACATTCCCGCCGACTCGGCGCGCGCCCTCGAGGCGTACCGGCCGTTCGTTCGCAGCCTGACGCCCGGCTGATGACGAGCATCCGGCTCCGGCTTCTCGCCTATACCTGGGCGATCATCGCCAGCGTCGCGCTCGCCGTGACGGCGGTCGCCATCTGGGTCGAGAGCCGGGCGCATGAGCGCGAATTCCAGGGAGCGACGGTCGCCATACTCGATACGTTGACGAACGCCATCGCCGACGACCTCGCGGTTCTCGACGTCCGCCGCGTGCGACAGCACCTATCCGGCGCCCGCTACAATCCTCTGATCGTCGAAGCCTTTGCGCTCGACGTCGACGGCCTGGTTATCTCCGACGGCACCGGCACAAACCGGTTCGCCGACATGCCGCTGCCGCTGCCGTTCGCCGAGCGGCTCGTCTCGACCGGCGCGCGGATCGGCGAATACGTCGGCGCGACGCACTACGCGGCCGCGCCGGTCACGCTGGCCAACGGTCGGCGGATCGGCTTCGTCGTCCTCGCATCGAGCCCCGACTCGATGGTCAACCAAGTCTATGCGGACATGGAGTGGATGCTCGCGACCGGCGCGGTCTCGATTCTGATCGGCGCGTTGCTGGCAGCCTTGACGTCACGCCGCTTCGTGCGACCGATCGTCGAAGCGGCGACCGTCGCCACGCAGATCGGCCGCGGCGATTTCGCCGCGCGTGTCGTGGCGTCCAGCAAGGATGAGATCGGCATGCTGGAGCGGGCGATCAACGACATGGCCGAGCGGCTGGCAGCCATGACGGCGCAGCGGGAGAAGGACGAAGCGGAGTTGCGCGAGGCTAAGCGGCAAGTCGACGACGCCTATCGGTCGAAGTCCGAGTTCCTTGCCGATATGAGTCACGAGCTGCGTACGCCGCTCAACGCCATCATCGGTCTTTCCGATGCGGTGAAGCAGGAGGCCTTCGGTCCGATCGGCCATCCGAGCTACAGCGAGTATATTGGCGACATCAGCGTCTCCGGCCGGCATCTGCTGGATCTAGCCAACGACATCCTGGACTTGTCCAGGATCGAGGCCGGCAAGTTCGAGCTGGATGAGGAGATCTTCGACGTCGCGGGCTTGGTCGAGTCGACCTGCGCGCCGTTGCGAGCGAAGACGAACAAGGCCGGCCAGACGCTCACCTTGTCGGTGGCCGCATCGCTGCCGCCGTTGCGGGCCGATCGACGCTGCGTGCGGCGAATGCTGTCAAGCCTGCTATCGAACGCCGCCAGGATCACACCGCGAGGCGGGACGATCGAGGTCGAAGCGGCAGCCGACGGCGACCATGGCCTCGTCATCGCCGTCCGCGATACGGGAACCGGGATCGCCGCCGCCGACCGCGACCGCGTCTTTGAGCCATTCCGGGAGGTTGGGGATCTCTTTCGGCGCGACGGCAAAGGGACGGGGCTCGGGCTGGCCTTGGCCAAACGCATGATCGAGGCGCATGGCGGCTCCTTCCAACTGCAAAGCGACACCGGCCGGGGCACGACGGTTGAGCTGCGGTTCCCGCGCCATCGCCTCGGCCCCGCGCCCGTCGGTGGGTCGGCGAACCGCGCGGCCTGATCGCCGGACGCGGCTTCTATCAGCTTGGACTGTCCTGGCGTCGATTGCATTTGAGCGGGCTTTTTCTTCATCGCAATTCGCAGGGTGAGAATTGGCAACTGCAAAGAAATCGGAGCGCTAGCCGTCCTTGCACACCAGGAAGATGACGGCCCAAAAGTAGGTGGACACGTGGGCGAAGATCCGACCGCTGAGCGCGCCGGCGAACCTCTTCGACGCTCTAGGTGCCTTGAGAAGCACTCGTCCAGGAAAAATCGCGCCTCGGATCGAAAGTCTCAGCCTACCTTATCCGTCTGGATCGCCGTCTCGCATTCGCGCTTCTTCGCCGCGCCCCAGTCCGGCGGCGGCGTGTTGGGCGTCTTCCGTAACGCCGCATCGGCAGCCGACGAGCGGGCCTTGCGCGGGTGGCGACTCGCCGACTACGCCCGCATCCGTCCTCCGCTCACGTCGTAAGGCGACGCCTCCAGGATGCGCGCCCCGCGGCGTTCGCCGATGATCTCGATCTCGAATCCTGATGCCTGCCCGGCGAGCGCCTTCGGCACATAACCCAGCGCCAGCGATTTGCCGACCGTGTGGCCGTAGCCACCGGAGGTGATCCAGCCGACGACCTTGCCGGCGCACCAGATCGGTTCGTCGCCGAAGGCATCGGCATCGCGCGCATCGACCTCGAACAGCACCAGCCGGCGCTCGCCGCCCTCCCCACGCTCAGCCTTAGCCGCCTCGCGGCCGACGAAGTCGCCCTTGTCGAGGCGGACGAAGCGCTTGAGGCCGGCTTCCTCCGGTCCATAGATCGGCCGGTACTCGCGGGCCCAGATGCCGAAACCCTTCTCCAGGCGCAGCGACAGCAGCGCATGGCTGCCGAACAGCACGAGGCCGAGGTCGCGGCCGGCGTCCCGGATCGCCTGGTAAAGCGCCCGCTGGCTGTCCGGCGCGCACCAGAGCTCATAGCCCAGTTCGCCGGTGAAGCTGATGCGCGAGACCAGCGCCGGCACCATCCCGACCGCCATACGGCGGATCGAAAGGAAGGGAAACGCCTCGGTCGACAGGTCGTCGCGGACCAGCCGCGCCAGCAGGTCGCGCGCCTTCGGCCCGGCGATGGCGAGCCCGGCCAGTTCCGCCGTCATCGGCCGGATGGTGACGTTGCGCCCGCCCCGCTGACGCTCGAACCAGCGGAGGTGATAGGCTTCGGCCGGTCCTGAGCCGACGATGAAGAAGCGGTCGGGCGCGATCCGACCGACGGTGAAGTCGCCGATCAGCTTGCCCTTGGCATTCAGCATCGGGGCCAGCACGAGGCGGCTCGGCGCCGGCATGCGGTTGGCGAGCAGGCTATCGAGGAATGCTTCCGCATCCGGCCCGGCCACCTCGTAGCGGCCGTACCCGGAGGTCTCCATCAGGCCGACGCCGGTCCTGACCGCCCGGCACTCCGCGGCGACGACGGGAAAGGCGTTGGAGCGGCGATAGGTGACGGTCTCCTCGGCCGGCATGCCTTTGGGCGCGAACCACAGCGGATATTCGAGGCCGTAGGAGGCGCCGAAGACGGCGTTCTCGGCTTCGAGCTGGCTCTGGATCGGCACGGTCTTGAGCGGGCGGGCGGCCGGCAGCTCCTCGTTGGGGAAGCGGATGCGGAAGCGCCGCGAATAGTTCTCGCGCACCTTGGCATTGGTATAGGCCGGGGTCGCCCAGTCGCCGTAGCGCGACACGTCCATGTCCCAGACGTCGAAGCCGGGATCGCCCTCGATCATCCAGTTGGCGAGCGCCAGGCCGACGCCGCCGCCCTGGCTGAATCCCGCCATCACCCCGCAGGCGGCCCAGTAGTTGCTCAGGCCCCGGACCGGGCCGACCAGCGGGTTGCCGTCGGGGGTGAAGGTGAAGGGGCCGTTCACCACCCGCTTGATTCCTGCCTTCGCCATCGCCGGGAAGTGCTTGAAGCTGACTTCGAGGCTGGGACCGATCCGGTCGAGATCCTCGGCCAGCAGCTCCGGCCCGAAGTCCCAGGACGTGCTGTCGGGCGCCCAGGGCACGCCCTGCCGCTCGTAGCATCCCAGCAGGATTCCCTTCCCCTCCTGGCGCAGATAGACCTCGCCCTCGAAGTCGATGACATGGATGAGTTCCTTGCCGGTCGCGGCGTTGGCCTCGGCGACCTCGGGCATGTCCTCCGTGACGATGTAGTGATGCTCCATCGCCAGCACCGGAAGCTCGATCCCGACCATGCGGCCGACCTCGCGGGCCCAGAGACCGCCGGCGTTCACCACGTGGTCGGCGCGGATGGTGCCCTTGTCGGTGACCACGTCCCAGCCGCCGTCAGGCCGGGCGTTCAGCTCGACGACCCGGGTCTGGCGGTAGATCTCGGCGCCGAGGCTGCGGGCGGCCTTGGCATAGGCATGGGTGGTCCCGGAGGGGTCGAGATGCCCTTCCAGCGGGTCGTACATGGCGCCGAGGAAGTGGCGCTCATCCAGCAGCGGCAGCCGCCGCTTCGCCTCGGCGGCGTCGATGATCTCGGTCTCCATGCCGAGATAGCGGCCCTTGGCGTGGGCGAGCTTTAGGAAGTCCATGCGCTCGGGCGTGCCGGCCAGCATCATGCCGCCGGTGATGTGAAGCCCGCAGGACTGCCCGGAGATCTCCTCGATCTCCTTGTAGAGCCGCACCGTGTAGCTCTGCAGCTTGGCGACGTTCGGGTCGCCGTTCAGCGTGTGGAAGCCGCCGGCCGCGTGCCAGCTCGAGCCCGAGGTCAGCTCCAGCCGCTCGAGCAGCGCGATATCGCGCCAGCCGGCCTTGGCGAGATGGAACAGCACGCTGCAGCCGACGACGCCGCCGCCGACGACGGCGACGCGGACATGGGACTTCATCAACTCCCCCCGGTTCGATCGATCAACCCGTAGCCTTGAGGCCGCGCGGCGGCCGCATCGCCTCGAGCCCGCGAAACTCGACGAAACGCATCATCGCCGCCCACAGATGGTCGCCGTAGAGGAAAGGCTCGAACGGTTGGACGCCCGGGATCGGCAGGGGCGCGATCACCGCGTCGACCCGGGGCTCATAGAAGAACGGGATCGAGAAGCGCTCGCGCCCCGGGCCGACGACCCGGTGCTCGGTCGCCTTGATCCGCCCACCGGTCCAGCGCTCGAGCACGCCGCCGAAATTGACTGCAAGCGTGCCTTCGACCGGCGGAACGTCGAGCCAGGTGCCGGCGGCCGACCGGGCCTGAAGGCCCTCGATGCCGTCCTGGGCCAGCAGGGTGACGAAGCCCGAGTCGACATGGGCGCCGCCGATCAGGTGGCGGCGTGCGCCGCCATGGTCGACGAGGATGGCGTCCATGTCCCCGCCGGCGAAGGACTCGGGCGGCCGCACCGGATAGCGGATCAGCCGAAGGGTCGAGTTGCCGCCGGCGAAGGACGCATCGAAGAAGGACTCGGGCAGGCCGAGGCCGCGGGCGACCGACCGCATCAGGAGGCGGCCGAGCCTCTCCATCCCGCGATAGTACTGCCCCGCCTCCGCCCGCCAGCCCGGCAGGATGGCCTCGTCCGGCAGCGGCGTCGGCTCGGTCAGGGGATCGGTCGGATCGCAGGCGATCGCCGGATCGGCGACGTCCGGCCCCATGTCGATGCCCTCCTTGTAGGTCATGGCGCCGTTCTGGAGCGGAAACCAGCCATGGTAGACGTTCGGCCGCGCCGGATCGAACTTGCGCCGCCATAGCGCCCGCTTCGCCGCGTCCGCCAGCGAGAAAACCCGAAGCAGTCCGGCACGCACCGCCGGTCCCTGCGGCACGTCGGCCGGCAGGCCCGAGATCGTCAGAAACCCGACCCGGCTGGCCGCCTCCATGACGCGCCGGTCGGTGTCCTCGCGAAGACGCGTGGGAGGGCCGAGTAGGGGCAAGATGTCGATGGTCGGGATCATGGATAAGCGCCGAAAGTCGGAGTAGCCGCATTCTGCGCGACAATCGAAGGGCCGGCACGGACAAAGTTGGGAGGCGCTCCGCCCAATCGCGACACCGGATGTCGCTGGCCGGCTACTCCAGGGTATGCGCAAGCTTGCGCCTGTCGGGCGCGCTGGACTAGCCTCGACCCACGACGTGTCCGATGTCGATCACCCTTGCGCCGAAACCGCCGCGAAAGGCCGGACCGCGCAACTTCACCAGGGAGGTGAGCATGACCGAGAAGCTGCATCCGATCATCGAGAAGGCCGGCCGAGAGTTCGCCGACGGCAAGCTCGAGCGCCGCGAGTTTCTACGCCTGGCCGTCCTGCTCGGCGTCGCCGCGCCGGCCGCCTACAGCATGGTGGGCCTCGCCGCTCCGGCCCTGGCCCAGGGCGCGCCGAAGAAGGGCGGCATCGTCCGCATCGGCATGCGCGTGCAGGACATCTCCAGCCCGCATACCTATTCCTGGATCGAGTCGGCCAATTCCGCTCGCCAGGTTCTCGACTACCTGACCGTCACCGGCATCGACAACGTCACGCGGCCCTCGCTGGTCGAGAAGTGGGAGGCAAGCCCCGATCTCAAGACCTGGACCCTGCATCTGCGCAAGGACGTGACCTGGCGCAAGGGCCGCAAGTTCACCGCCGACGATGCGGTCTGGAACCTGAAGCGCGTCCTCGACGACAAGACCGGATCGTCTGTCGTCGGCCTACTCAAGGGCTTCATCCTGACCGAGTACGACGGCGGCGAGAAGGACGCCAAGGGCGCGCCCAGGAAGTCGGTCAAGCTCTGGGATGCGAATGCGATCCAGAAGGTCGACGACTTCACCATCAAGCTGAACGGCAACTCCGCCAATCTCTCGATCCCGGAATCGCTGTTCCACTACCCGCTGCTGATCTGCTCGCCGGAGGACGGCGGCAAGTTCGGCGTCGGCAGCGACGGCACCGGCGCCTTCGAGCTGGTCGAGCATGAGATCGGCAAGCGCTCGGTCTTCGCCGCGACCAAGAAGGCCTATTGGGGCGGCGGTCCGTACATCGATCGCTACGAGATCATCGACCTCGGCGACGACGCCGCGGCCCAGGTCTCGGCGCTGGCCTCCAAGCAGGTCGACATGATCTACCAGGGCGCGATCTCGACGCTGCCGACGGTCGAGAAGCTGCCGCATGTGCAGGTCAACTCGGTTGCGACCGGCTATACCGCGGTCGCCCGTACCCACCCGATCAAGCCCTTCGACGACAAGCGGGTGCGACAGGCGCTGCGCTACGCCACCGACAACGACGCCGTGCTCAAGGGGGCGCTGCGCGGCCTCGGCAAGCCCGGCGAGCACCACCATGTCGCGCCGGTGCATCCGGAATACGCCGACATCGGCTATCTCAAGCAAGACATTGCCAAGGCGAAGGCGCTTCTGGCCGAGGCGGGATATCCGAACGGCATCGACGTCACCATCGACGCCCGCCCCCAGCCGGACTGGGAGCTGCTCGCGGTCCAGATCATGGTCGAGCAGTGGAAGGAAGCGGGCATCCGCTGCAAGATCAACGTGATGCCGTCGGCACAGTATTGGGCGAACTGGACCAAGGTGCCGTTCGGCTTCACCACCTGGGCCCATCGCCCGCTCGGCACCATGATCCTCGGCCTCGCCTATCGCACCGGCGCCGCCTGGAACGAGGCGAACTGGTCGAATGCCGAGTTCGACAAGCTGCTGACCGAGGCCGAGGGCTATCTCGACGTCGAGAAGCGCCGCGCGGTGATGGCCAAGCTCGAGCGCATCATGCTCGACGACGGCCCGGCGGTGGTCCCGGTCTGGCGCGCGGTGTTCAACTACTCGGACAAGAAGATCAAGGGCTACAAGATCCATCCGAGCATCTACATCGACGCCAAGGACATGTGGATCGACGCCTGATTCAAGGCCTGAACGGTTCCGCTCCGCGGGCGCCCATCGCGCCCGCGGAGCGGCCGTCGTTTTCCCGATAACATCAACCGCCTGGAGCGGCGATGCTGCGTTATTCCGCGAAGCAGCTGTTGAACATGGCGTTGACGCTGTTCGCGGTGTCGTTCCTCGTCTTCGCGCTGAACGAGCTGTCGCCGGGCGATGTCGCCCGCAAGATCCTCGGTCCCTATGCGAGCGAGAGCCAGGTCGACCATCTGACCGTACAGATGGGCCTGGATCGCCCTGCTATCGTCCGCTACTTCGAATACATGGGCAAGGCGCTCACCGGCGACTTCGGCGACTCGATCGTCTTCCGCATGCCGGTCGCCGACCTGATGTTCGACCGCCTCGGCAACACCCTCCTGCTCGCCGCCATCTCCTTCGCGGTGATCGTGCCGCTCTCCGTGGTCCTCGGCGTGCTCGCCGGCATGCGCGAGCGCGGCTGGTTCGACCGCACCATCTCGGTGTTCTCGTCGATGTGCGCGTCCATCCCCGAATTCGCCATGGGGGTGTTCCTGCTCGGCATCTTCGTGGTGTGGCTGGGCTGGCTTCCCGGCACCTCGCCGCTGCGATCCGACAGCGGCTGGGCGATCTGGATGCAGTTCGTCCTGCCGGTGCTGGTGGTGACCTTCTATGATGCCGGCTATCTGATCGCGATGGTGCGCTCCTCGATGGTCGAGGTGATGCGCCAACCCTATATCCGGACCGCGCTGCTGAAGGGCATGTCGTTCAACCGCGTGGTCTCGCGCCACGCGCTGCGCAACGCCCTGATCACGCCGTTCACGGTGATCCTGCTGCAACTCAACTACCTGGTCTCCGGCCTCGTCGTGGTCGAAACCCTCTTCGCCTATCCTGGCTTCGGCCGGATGATGCTGGAGGCGGCGCTGGCCAAGGACATCGCCGTGATCGAGGCCGGCACGCTGATCGCCGTCAGCGTCACCATGCTGACGCAGCTCTTCGGCGATCTCGGCTACATGGCGCTCGATCCGCGGATCCGGGTATGACCGAGATCATCCACGACATCGGCAGGCCGCGCGCAGCACCCGGCCTCGGGCTGGCCGGCGACGCCCATGTCGGCCTGCTGCGTCAGGTCCTCAACATCCTCACCCGGTCGCCTCTGGCGACGGTGGGCGCCTCGATCCTGCTCGCCTGGAGCCTGCTGGCGCTGCTGGCGCCGTGGGTCTCCCCCTACCCGCCGAACCGGATCGACGTCGCGCTGGTCGCCGATCCCTATCCGTCGGCTGCCCATTGGCTCGGCGTCGACCATCTCGGGCGCGACATCCTTTCACGCCTGATCTGGGGCGCCCGCACGGTGCTGACCGTGGCGCCGATCGCCGTGCTCGGCGCCGTGGTCCTCGGCGTCTTCCTCGGCCTGGTTTCGGGCTATCGCGGCGGCTTCATCGATGCTGTGATCATGCGGATCGGCGATACCCTCCTGGCATTCCCCAAGATCATCCTCTACCTCATCATCATCGCGAAGTTCGGCGCCTCGGCCTTCAACATCATCGCGGTGATCACGCTCTCCTCGGCACCGATCATCGCCCGCATCGTCCGCGGCGTGACCCTCGACGTGAAGAACCGCGACTATGTCGCCGCCGCCCGCATGCGGGGCGAGAGCGCGCTGTTCATCATGTTCGTCGAGATCCTGCCCAATGCCAGGGGACCGCTGATCGTCGACTTCTTCCTTCGCCTCGGCTACACGACGATCGCGATCGGCGTGCTGGGATTCCTCGGCGTCGGCCTGCCGCCGCCGGATCCGGACTGGGGCGGCATGGTCAAGGAAGCCTACGGCATGATCTTCGTCTGGCCGCACATGACGATCATCCCGGCGCTGGCGATCTCATCCCTGGTCATCGGCGCCAACTTCCTCGCCACCGGCCTCCGCGAAGCCTCCCTCGATGGCTGACGTCCTCGCCTTCGAGAACGTCTCCATCGCCTACGACCACCGGTCTGGCCGCCAGAACATCCTGAGGGACGTCAGCTTCACCATCGCCGACGGCGAGGCGCTCGGCCTGGTCGGCGAGTCCGGCTGCGGCAAGTCGACGGTAGCGCTGGCGGCGATGCGCTATTTGCCGCGCGGCATGAGCATCGTCGAAGGGCGGATCCTGGTGGAAGGCCGCGACACCGCCGGCCTCACCGACCACGAGCTGTCCCGGATCCGCGGCAACCGCATCGCCATGGTCTACCAGGACCCGATGTCGAGCCTGAACCCGGTGATGCCGATCGGCCGGCAGCTGATGGAGGTGCCGCTCCTCCACGGCGAGACCGACGAGGCGGCGGCCTTCCGCCGCGCCGTCGCCATGCTGGAGGAGGTCCGCCTTCCTGGCGCCGCGGCGATGATGGAGCGCTATCCCCATCAGCTCTCGGGCGGTCAGCAGCAACGCGTCGTCATCGCCATGGCGCTGATGGCCGAACCGGCGCTCCTGATCATGGACGAGCCGACGACCGGCCTCGACGTCACCATCGAGGCGGCGATCCTCGAGCTCGTGCGCGAGCTCCGCGCCAAGTTCGGCACCGCGATCCTGTTCATCAGCCACAATCTCGGCACGGTGGCGCGGATCTGCGACCGCATCGGCGTGCTCTATGCCGGCCGGCTGGTCGAGACCGGCAACATCGCGTCCGTGTTCCATGCGCCGGCGCATCCCTATACGCGCGGACTGCTCGGCGCTCTCCCCCGCCTTCACGGCGGTCGCCGGCGTGGGCGCCTCAGGCCGATCGAAGGAACCATAGCCGCCGCCGACCGGGCCCGCATGGGCTGTGCTTTCGCGCCGCGCTGCGTCTACGCGGTCAGGCACGAATGCGAGGAACGGCCGGTGCCCATGGTTCCCGCCAACGGCTCGGACGCCCATCTTGCGCGTTGCGTGCGCCTCGACGCCATCCGCGCCTCAGCCGCCGACGCCCCGACCATCGGCAACGACGAGCCTGTCGCCGGCGACGCGCCGATCTTGCTCAGCGTCCGCAACCTGACCAAGGAATACAAGCTCGGCGGCATGTTCGGCGGCACCGGCAAGGTGGTCCGCGCTCTCACCGACGTCGATCTCGACGCCCGCGCCGGTGAGACGCTCGCGATCGTCGGCGAGTCCGGCTGCGGCAAGTCCACCCTGGCAAAGATCATCTCCGGCCTGCTGACCGCGACTTCGGGCGAGGCCCTGATCGGCGGCACCGACGTCGCCACGATCCCGGTCGACATCCGCCCGCCCGATCTCCGCCGTCAGGTCCAGATGGTGTTCCAGAACCCGGACTCGACGTTGAATCCGAGCCATTCGATCGCCTATGCGCTGACCCGCCCCCTCCGGCTCCTGCGCAACCTCGCGAACCGCGACGCCAAGGCCGAAGTCTCGAAGCTGCTCGCCCAGGTCCGCCTGCCGGCAGACATGGCCGAGCGCATGCCGCACCAGCTCTCGGGCGGCCAGCGCCAGCGCGTCGCCATCGCCCGAGCGCTGGCCGGCAATCCCGGTCTGATGGTCGCCGACGAGCCGGTCTCCGCCCTCGACGTGTCGGTGCAGGCGGCGATCCTGAACCTGCTGGCCGAGCTCCTGGAAAGCTCGCAGCTCGGACTCGTGCTGATCTCCCACGACCTGGCGCTGGTCCGCCACATGGCCGACCGGGTCGCGGTGATGTATCTCGGCCGCATCGTCGAGTACGGTCCGGTCGAGCAGGTCTTCGCCCCGCCCTATCACCCCTACACGGCGGCCCTCCTTGCCGCTGCGCCGACGCCGGATCCCGACGCCGAGCCACCGGACCGGGTGCTCGAAGGCAGCATGCCGAGCCCGACCGACGTCATCGTCGGCTGCCCCTTCGCCAGCCGCTGCCCGGAGCGTATCGCCGGGCTCTGCGAGACAACGCCGCCGCCGGTCCGGCGCTTCGGCGAGCACAGGATCGCCTGCCACCTGGACCTCGACGGCACCCCGGCTCAGCCGGCCGCGGAGACTGGCGGCCGAGTGGGAATACGGTCGTCGATCTCGTAGTAGTCGCCGGCATCCTTGACGAAGATCTGCAGCGCCGTCTTGAGACCGGTCGGCGCCGCCAGCGTGCCGGCGGCGACCGACACCTGGTCGTTGCCGATCCTTTCCCAGAACAGGCTCGACCCGCACTCGCGGCAGAAGCCGCGCCGCGCCCACTCCGAGCTTCGGTACCAGGCGAGGCTGCGCTCGTCTTCCACCGTCAGCGCCGAGAGCGGCACCCTCGTATAGGCGCCGACATGGCCATGCCAGCGCCGGCACTGGCCGCAATGGCAGACCACCACAGGCCGCTTCTCGCCAGCCAACCGGAAGCGGACCGCGCCGCAAAGACATTGCCCCTTGGCTTCGCTCATCCCTTCGCCTCCGTCATCGTCGCGTAGACCTGCACGCGGCCGGTCCAGCAATAGAGCGCCAGCAGCGGCTCCTCGGCCGTCCGCATCGCGTGACGCACCATCGGCGCATGATGGATGACCGCGCCCGGCGCCTTCTGCCGCCAGCCCTCGTCCTCGCGCCACCAGTCGGCCTGGCCGGCGATCACGTGATAGACCTCCTCGGCCGGATGGGCGTGGTCGGGATAGTCCATGCCAGGCCCGAGCAGCAGCAGCCCGACCAGAAGATCCGCGCTCTCGACCGGCCGGCCGGGACCGACCAGCTCGACATAGCCATAGCGGTCGACATAGCCCGGCCCCAGGCTCGCCACCGAATAGTTCGGGTTCTGCAGCCAGTCGGCCTCGGGCTCGATCGCGGCGAAGGCTTCGGCGATCGCGGCCAATGGCCCCTTGCGCGCCAGTTCGACGGCCCGAGGCACGAACTGCGCGACCGGCTTCCGCGTCCCCCTGCCCGGCTGGGGATCGGCGCCTGCGATCCTCTTCGCGGCGACCGCAAGCGGGCCATCGGCGGCAGGATGATAGAGCGTCTCGATCGCCTGCAGCAGCGCCCGCATCTCAGGCGATCTCGGCGAGGCCTTGCGTCTCCGCGGCCTGGGCCCAGTCTTCGGTGATCCGGTACTCGCTCTCGGCGACGCGGGCAAATCCGAGGATGCAAAGATCTTCGCGCAACGCTGCGTGTGACGGATCGTCGCCGAAGGTGCATAGCGTCTCGGCGAGGCGGTCGACGATTTCCGGCGATGTGCCGGCGGACGCCATGAAGGCCGGGATAGGTACCACGTCGGTGGACGCGATCACCCGGGTACGGCCGGCGACCTCCGGCCAGTGACGGCGAAGCAGCGCATAGGCGAAGGAGTCGAGCGGACCGACATCGGTCTTGCCCTCGACGATCGCCTCGACCATCAGCCGCGGCGTCCGCAAGGGGCCGACGATCTCCCGGTAGAGAGCCTTGGTTCCGCCCTTCCGAAAGGAGAGCAGATGATGGCGCGGCGCGTTGTAGCCGGAATGGGAGTCCGGGATCGTATAGGCGAAGCGATGGCCGAAGGTGTCCTCCAGCGTCTTGAACGGCGCGTCGTCGCGGACGACGAAATGCGAGCAATAGACCGGCCGCCCCTTGGCATAAGGGGCGCTCGGGATCGGCGCCGCCACCACCTGGTGGATGGCGCCATAGCGCATAAACGGCCAGCCGCACATGAAGGTGCAGGCGAGATCCGTCCGCGACCACAACTCGTCCAGCGACGCCGGGAAGGCGTGGTCGATCACCGTCATCTCGACGCCCGACCGCTCCTTGAGCCAGGCGAACAGCCGCTTCCACGCCGCCGCCGCTTCCGGCGCGACCGAGTACATGCGGGCGTTAGCGATGAGGTCGCTCATCCGCGCTGGCGCCCGCCGTTAGCGTCGAACAGCGGCTGGGTCGCGACCACCGCCGGACAGGCCTTGCCGAAAATCAGGACCGACAGCGTCTCACCGTCCTTGGCCAGGGTCGAGTCGACATAGGCCATCGCCATGCTCTTGCCGGCCCAATGGGCGTAGCCGCCGGAGGTCACCTGGCCGACCGCGTCGTCGCCCTTCATCACGCTCTCATATCCCACGACCTCGACATCGGTCTCGACGATCAGCGGCACCAGCTTCTTCTTCGGCGGCGTGGCGCGGTCCTTCAGTGCCGCCTCGCGGCCGATGAAGTCCGGCTTGTCATAGGCGACGAAGCGGTCGAGCCCGCTCTCCATCGGCGTGTAGTCCGGGCGGAACTCGCGGAAGAAGGCGCCATAGGCCTTCTCCAGCCTGAGCGACATCAGCGCCCGGTTGCCGAAGTGACGAAGCCCCAGGTCGCGGCCGGCCTCGACCAGCGCGTCATAGAGCGTCACCTGATAGTCGGGCGTCACCCAGATCTCGTAGCCGAGGTCGCCGGTGTAGCTGGCGCGAAGCACGGTCGCCGGCGCCAATCCCACCACCATCTCGCGGGCGGCGAAGAACTTGAACGCCTGGTGAGAGACGTCCTCGAACACCAGGCGCTGCAACAGCTCGCGAGACTTGGGGCCGGCGATCATGAAGCCGGTCAGCGCATGCGGCAACGGCCGGATATAGGTGCCAGGAGGCGGCGGATGCTGCTCGAACCAGCGCATGTGGTAGATCTCGGCGACGCCTGAGCCGATCATCAGGAAGCGGTCGTGGGCGAGGCGCGCCACCGAGAAGTCGCCGATGATGGTGCCGCGCGGGTTCAGCATCGGCGCCAGCACCATGCGGCCGGGCTTCGGCATCTTGTTGGACAGGATCCGGTTGAGCCAGGCCTCCGCATCCGGCCCCACCACCTCATACTTGCCGAAGCCGGAGATCTCCATCAGACCGACGGCGTGCCGGACCGCGTGGCACTCCTCCTTCACGATCGGGAAGGCATTGGAGCGGCGATAGGTCGGGGTCTCGACCGGCTCCATGCCCTTGGGCGCATACCAGAGCGCGACCTCGAGCCCGAAATTCGCGCCGAACACCGCGCCGGCATCCTTCAGACGGTCGTAGACCGGCGTCCGGCGAAGCGGCCGGGCGGCGGGCATCTCCTCGTTCGGATAGGCGATGCGGAATCGGCGGCTGTAGTTCTCTGGAACCTTGATCAGCGTGTACTGGTGCGTCGCGTATCTGCCGAAGCGCGAGACATCCATGGCGAAGATGTCGGCGCCGGGATCGCCATCGACCATCCAGCGCGAGAGCGCCAGGCCGACGCCGCCGCCCTGAGCGAAACCGGCCATGACGGCGCAGGCCGACCAGTAGTTGCGGAGCCCCCGCACCGGCCCGACCAGCGGGTTGCCGTCCGGCGCAAAGGTGAAGGGTCCGTTGACCACCTTCCTGATGCCGGCGCGGCCGACCGCGGGGAAATGCTTGAAGCCGATCTCGAGATGCGGCGAGAGGCGGTCGAGATCGTCCGGCAGCAGCTGCATCGAGAAGTCCCAGGGCGTCGTATGCGGCGACCACACCCGGCAGTCCTTCTCGTAGGTGCCGAGCAACACGCCCTTCCCTTCCTGACGCATGTAGATCTCGCCGAAATAGTCGGTCGTCGGCAGAATCTCGCGGCCATGGGCGGCAATCTCGGGGATCTCCTCGGTCACCACATACATGTGCTCCATCGCCAGCACCGGCAGCTCGATCCCGGCCATGCGGCCGACCTCGCGGGCCCAGAGCCCGGCGGCGTTGACGACATGCTCGGCATGGACGCCGCCCTTGTCGGTCGCGACGTCCCAGGTGCCGTCGGCACGCTGGGAGAGGCCCGTCACCTGGGTGAAGCGATGGACCTCCGCCCCGGCCTTGCGTGCGGCGATGGCATAGGCGTGGGTGACGCCATTCGGGTCGACATGGCCGCCGTCGATACGGTGGAGCGCGCCGACGAACTGCGTGTCGTCGAGCAGCGGATTGAGCTTCTTCGCCTCCTTGGGCGTGATCAGATGCGTCTCCATGCCGAGATACTTGGCACGCGAATGCATCAGCTTCAGGTTGTCGAAGATCTCATCGGTGGCGGCGACCACCATGTTGCCGGTGGCGTGGATGCCGCAGCTCTGCCCGGAGATCTGCTCGATCTCTCGGTAGAGATCGATGGTGTATTTCTGCAGCTTCGAGACGTTGGCGTCCGAATTATAGGTGTGCACGCTCGCGGCTGCGTGCCAGGTCGAGCCCGAGGTCAGCTCGTGCTTCTCGAACAGCGCGATGTCGGTCCAACCGAGCTTGGTCAGGTGATAGAGCACGCTCGCGCCGACGACTCCGCCGCCGATCACAGCCACACGAATTTCGGTTTTCACCCGGTTCCCCTGACCACGTTGAGCTATCGGCAATACGGCAATTCAGGCCGCAAACGCAACCTCTCAGGCGCCGCCCTCGCCCCCCTGCCGCCGCCCCCGGCGTTCGCGCCGGGCCGCGGCCGCTGCCCCACCCGCCGCCGGGTCCCGGTTGGCCCGGAGCCAGGCCATGCAGTCGGGATCGAAGCCGTTCAGCGTGTTGGCGGCGCGGATCGCGTCCATGTCCTCCTTGTGCAGCGGGTTCATGATCGCGCTGGTCATGCCGACGGCCGCCGCCATCGACAGGAAGTGGGCGTTCATCACCCGCCGGTTGGGGATGCCGAAGGAGATGTTGGAGGCGCCGCAGGTGGTGTTGACCTTCAGCTCCTCGCGCAGCCGCCGGATCAGGCGGAAGACCTGCGAGCCGGCGTTGTTGAGCGCGCCGATCGGCATCACCAGCGGATCGACGACGATGTCGGCGGGCTTGATGCCGTGGTCGGCGGCACGTTCGACGATCTTCCTGGCGACCGCAAAACGCACGTCGGGATCATGGCTGATCCCGGATTCGTCGTTGGAGATCGCCACCACCGGCACGTCGAACTTCTTGATCAGCGGCAGGATCGTCTCGAGGCGATCGTCCTCGCCCGTCACCGAGTTGACCAGCGGGCGTCCCTTGGCGACGGCCAAGCCCGCAGCCAGCGCCGCCGGCACCGAGGAATCGATGCAGAGCGGCACGTCGACCAGCGACTGCACCAGCTCGATGGTCCGGGCCAGCAAGGGGGGCTCGGTCATGTTCGGATCGACCGCTGTGACCCCGGCGTTGACGTCCAGCACCAGCGCGCCGGCCGCGACCTGGGCCAGGGCATCGGCGGTCACGCCGGAGAAGTCGCCGGCGATCATCGCCTCGGCCAGCTTCTTCCGCCCCGTGGGGTTGATCCGTTCGCCGATCACGCAGAACGGACGGCCGAAGCCGATCACCGCGGTTTTCGTGGCCGAGTGCAGAACGGTATCCGTCACGGCATTCTCCTGGTGCTTTGAAGCGCGAGAACGGCTTCGCTCCGCTCGCGCCACGTTCCTCGCCCGACCAACCACCGGGCGGTGGCCGGCAGGCCTCCGAACGCATAGACATGCAGCTGCTTGATGTGGTCGCTCCGTTCGATCGCCCGCGCATAGGGCTCCGGCGAGTAGCCGCCCATCAGCGAGGTCAAGGCGGCGCCGCGTTTCAGAGCGAACGACGCCGAGGCGCGGACCCCGCAGAGCGCCGCATATTTGAGGAGCCGGGTCATGCTGGTCGGGCCGGCGACGCCGGCATGGATCGGCAGCCCGATGCCCTCCCCCGCCATCCGCTCGGCCCAGCGGATGGTCGCCTCGGGATCGAAGCCGAACTGGGTGACCAGCCGGAGATCGAGGCCGGTGCGGGCGCCGAGCTCGATCTTCCGGTGGAGCGCATCGACGATCGCCGCCGGCGGCACATCGGGCGAGCCCTCGGGATGGCCGGCGATGCCGATCCTCCGGATCCCGTGGCGTTCGAGAAGGCCGCTCTCGAGAAGGTCCAGCGACGAGGCGAAGGGTCCGAGGGGCCGGCCGATGTCGCCGCCGACGACCAGGACGTCGCGGATGCCGGCGGCACCGGCCATGGCCCCGAGGCGTTCGTCGATCTCCTCGGAGCTGCGAAGGCGCCGGCAGGCGATATGGGGCACCGGCTCGAGCCCGGCGCGGACGAGCCGGAGACAGGCTTCGGCCCATCGCCCGGCCGGGTCATCGCCAGCGTCGACGAGGTAGACCCGGGTCGCCGCCGGGATCAGCGCCAACGCCGCTGGATCGGCCGCGATCGACCGCGCCGAGAGCTCGATCGTCGCCGGCAGCGCCGGCACGTCTCCACGGTCCATCGCGTCGGGCATCGTCGGGCCCTTCCCTCGATCGCCCGCTCAAGGGCCATCGCGGCTCTATGCAACACCCGCCGCACAGGGCCGCCGCCGGGACCGACCGCTTCCGTCGCGTAGACGACACGCGCCTTGCGGATCTCTCGGTCGAGGCGTGAACGCTCTCCGCTTCGGTGCCTTTTCCGCAAATGGACTTGGCTGGCCATATCCTCTCTGTTAACGATAACAGGTAGAGATTCCAGGCGTCACCGAGGGGCAATGCGACGGATCAGGGTTTCGGTCGTCGGCGCCGGCTGGTATGCCGCCGAGAACCACATCCCGGTGCTCGCCGCCCGCGACGACGTCGTGCTCGACGGCGTCTGCCGGCTGGGAGCGGACCCGCTGACGCGAGTGCGCGACCACTTCGGCTTCGCCTTCGCCTCGGAAGACCACCGCGACGTCCTCGCCCGCCGGCCCGACGCGGTCGTCGTCGCCTCGCCGCACCATCTGCACTACGTCCATGCGCGGGACGCGATCGAGGCCGGCTGCCACGTGCTCTGCGAGAAGCCGATGACGCTGGTTCCGGCCGAGGCCTGGGACCTGGTTGCCCGCGCCAAGGCGCGGAACCGGCATCTGCTGATCGCCAACGGCTATCACTATCTGCCGAAGCTGGCGCGGCTGCGCGCGCTCATCGCCGCCGGTTGCATCGGCCGGATCGAGCACCTCGCCTGCACCTTCGTCTCGGCGACACGCTCGGTCTTCGAAGGCCCGGTCGGGCTCGCCCGCTGGCGGACCAGTTTTTTCCGCCCCGATCCGGCGACCTGGCAGGACCCGGCCCAGGGCGGCGGCTTCGCCTATGGCCAGCTCTCGCATTCGATCGCGCTTACTCTCTGGCTCGCCGGACTCAATGCCACCGCCGTCGGCGCCCGAACCGGGCCCAAGGGCGCGGCCGACCTGTTCGACGCCGCCTGGGTGAGTTTCGACGGCGGCGCGATCGGCAGCGTCTCCGGCGCCGGCGGCCTGCCGGAGGGCCAACGCGCCCTCCTCGGGCTCCAGCTCGTCGGCAGCGAGGGCGCGCTCGATCTCGCGGTCCATCGCGACCATATCGCCATCCACCGGCACGACGGCACCTCGACCGGCTTCGCCTTCGCCCCCGGCGACCTGGTCTATCGCTGCGACGGGCCGGTGCATGCGCTCGTCGACCTCGCGCAAGGCCGCGGCGAGAACCTGTCGCCCGGCGCGGTCGGCGCGGCGACGGTCGCCGTGATCGAGGCGATCCAGCGTTCGGCCCGGGCCAACGGCGCCACCGTCGAGATCGCCGGTCCTTCCCGTCCCCTCGCCCGCGTCTCGTGACCGACGCGCTCGGCAGCGTCAGCCTCGAGGACGTGGCCCGGCGGGCCGGCGTCTCGATCATGACCGTCTCGCGCGCCTTCCGACGCCCCGACGCGCTGTCCGAGGACACGCTTGAGAAGGTGCTCCGCGCCGCCGAGGCGCTGGGCTACCTGCCCAACCAGATCGCCAGCGGGCTGCGCTCCAAGCGCAGCCAGACGGTCGCCTGCGTCATCCCGACGATCTCCTCGCCGGTCTATGCCAATGTCGTGCAGGGCATCGCCGACGCGATCTCGCCCGAGGGCTATTCGCTGGTGCTGGGCACCTCGAACTACGCGGTCGACGAGGAGCGGCGAGTGATGATGTCGCTGCTGGCATATCGGCCGGAGGCGGTGGTGCTGGCAGGCGGCGATCATCGCCCGGAGCTGACGCGCTCGCTCGCCCGCCTGAAGGCGCCGCTGGTCGAGCTGTGGGAGCTGGTGCCGAAGCCGCTCGACATGAATGTCGGCTTCTCCAACCATGCGGCCGGCGCCGCCATCGTCGACCACCTGATCCGGATGGGCTCGCGCCGCATTGCCTTCATGACCGTCAAGGTCGAGCATGCGCGGGTACGAGCCCGCCGCGCCACCTATGAGGCGGCCGTGACCAAGGTGCTGAACCACGCACCGATCGTGATCGCGACCGACCTCAGCATCGAGGGCGGACGGCGCGGCCTCAGGCGCCTCCGTGACCGGCATCCTGATGTCGACGGCCTCTTCTGCACCTCCGACTCGATCGCCGTCGGCGCCATGCTCAAGGCGATGGAGCTGGGATGGAGCGTGCCGGACGAGCTCGCCATCGCCGGCTTCGGCGACCTCGAGATCGGGCGTCACGTGCCCCCGGGCATGACGACGGTGCGGGTGCCCGAGTATCGTGTCGGCCAGGTCGCCGGCGAGATGATCGTCGGCCGGCTGCTGGGCCGGCCCGAGGGCGCACGGACGGTCGATGTCGGCTTCGAGGTCGTGGCACGCGGCAGCTCCGCCCGCGCCGAGAGCAAGAGGGTGAGACGCCGGTGAAGATCAAGTCGGTCCAGGCCTTCGCCATCAAGAGCGACCTCGTCGGCGGCCCGCCGAAGACCAAGGCGAGGCGGCCATCCTGGCTTGCCGAGGCCGAGGTCGCCGGGCCGATGTCGCGATATCCGCGCTTCAAGAAGCTGCGCTCGACGTGGCGTCCGACCTGGCACTCGGTCGGCTGCCTGGTCACCGCCGAGGACGGCAGCTGGGGCTTCGGCGCCAGCCGCTACGGCACGCCGGTGATCGCCATCGTCAACGAGCACGTCGCGCCGCTGCTGGCCGGCGAGCCGGCGCTGGCGACCGAGCGGCTCTGGGACATGATGGCGAGGATCGTCTCGCCCTATGGCCCCGGCGGCATCGCCGCCTATGCCATCAGCGCCGTCGACCTGGCGCTCTGGGACCTGAAGGGCAAGATCCTGAAGCGGCCGGTCTACGAGCTGATCGGCGGCCCGGCGCATGACCGCATCCCGGTCTATGCCACCGGCAACGACACCGACTGGCACATGGAGCTGGGCTTCCGCGCGACCAAGCTCGCCTGCCCGCACGGAACATCCGACGGCCTCGCCGGCATCGCCCGGAACGAGGCGCTGGTCGCAAGCACGCGGGAGCTGATCGGCCCCGACGTCGAGCTGATGCTCGACTGCTGGATGGCCTTCGACGTCGAGTTCGCAGTACGCTTGGCCGAGAGGCTCAGGCCCTACGGCCTGAAATGGATCGAAGACTGCCTTCTTCCTGAGAACCTGGACGGCCAGGACGAGCTTCGCCGCCGCCTGCCGTGGATGACGCTGGCGAGCGGCGAGCACTGGTACTCCACATTCACCTTCGCCTCATCCGCCGCGCGCAAGTCGGCCGACATCTTCCAGCCCGACATCGCCTGGGCCGGCGGCTTGACCGCCTGCCTCAAGATCAATGCGCTGGCCGAGGCCGCCGGCATCGCCGTCATTCCCCATGCCGGCATGAACACGCCCTATGGCCAGCATTTCGGCTATGCCTCGCCGAACGTGCCCTTAGGCGAATACTTCCTCGGATCGGCGCCCGGCGTGCCGCTGGAAGAGATGGTCGTGTTTCCGGGCGTGGCGACACCGAAGGACGGTTCCCTCACCCCGTCCGACGCGCCGGGCTTCGGCGTCGACCTCACCCTCGACGGCATCGAGACGCTGAAGGTTTGAGCGCGAGCTTCGACGCGCGGCGCCCTGCCTGTGAACGCGGGCCCTACGGGCCGGAGGTTCCCGCGCCCAACAGCCGAGGGTGGGCGCGCGCTACCTGCCGACCCCATATCTGCGTTCCATCGCCTCGACGATCTTCTGATCGATATACTCGTAGAGAAGGGCCCCTCTCGGAACTGACGGTGGCGGACTGCGTCGATCAGTGTTCCACTGGTAAGAGTCGAGTTCGAATTTGAGGTTGCCATCCTGAGCGAGAAGACTCTCGATCTTGCTGAACTCGATCAGCCTTAGTCGGCTGCCATTGTGCGCAAGGTAGGGAGATTCGAGAGAGCCGTGGAATCGAATAACCTCGGCATAGCCTTCTCGCTCGTACAGATCGGAGTCCTTCGGAGGCACGAGTAGGAAGCTTCCGTCCTCGAGATCGACAAATTCGCCGGTGATCGCGCGTCCACGCACGCGGACATATGGTCGTCCCTCTGCATCCTCGCGCGCAACGCTCGGCCACGTCCCACCTAAGATGCAAGCCTGAAGGGGCGGATTGAATCGCTGCACCGGGATATCGCGTCGACGCGCTTCCCGCCTAGCGTCCAACAGCATTCGCTCGGAATGCAACGTTCCTGCGAGCGAATACTCGCGGAAGACGAACCGGTAGTTAAAACAGTCCGTCCGTGACGGAGCGGGAGCAAGGGCGATTTCCCGCGGCTCAAAGTACTCCTTGATGAACCTGGCCGTATGCCACTTCAGATTTTCGTACTTGAAGAGGATCGACGTAGGTGAAGGTTCTTGTCCACCGTTTCTCGCACGCTCGAAACGTGTCGGCACTTCCTGATAAGGGCTAGTGCGATAGTCCTGCAGGACCGAATGCGGACGATCGGGCGTAACGAACTTTGATTTGGTTAGCGCAATCACTCGACCATCGGACAGGCGGACGCTTTGGTAGTACGTGTCGCCTACTTGATAGGTGCCACCGAGCCTGATTGAACTTTCTGAATCCAGCTTCGCATTGAAAATAACGGTCAGCAGCAGGTCTTCTCTGGGGCCGAACTTCACCTTGCTCAGCCAGAACGTAGCGATCGTATCCTCGTCCGCCCAATCGGGGATCGGCAGGCGCGTGCCCCAGAAATTCGGCAGCAGGTCCGTCTTGATCGGCGGATCGAAGCGCGGCGGCGGATGATTGTCGAACTGGGCGAAGGCCGGGCGGCCGAGGCAAATCACCGCGAGCGCCAGCCACGCGCCGGCCAGCAACGCTGCCTTCCTGAAACGACCACGCGGCATCGGACGGATCACGGTAGCCATGACATCTGAGGAGGCCCTTCATCCGGGCTGAGATCTGGAAGCCGATCGGTGCAATCTACTTCAACTGGCAGGGAGGGTTCAAATCAACCTCCGCAAGCATGCACCGACGCCCCCAATTAATCGGACCTTAACGCCTTTCGACTTCTCATGGCGCCTCGAGACGCTGCCGTCACCGGCGGAGAGAGGGATATGCGTGCCATGTCAGCCGAGCCCGAACGAGACCTCGTCGGCGCAGAGCGCCGGACCTCGCCGCGCATCGAGGGAACCGGCGCGCATATCCGCCTCGAGGGCGAGGAGGCGGGGAAGCGCTGGTTCTTCGCCATCGCGCTTCGGCCCGGTCCCATCGACAAGGAGCTGCCGGTCGCCGACGTCAGCACCAGCGGATTTCGGCTCCAGCCCTATGCCGGCCCGCTGACCGTAGGCCAGGCAGTCCGTGTGACCCTGGTCTTTCCCGATGACGACCACAGGGTGGCGTTCCCTGCCCATGCCTGCGTCGCGCGGCGCGGGAACGATGGGCTCGCCGCCTTCTTCTTCAATCTGCGGCCCGACGCCGAGGCCTTCCTGAAGGCCTTCCTCGGCAAGTATCCGCAGAGCGGAGCAGCCGCCGCCCCGCCACCTGGAGCGCGTTCCGCCTAAGAGGAACCGCCTCGAGCCTCCTCCCCCGCGCCGACGCGCGGGAGAGCACGACACGGATGGCTCACGCCTGAACGGAACACGTTCGAGCGGCTAGTCCTGCACCTCGGTCGCCGACAGCCGGAAAAGCCGCGTCAGCGGGTCGACCTTCGGCACGATCCCCGTCGTCGTTTCCAGGATGTCCGCCATGTGCGCCCGCCAGCGCTGCGCCACCGGATGATCTGTCATGCCGTCCATGGTGTGGTCCTTGCGGCGCACGATGACGGCGAACAGGAGGCTGGTTTCGGGGTGCAGGCTGATCTCGTAGTGGACGATGCCGCGGGAGAGGAGCAGGTCCCGCATCTCCGGCCAGAGCGCGTCGTGGCGGCGGCGATACTCGGCCTCGCAGCCGGGCTTCAGGTGAAGCGCGAAGCTCAACGTCTCGAAGCTGTCGGGCCATGTCGTCACCGCACGGCGCGGAAGGACTCATGCGCGGCGCGGATCGTCCGCTCGATGTCCTCATCCGAATGGACGAGCGAGATATACATCTTGCCGCCAGGCGTCAGCAGGACGCCGCGATCGATCATCTCATGGGCCCATGCGACCATCATCTTCTTGTTCACGGTGTCGAGATCCCTCGCCGTCCGGATGCTCCGGTTCTCTGAAATCAGCGGAGACAGGACGGGCCCCTCGCCGAGCGCCTGCACCGGCACGCCGGCCTGCCGGCCGGCCTGCTCCAGGCCGTCGCGCAGGCGATCGCCCAGCGCCCGGAGCCGCTCATAGGTTCCGGGTCGCCGCAGCACGTTCAGACAGGCGAGCCCCGCCGCCGCGGAGATCGGATTCCCGGTCAGGGTACCGCCGAGATAGGAATAGGTCTCCGAGCCAGACCGGCGCTTGTCGGCGAGCTCCAGGATGTCGCGCCGGCCGGCGATCGCCGAAATCGGATACCCGCCGCCGATCGCCTTGGCGTAGCAGGCCAGATCCGGCTCGACGCCATAAAGTTCCTGCGCACCGCCCCAGGCCAGCCGGAAGCCGGTGACGACCTCGTCGAAGACGAGCACGATGCCGTGCCGGGTCGACAGATCCCGCAAGCCCTCGAGGAATCCGGGCGCCGGGCGCAGCACGCGCTGCAGCGGCTCGACGATGATGGCCGCAATCTCGGCGCCCCGCCGTGCCACCACATCAGCGACCGCTTCGAGATCGTTGAAGGGCACGATAAGGACCTCCCCGGCCAGCAGCTCCGCCAAGCCGGCGGACTCGGCGACGGTCTCATCCGAGTTCCGCCCCATCATGCGGGCGGTCGTCATCTGCGCGACGTCGTGGCTACCGTGGAAGGAACCCTCGAATTTCAGCACCAGCTTGCGGCCCGTGGCGGCACGCGCAAGCCGGAGCGCGGCGAAGGTCGCCTCGGAGCCGGTGGACTGGTAGCGAAGCGCCTCGGCGCAGGGCACGGCATCGACGATCAGCTCGGCCAGCTCGATCGCCGGCCGGTTCAACGCATAATAGGTCGATCCCAGCGCCGCCTGCTTCTGCACGGCGGCGACGATCTCCGGATGCGCGTGGCCCAGGATCAGCGGGCCGCTGGAGAGCAGATAGTCGACATAGGTCTTGCCGTTGGCGTCGACGACCGTCGAGCCCTGCCCGCTCTCGATGACGATGCGCTGCTTCTCGGGCAGGCTGAAGACGCCGAGCGCTGCGCCCGGAATGGATTTCTCGGCCCGCTCGAGAAGAGAGGCCTGAGCTGTTCTCGCGTCGCCCGGCATGCGGTCCTCTGGGGTCAGGTGGGATCGAGATGATGCTATACCGTCGCGCCGCCGCCGTCAGTCCATGAACAGGCCGCCATTGACGTTCACGAACTCGCCGGTGACGTATCCGGCCTGCCGCGAGCAGAGAAAGGCGACGACCGGGCCGATATCCTCGGGCGTGCCGCGGCGGCCGGCCGGCACGCTCATGCCGGGCAGCAGCTTGACGTCCTTCGAGACGCCGACGGAATCGTTGAAGTCGGTGACGGCGATCGAGCCCGGCAGCACGCCGTTGACGGTGATGCCGTGCTCGCCCAGCTCCTTGGCCAGCATCCGCGTCATCGCTCCCAGCGACGCCTTGGACGCGGCGTAGGAGAGCACGTCCGTGCGGCCGATCAGCTTCACCACCAGCGAGATCACGTTGACGATGCGCCCCGAGCGCCGCGCCTTCATCGCCTCCATCACCTCCTGGCAGCAATAGAGCGCGCCCCGGAAGTTGACGCGGTCGACCAGGTCGAACTCCTCGTCGGTCAGCGTCGCGGTCGGCTGCTTCCTGACGATGCCGGCGTTGTTGACCAGGATCTCGACCGGCCCGCGCTCGGCGGCGATGCGGGCGAAGGTCTCGCGCACGGAGGCTCTCGAGGTGACGTCGAGCCGGTAGGGGAAGGCCTTGAGGCCCTTGGCGGCGATCGCCTCCGCAGCGTCGGCGGCGAGGTCGAGGCCGACATCGGTGACCGCGACCACCGCCCCCTCTTCCGCCAGGCTCTCGGCGATCGCGCGCCCGATCCCCTTGCCGCCGCCGGTGACCACCGCGAGTTTGCCGGAATAGCCGAAGTCCATGTCCGTCTCCCGTTCAGAATTCATTCCCCCTCTCCAGCGCCTCGGCGCGGGAAAGGGGGCACGACCGCGCGCCACGCCCTACCCCTTCACCCCGCCCTGGGCGAGGTTCGCGATGAATGCCTTCTGCACCAGGATGAACAGGATGGCCGGCGGCAGCGTCGAGAGGGTGGCGACCGCCATCACATGCTGCCAGGAGGTCGAGTAGTCGCCGGTGAAGGATCCCAAGCCGACGGAGACCAGCCAGTGGTCGCTGTTGGAGATCAGCGTGCGGGCGAAGAAGTACTCATCCCAGGCCGAGATGAAGGCGAAGACGGCGGCCGCCGCGATGCCGGGCGCCGCCAGAGGAACGGCGACCCTTATGATCGCGCCGAAGCGGCTGCAGCCGTCGATCATCGCCGCCTCCTCGAGCTCGAGAGGCACGGAATCGAAGGCCGACTTCATCAGCCAGGCCGAGACCGGCAGCGTCCAGGCGATGTTGGCGAGGATCAGCCCGGCGAGGCCGTTGAGCAATCCCAGCTCGCGGAACAGGATGAAATACGGCACCAGCAGCAGCACCGGCGGCATCATCTGGGTGACGACGATGAGAATGGCGGCGATCGACACCGCCCGGTTGCGGAACCGCGACAAGGCATAGGCGGTCAGCGCCGCCACCGGAACGACGACGAGGGTGGCGGCGCCGGCGACGACGATGGTGTTGAGGAGCCAGCGCCCGACCTTGGTCGCCCGAAAGACGTCGATGAAGGCCGGGAGATTGACCTCCTGCGGCCAGAGCCGCGGCGGGAAGGCCATCACCGCCGCCTCCCCCTGCAGCGCCGTGATCAGCATCCAGTAGAACGGGAACAGGAGCGCGAGCGCGATCAGCAGCGTCGCTGCGCCGCGCCGCCAGGCCGCGAGATCAGGCCGTCCGGTCACGGCTCACCTTCAGATAGACCAGGGTCAGAGCCGCGGAGATCACCAGCGTGATGACGCCGAGCGCCGAGGCGCGCTCCATCCGGAAATAGCGGAAGGCCTCGAGATAGATCTGGATCACCAAGGTCTCGGTCGCCCCGGCCGGACCGCCGCCGGCCATGACGAAGACGATGGTGAAGATGCGCCCGAAGGCCCAGATCGCCAGCAGCAGAACCAGTGCAACCGTGGTCGAGCGGATGCCGGGCAAAGTGACGTAGAGGAAGGACTGCCGGCGATTGGCACCGTCGACCTCGGCCGCCTCGTAGAGTTCCTGCGGAATCGATTTCAGCGCCGCCAGTAGCGTCACCATCGCCAGCGGGAACAGGCGCCAGACATTGGCCGCCCCGACGCTCCACAGCGCCATGTCGGGGTCGGTCAGCCAGCCGATCGGCTTGTCGATGATGCCCCAGCGCTCGAGCAGGTAGTTGAGGATGCCGAACTGGTAGTCGAGCAGCCAGCCCCAGACCACAGCGACCACCACCAGCGGCATGGTCCAGGGGATGATCAGGAGGCCGCCGACGATCCGGCGTCCGAGGAATCCCCGGTTCAGCAGCAAGGCGAGGCCGAGACCGATCGCGTAGGTGGCGGCGACGACACCGACGGTGAAGACGAGCGTGATGAAGGCCGAGTTGTGGAAACGCCGGTCGCCGAAGAGCGAGAGGTAGTGCGCGGCGCCGACGAAGCCACTCTCGCCTATCGTCGTCCCCTCGCGCTGTAGGCTCGACCAGATCGCGAACAGGATCGGGCCGGCATAGAAGACGGCGATACAGACGACCACGGGGAGTAGCAGCACCAGCGGCAGCGTGCCGATCCGCGGCGCCCGTCTAGGAGGCGCCGCGGTCGTCAAGGCATGGCTCAACGCAGGTTGGTCTCGAGCTCGCGCTGCAGGGCCGCCATCGCCTGCGGCACCGGCGTCGAGCGGTAGAGCACGCTCTCGATCTGGTCGGCGATGGTCTTGACCTGGGCGAAGCCCTTCGAGCCCAGGCCGGGCGGGACGTAGGAGACGCTCTTCGAGGCGCCGGCGACGATGGTGCGGAACCACGGCGTGTCGGCGTAGACCGTCTCCGGGATGTGCTTGGGCAGCGCCGGCACGATGCGCTCGACCTCGGCGATGATCGCCTGGCTCTCAGGCGCCAGCATGTGCATCAGCCAGGCGGTCGCCGCCGCCTTGTTCTTGCCCTTGGCCGCGACGCCGTACCAGGAGCTGGCGCGGACGGCGATGCCGCTCGGAAGCGGGCTCGGCGCGACGCCGAGCAGCGGCTTCACCTCCGGCTGGGCGGCCCCCATGACGAAGGAGCCGTTGATGGTCATGGCGACCTTGCCATCGGTGCAGAGCTTGAGCGACGAGGGGCCGTCGAGGCCGCGCGGCACGTAGTTGCCGTCCCACATCCGCTTGATGAGATTCATCGCCTCGGCGACCTTCGGGTCGGTCGCGTTCGGCTTGCCGTCCGCCGTAGTGAAGTGCGAGCCGAAGCCGAGCACGATCGGCATCAGGGTGATGAAGGTGCCGACCACGTCACCGGGTTTGCTGGCGAAGGAGTAGCCGTACTGGCCCTTCTCGCGCGAGGTCGACTTGGCGATCGCCGCCTCGAACTCGGCCGCAGTCTTCGGCGCCTCGCTGATGCCGGCCGCGCCCAGGATCTGCTTGTTGTAGAACATCGCGCGCGCATTCGTCTGATAGACGATGCCCATGGTCTGGCCGTTGAGGCGCGCATCGACGCCGGCCGGGACGAAGTCGTCGCGGTTGATGCCGGCCGCCTTCAGCGCGTCGTCGAGCGGCGTCAGGTGGCCGCGCTCCATGTAGAGCGAGAGCTGGGGATCGTCGATGCGGAACATGTCCGGCGGCGTGCCGGCGGTGAGCTGGGTCAGGATCTGGTCGTGGAAGCCGGCGAACGGGATCGCGATCTCGTTCACCTTCACGTTCGGGTGCTTCTTGTAGAAGTTCTCGGTGATCATGCGCAGCACCTTGCCCGAGTGCGGCAGGGTCCACTCGTTGGTGGCGAAGGCGATCTCGCCGGAGATGCCCTGGGCGATGGCCGGGGCCGGAAAGCCCAGCGCGCCGACGGCGCCGAGCGCAGCCGCGCCTCCGAGAACCTGGCGCCGCGACGGGCGCTGAGCCGGCGTGATCGGACCCTTCGAGCGCATCTCACCCTCCCAATTTTGCATTTCGACACGCGATTGATGTGAACGATAACATCGGCCATATCGGCGGGTCAACGAAGGAGTGGCAGCGGGTCAGGGCGGTGGAAGTGCGGCTTCAGCGAGGCGTAGAGATCCCGGAACGCGGCATAGCCGGCGTCGCAGGCGGCGGCTCTCGTCGGATCCGGACGTATCCGCTCGCCCTGGCCGACGACCTTTGCGATGTCGCCCCAGGAGACCCCCTGCCCGGTGCCGATGGCGGCAACCCAGGCGGCGCCGAGGCAGGAGCCGTGATGGTTCACCAGGAGCTGCACCGGCCGCTGCAGCACGTCGCTGACGATCTGCATCCACACCCGGCTCCGGGAGCCGCCGTCGGAGGCGAGGAAGCGGGTTGCCGGATATCCCAGCTCGGCCATCACATCGAGATGGTGGCGGAAGGCATAGGCGATGCCCTCCAGCAGCGCCCGCCACATGTGCGGGATGCCGTGGTTGAGGCTGAGGCCGGTGAAGGTGCCGCGGGCGCGCGGATCGTGAATCGGCGTCTTCTCGCCCAGGAAATACGGGAGCGCGCGGACTCCGTCGCAGCCGGGCGGGATCTCGGCGGCGAGGCGGTCGAGCCAGGCATGGACCGAGAGCCCCTGCCCTCGTGCGGGCTCGGCGAAGCCGCCGGCGATCGAGTGCGCAAACCAGTTGAGGGTCGATCCGGCCGAGGCCATGCAGCCATTCGGCGCGAACAGGCCGGGCACCAGGTGGTAATCGAGATAGAGCCTTGGATCGGGCACCGGCGTCGGTGCCGCGACGATGATGTCGCCTGAACCTCCGAACTTGAGCAGCACGTCGCCCGGCGCCAGCAGGCCTGCCGCCAGGGCCGAGGCGATGTGATCCGCCGCCCCTCCCACCACCGGCAATCCGGCGGGCAGGCCGGTCGCCGCCGCCGCGCCCGCGCTCACCTGCCCGAGGATCTTGTGCGAGATCGACTTCGGCGGCACCGCCGTGCGCGGCACATGGGCGAGGCCGATCAGGTCATCGGCGAGCGCGTGATCGGCGAGGTCGACGAACCCCGCCTCCAGCGCCCAGTTCTGCTCGATCGCCTTCCGCCCCGTGAGTCGCCAGTTCACATAGTCGTAGGAGCCGAACACGGTGGCGATGCGCCGGAAGACGGCGGGCTCGTGACGCTCGACCCAGCGCAGCCGCGAGGCAACGATCTGCTGGTTGACGCCGTTGCCGGTGCGACGAAGAAAGGCCGACTCGTCGACCTCGGCTTTCAGTTCCTCGACCTCGGCGACGCAGCGGGCGTCGCTTTGCTGGATGCTCGGGCGGAGAATCCTGTCGTCCGAGTCCAGCAGGACGATCGCCGGCAGCATGCCGGTAACGCCGACGCCGACGAGTTCCGACGGAGCGACCCCGGATGTCGCCATAAGCTCCGGAACGACGTCGCAGACGTTCCGCCACCACTCCTCCGGATCCTCCTCGGCCCAGCCGGCATGCCGCGAGGTCAGCGTCACCGGACGGGTTGCGACCGCGAGTACCTTGTCGGGCAGGCGAAGCAGAATGCCGATGGTCGAGGTGGTGCCGATGTCGAGGCCGATCACGCAAGCCATGGCGCGGCTACCGGATCGTCTCGACCAGGTCCATGAAGCGCTTCACCCGGCCACCGTCGACGACGTTCCAGGTGTTGCCGTCGACCTTAAAATGGGTCCCGACGATGCAGCCATCGGCGACGCCGAGGATGTCCCGCACATTGTCGAGGGTGACGCCGGTGTTGGCGAAGACCGGGACCGTGGTGACCGCGCCCTTCACCTTGCGGAGGTCGGAGCCGTCCACCGCCTGGCCGGTGAGCGGGCCGGAGACCAGGATGGCGTCGGCCAGCGAGGAGAAGACGGCGCTCCTGGCGCGAAGCTCGATCGGCCGCGTGTCGAGCGACGAGGCGAACTCGGCGTTGATGTTGAACAGCAGCTTCAGGTCCGACCGGCCGAGATTTCTCCTCAGGCGAAGCGCCCCGGCGCAATCCGGCTCCCACATCCCCATGTCGGAGGCGAACAGGCCGGTGAAGATCTCGCGAACGAACGCGGCCCCGGCAGCGCAGCCGATGGCGACGCTCGCCACCGGGTCCCAGAGGTAGTTCACGCCGAAGGGCACCTTCAGCGACGGTTTCAGCGCCATGACCACCGCGGTCATCGCCGCGATCCCCTCCTCCGGCGCCTTCAGCCGGTAGGGCCGGTCGTTCTCGTTGCCGAACATCACCGCGTGGATGCCGCCGGCCTGCAGCGCCTCGATGTCGCGGCCGGCGTCATCGATCAGCTTCGCCATGCCGCCGGCCGCGTCATAGAGCGGCGTCCCCGGCAAGGCGCCGATATGCACCATGCCGATGACGGCCTTCCGCCGTGCGCCGAAGAAATCGAAGATCATCGAACCCCACCCCGTGAGAGTGGGGCCATCCTAGCGCGATCGGGAGACCTTCAGGCGGATGACGTTCCACGAGGCCGACGCGAGCGTCGCCTGCAGCGCCCCGCCCTCGACCCGGACGCCGGCCAGCACCGAGGGCGCCACCCGATCGGGCTGGCTCTTGGTGTTGACCGCCTTGAGGTCGGCGTCGCGAAGCTGGATCGCCCGCTCGACCTCGAGACCCGAGAAGCCGTTGGCCTCGACCCGGAGCGGCATCTCCGCGGCCAGGCTGCGATTGAGAGCGAATACGGTGAGGAATCCGCCGCTCTCGTCATGCACCGCCGAGACCTTGAGAAAGGGCGCCGCCGGGATCGAAGTAGTTGGCGGCATATGTGGGTGAGTCGACCTGCGCCTGCAACACACGGCCGCGGCCGAAATCGCTGAAATGGGCGAAGAGGACGAAGATCGTCTGTCGCCAGGCCGGGCCGCCGGTCTCGGCCATGATCGGGGCGATGGCGTTGACCAGCTGGGCGAGGCACCCGGCCCTCACCCGGTCGGCATGGTTGAGGAGAGAGATACAGGCGCCGCCGAAGGCCAGCGCGTCCTCGACGTTGTAGACCTCTTCCAGGATCTCCGGCGCCACCGGCCAGCCCGCCTTGACCCGCTCGCCGCGGTTCCGGCGCGTCCGTTACCAGACGTTCCATTCGTCGAAGCTGAGCATGATGCGCTTGTTCGAGCGCGGGCGGGCGGCGACGGCATCGGCGATGGCCACGACCTCGTCGATGAAGCTGTCCATCAGGTCGGGGCTGGCGAGGAAGGCCGCGGTGTCGCCGGCATAGTTGTTGAGATAGGTGTGGAGCGAGATGAACTCGACATGGTCGAAGGTGTGCTCCAGAACCGTGTCTTCCCAGGCGCCGAAGGTCGCCATCTTGCGGCCCGACGAGCCGCAGGCGGCCAGCTCGATCGAGCCGTCGATCCAGCGCATCATCTTGGCCGCCTCGGATAAACCACGGGACGGCCGAACCGTATCAGAAAACCGGGCTCCATCCATCCCGGCCAGCCATTCCGTATAAGACCGCCGATTGACCATCAGGTCGAAGGGCGATCTCAATGAAAACTCTAGCTTTTGGCCCCTGAGCTGCAGGTTCGAAAAGACGAAGGCGATCAATTCGCGCTTCTGCTCGGTTTTCGAACGCTCGAAAAGGCGGGACGCCTGCGAGGCCACGGAAATCAGGCTTTCCAGCGTGGTCCGGAACCCGTCCCCGCCCTTCTGATGCTCCTCGATCCGCATGGAGAGTTCGACCTGAAGCTCTTTCAGCTCGCGCGCCTTTTTGTCGTACTCATCGCGAGTAATACCCATGCAGGAAATGTCGACGATTCAGCATCGATCCGTCTCCTCGTTCATCAATGGCCGGACATTGTGCGACCGAGGGCAAAGCCGCTGCGCGCCTCGCTGCCGATTCCGCGCGCACCGCTCAGCAGCGTGGCCTGCAGGTCCGCGTCCCGTGAGCCATTGACCTTCCTGTAGGTGGAAGGACCATATGATCGGCGCTCGATAGGAATAAGAAGCGCATGACCAGCCATCCGCCGCACCAACATGCCCACGACCACGCCCATCACGGGCACAAGGCTGCGGACCCTCTGAACGCGCCCTCATCGGTGGCCGCTCCGGGCGTCAAATGGACCTGCCCAATGCATCCGGAGATCATCCGGGATGCGCCGGGAAGTTGCCCGATCTGCGGCATGGCGCTAGAGCCGATGACGCCGTCGGCCGGGACCGACGACGTGAACCCCGAGCTCGCCGACATGTCGCGCCGCTTCTGGATCGGCGTCGTGCTGACCGTGCCGCTCGCTCTCCTGGTCATGCTGCCGCACGTGATCGGACATGTGCCGATTGCGCCCCTGCTCTCGCTCTGGGCGCAGTCGCTGCTGGCCACGCCGGTCGTGCTCTGGGGCGGGTATCCATTTTTCGAGCGGGGATGGCGGTCGATCATCAATCGCCGGCTCAACATGTTCACGCTGATCGCGCTCGGCACCGGCGTCGCCTATCTCTACAGCCTCGTCGCCGCGTATTTCCCGTCGATCTTCCCTGCCTCCTTCCGCGCTGCGGACGGAGAAGTCGCCCTCTACTTCGAGGCCGCCTCCGTGATCGTCACGCTGGTGCTCCTGGGCCAAGTGCTGGAGTTGCGGGCGCGATCGCAGACCAGCAGCGCCATTCGCGCCTTGCTGGATCTCGCACCTAAAGAGGCGCGACTGGTCCACCCTGACGGTAGCGAGGAAGACGTGCCGCTCGACCGGGTCCAACCGGGCGACGTGGTCCGCGTGCGGCCGGGCGAGAAGATCCCGGTCGACGGCATCGTCACCGAAGGGCGTAGCGCCGTCGACGAGGCGTTGGTCACCGGCGAGCCTGTGCCGGCCGAAAAGGAGCCGGGATCGAAGGTCACTGGGGCTACAGTCAATACCACCGGCACGTTCCTGATGAAGGCCGAGCGTGTCGGCAGCGAGACGCTGCTGGCGCAGATCGTCAGTATGGTTTCTGCCGCGCAGCGCTCGCGGGCGCCGATCCAGAGCCTGGTCGATACCATCTCCGCCTGGTTCGTACCCGGCGTGATCCTGGTCGCGGTCGTGGCGTTCGTCGCCTGGTCCATCTGGGGGCCGCCGCCGCCGATGGCGTATGGGCTGGTCAACGCCGTGGCGGTGCTGATCATCGCGTGCCCCTGTGCGCTCGGCTTGGCCACGCCGATGTCGATCATGGTCGGCACCGGCCGCGGGGCGATGGCGGGCGTGCTAGTCAAGAACGCCGAGGCGTTGCAACTGATGGAGCAGATCGACACCCTGGTCGTCGACAAGACCGGCACGCTCACCGAAGGCCGGCCGAAGCTCGTCGGCGTTCACCCGGTTGGCGTGACCTCGGAGCAGGATCTTCTGCGGATGACGGCGAGCCTGGAGCGTGGCAGCGAGCATCCTTTGGCCGCGGCCATTGTCCGGGGCGCCGAGGAACGCAATGTTCAGCTGCCGACGGCAAGCGACTTCGAGTCGGTGAGCGGCAAGGGCGTCACGGGGCTCGTCGATGGGCACCGTGTCGCCGTCGGCAATGCGGCGCTCATGGCTCAGCTCGGGATCGATGCCAGCGGCCTGTCCAAGACCGCCGACGAGCTCCGTGCCGAAGGGCAGGGGGCGATGTTGGTCGCCGTGGATGACCGCCCGGCCGGCGTCATCGCCGTCGCCGATCCGATCAAGGAGAGCGCGGCGGCTACGATCCGGAGCCTACGGGAGTCCGGAGTCCGGGTCGTGATGATGACCGGCGACAGCCGGCGCACGGCGGAGGCGGTTGGTCGCAAGCTCGGCATCGACGAGATCAGGGCCGAAGTCCTGCCCGAGCAGAAGGCGAGCGCGGTGAAGGAACTGCAGGCAAGCGGGCGGCGCGTCGCCATGGCCGGCGACGGCATTAACGATGCCCCGGCCTTGGCGCAGGCGATGGTCGGCATCGCCATGGGAACGGGTGCCGACGTGGCGATGGAAAGCGCCGCAGTCACCCTGCTCAAGGGCGACCTCAAGGGCATCCTGCGCGCGCGCCGCCTGTCGCAGACGACCATGCGCAACATCCGCGAGAACCTGTTCTTCGCCTTCGTCTTTAATGCGCTCGCGGTCCCGGTGGCTGCTGGCGTGCTCTACCCCTCTTGGGGCATCCTGCTGAGCCCTATCATCGCCAGCGCGGCGATGAGCCTGAGTTCGGTCCTGGTCATCGGCAACGCGTTGCGTCTGCGGACCGTCACTCTGTGAGACGGTGGCTTGTCGCGCTCGGCATGGTCGCCTTCATTGCCGCTGCGGCGTGGGTCTACGCCTCTTCGAGGTCGATTCAGGAGGCCGACATTGCCGATGCACGGTTGGTCGAGCTTGGTCGGACGGTCTATGCCACCCACTGCGCCTCCTGCCATGGTGACCGGATGGAAGGGCAGCCGAACTGGCAGGAAAGACGCCCGGACGGGCGCCTTCCTGCGCCGCCGCATGATGCCAGCGGCCACACTTGGCACCATCCCGACCGACAGCTTTTCGATATCACCAAGCGCGGCGTTGCCGGTATCGTTCCTGGTTATCAAAGTGACATGCCGGCCTATGGCGATATCTTGTCGGATCGGGAGATCTGGGCGGCGATCGCTCACATCAAGTCGCGCTGGCCGGAGGCCATCCGCAAGCGCCAGCCTCGCGATGAGCGGGGCAGGTGATTCATGCTAGTCTACGAAAGTTCGGCATTTGATCTGCGTCAATGTTGGCTGCCACCGACCTAGGCCATACTGCCAAATGATGACACCAAAGAACCTTCAGTCTCGACTGCCGTGGAAATCGCGGCACCCGAGTGGGATCGGCGGTCGTCAGTCGGCTATTGCGTTTGTTTTCGCCCTGGCCATGGGGATTCTCGTCGTGCTCGGCGCGGATGAGGCACCAGCCTGTCGGGACAGCACCGTACAGGGCACAATTACGGCCGTCGAGGAGATGCAGACGGTCGCGAAGATTGCGACGAGGGTCATTCGCGCGGTCCCGCCGGGCATGGATCTCCAAAAGGCGCATGAGATCAGCGACACCGGCACGGAAGGCAATGCGCTTGGCTGCTGCGGCACACTGCATGCGTCCGGTTCGGGCTGCTCAGGGGCCAATTGCGCGTCGTGCAGCGCTGCGGCGGTGCCGACGGCCATTGCCGCCTATGTTCCCGGAGCCACGTCTGGGTGTCCCTGGTCGCGCGGCACCAGCGTTGCCGCGCTGAGCCCAGCTTCGCTCTTCCGACCCCCACGTCTGGACGTCTGAGCGACCGATCGGCCGGGGGAGATCTTCCGGTCCCGTCAGTCAGGCTCTGTGCCCGGCCCGCGATCCCGCGATCGTCGGCGGATACCTCAAGATCACTTCCAGAATCGTCGATCCGAAGCCGTAGACACACGGCATGGCGAATCCATGAACGCAATTCCCCACGTTGACCAAAGGAGATCTTCGATGCTCGCTTTCACTCCTATCCGCAGGCTCGGCATGGCATCCCTGCTGACTGTGATGTTTCTCGGCGCAGCGCCTATCACCATCGCCCATGCTCAGATGCCGCCGCCTACCGCCTCTGCCGCGCTGTCGCGATCCGCGATTTCAGCGTTGCAGGAGGCTCTGAACAAGCAGGGTGTCGCGGTCAAAGTCGACGGGGTGCTGGGCGACGCAACGCGCACCGCCATTCGGCAGTTTCAGTCGCAGCATCATCTCCCGGTTACCGGCGAACCCGACAAGCCGACGTTGGACAAGCTCGGGGTCGCCGCTGCGCAGAGTCCCGCCCAAATGCCAATGGCGCGCCCGGGCATGGCGATGCCAGGCCGATCGAATCCCCAGGGTGGCGGTATGCAGGGCGGGATGATGGGGCGTGGAATGATGGAGCATCACGAGATGATGCAGCGCCAGATGCAATCGATGATGTCGATGATGCAGGACATGATGAAGAGAATGGAGGCAATGCAGTCCCAGATGCAGATGCAACCCAAGGCCAACTGATTGCGATGTCGTGGCGGCGACGACAACCTCTCGCCGCTGCCACCTCATCCTTTGCTGGATACGGGAGTACGCCATGCGCGAGCATCACGACACTCATGGAACTGAAACGATGTCAGGTGGTCTGTTTGGGTCGCGTGCGGGGCTGGTCTTGATCGGCTTCCTGGTCATCGGTGGCGTGTTGATGTTCACCGAGCATCGAGCCCATGTCCTGGGGGCGACTTTTTGGCTGCTGCCCTTTGCCTGCCTCTTCATGCACGTGTTCATGCATCGCGGCCATCGCGGGCATGGTCATCGTCATGAAGAGAAGGAGGAGACTCGGCGATGAAACATGATTTCCCCGACTACGGCTTCTGGGGCGTCGCCCTGGTTAATGCCACCATCTTCATCCTGTTCGCCTACAGCTTCTTCAAGCCGCAGACTGGCCGCGATTGGCGCTCGTTCGGCGCCTTCAGCGCGTTCTTGGTGGCGCTGTTCAGCGAAATGTACGGCTTCCCGCTGACCATCTACTTCCTGTCGGGGTGGCTGCAGTCCCGCTACCCCGGGGTCGAGTGGTTCTCGCATGACGCCGGCCATCTGCTTGAGATGATGTTTGGCTGGGAGGCGAATCCGCATTTCGGGCCGTTTCATGTCCTGAGCTATGCACTGATCGCGATCGGGTTCTGGGTCATCGCGGCCGGCTGGCGCGTCCTCTACGTCGCACAGCAGCACCATTCCCTGGCGACCACCGGCATCTACAGCTATGTCCGCCACCCGCAATATGTCGGCTTCATCCTGGTGCTTCTCGGGTTCCTGGTTCAGTGGCCGACGCTGCTCACCCTCGCGATGTTCCCTCCTCTGGCCGTCATGTACGTGCGGCTGGCCCGCCGCGAGGAGAGCGACGCGATAGCGGAGTTCGGCGAAGCCTATCGCGGCTACATGGTCCGCGTGCCTGGTTTCCTGCCTAGCTTGAGCCGGATCCTCGCCATTTCGCACGACCGGGCCGGCGAAGGCCGTCCATAGGCTAGATTGACATGCCTTGGCTCTCCGCCTTCCGCCTCTATCTGAGCTTCACCGCGGTGGCCAACCTTGTCTGGGAAGTCGCGCAACTCCCGCTCTACACGCTCTGGCGAACTGGAAGCACCCGAGAGATCGTCTTTGCGATCGCCCACTGCACTGTGGGCGATCTGGTCATCGCCGCCTCGGCCGTGCTGATGGCGCTTGCGTTTGCCGGGCACCGGGACTGGCCCCTCAGGCAATTCCGGCCGGTCATGGCGCTGACACTTGCGATCGGCCTCGCTTACACGGGCTATAGCGAATGGCTGAACACGGCCGTGCGCATGAGCTGGGCCTATTCGGATCTGATGCCGATCGTGCCAGTCCTGAATCTCGGACTTTCACCACTGCTGCAATGGATCGCCATCCCTACCGCCGCCTTGACGGTGGTTGAGCGTGTATCTCGACATGGTTCGCCGCTCAGGGAACTGGATTGACTTTGGTTGTGATCGCTTATTGGATTTTTCAACGAGACTGCGGTCTGAGGAGGCTGACATGCGCAACCAGGTGGCAAAGATGGATGTCTCGCGGGTGCGCGAGCGGACAAATAATCGGGGTACGCGCGGCCGGTACTGGATGCGCGGCCTTGTCTTGGCGGCTTTGTTCGCCGGCAGCCTTGCCGGTGGCGCAGCACACGCCCAGACGCCGCTCGTGGTCTTCAGCACCTTGGACATCGAGCAGATCGAACCCTTCCGCAGGGCGTTCGAGGCGGACAACCCCGACATCAAGGTCGTCCTGCAGCGGGACTCGACCGGGGTCGTCGCCGCCCGGGTCATGGCGGAGAAGGCGAATCCGTCAGCGGACGTGATCTGGGGGCTTGCGGTCACCAACATGATCCCTCTCGATCGGGAGGGTGTCCTGATGCCCTACGCTCCCAAGGGCCTGGAGAAGATCAAGGCCAGCTTCCGTGACCCGAAGAATCCGCCGAGCTGGGTCGGCATGGACGGTTGGGCGAGCGCGCTCTGCTTCAATACGGTCGAAGCCGCCAAGCAGAAGTTCGAGCGGCCGGTCTCATGGCACGACCTGCTGGACCCGAAATACAAGAACCGCATCGTCATGCCGCACCCCGCTTCATCCGGAACCGGGTTTTTCGCTGTATCCGCCTGGATTCAGATGTTCGGTGAAGCGAAGGCGTGGGAGTTCATGGACAAGCTCGATCAGAACATTGCGACCTATGTTCACTCGGGAACACAGCCGTGCCGCATGGCCGGAACCGGTGAGTTCCCGATCGGGATCTCCTCGGAGGTCTCCTACCTGAATGTGAAGGCGAGCGGCGCCCCGGTTGAAGTCCTTCTCATGAAAGAGGGGGGTGGCTGGGACATGGACGCCACGGCCATCATCAAGGGCGCCAAGAACGTCGATGCAGCCCGTCGCCTCGCCGACTGGGCAGCCAGCCGCAAGGCGAACGAACTTTACGCGAAGCACCTCGGTATCGTCGCCGTGGAAGGGATCTCCACTACCCAACCGAACTACCCGCCGGGAGTTGAGGCGTCCCTGATCAAGAACGACTTCGCCTGGGCGGCCGACAATCGGCCCCGCATCCTGGCCGAGTGGCAGCGTCGATACGAGGGAAAGGCGGCCAAGCGCAACTGAATGCCTTCTGCGCTGGGTTACTCGTTGGGGGCTCTGGGGAGGACATCGCCGCCCGAGAGGTGATCCCAGAGTGACTTGGCTTCAGGCGACCAGTCGAGCGGGAATCCCGTGCTTGATGGCCAGAACATGCTCGAACCGTTCGGTTCGAACAGTATCCAGGAAGGCCACCCCGGCCCTAGACCGGCAAGGCTTGTTTCGCCGGAGTCGCGGGCGCTACTCTTCTTTATTCGGACATGGAGGAGGTAACCAACATGAAGATCAAAGCCATCGCAGCCGGAATTCTGCTGGGCACCCTGCTCGGCAGCAGCGTGCCGGCGAACGCGCAGAAATCCGCGGACACGCTTCGCATCGTCTTGAGGGACGCCGTCACCAACGTCGATCCCTACTACAACCAGCTTCGCACTGGTGTCGTCATCCAGCACCAGTCATGGGATGCGCTGATCTATCGTGATCCCGACACCTTCGGGCCGAAGCCGCTGCTGGCGACGTCCTGGAAGATCGTCGACGACACGACCATCGAGTTCGCGCTTCGCCGCGGCGTCAAATTCCACAACGGCGACGCCTTCACCGCCGACGACGTGGTCTACACGCTCAACCTGGTGAGCGCGGCCGACTCCAAGGTCTCGACCCCCAGCAACGTCAACTGGATCGAGAAGGCGGAGAAGATCGACGACTTCAACGTTCGCCTAAAGCTCAAGAAGCCGACACCGGCCGCGCTTGAATTCATGGCCATGGTGGTGCCGATCTATCCTAAGGCCTACCGCGAGAAGGTCGGCCCGGACGGCTATGCCAAGGCGCCGGTCGGCGCCGGGCCCTACAAGATCACCAAGGTCGAGGCCGGCCAGATCGACTTCGAGCGCTTCGCCGACTACTACGCCGACAGCCCGAAGGGTAAGCCGGCGATCGGCAAGATGCAGGTCCGCTTCGTTCCCGACGCTGCGACCGAGATGACCGAGCTTCTCGCCGGCCGCGCCGACTTCATCTGGAACTTCAACCCCGACCAGTTCGACGCCGTCGGGCGGATGCCGACCCTGCAGGCGCTCCGCCAGGAGTCGATGCGCGTCGGCTTCCTCCGCATGGACACGGCCGGGGACCGCGATACCAACAAGCCGCTGACCAACCTTAAGGTCAGGCAGGCGATCTTCCACGCGATCGACCGCGAGCAGATCGCCAAGCAGCTGGTCCAGGGCGGCTCTCGCGTTCCCCCGGCACCGTGCTTCCCCTCGCAGTTCGGCTGCGACGGCGAGGCGGCGATGAAGTACGCCTATGACCCGGCGAAGGCCAAGGCGCTCCTGGCCGAGGCCGGATATCCGAACGGCTTCGAGACCGAGCTCGTCACCTATGTGCTACCGCAATGGGCCGCCTCGGTGCAGGGCTATCTCGGCGCCGTCGGCATCAAGGCCAAGATCAGCCAGCTCCAGGTCCAAGCCCTGGTCCAGCGCTGCCAGGGACGCGGCGAATGCCCGATCGACATGGGCAGCTGGGGCTCCTACTCGATCAACGACGTCTCGGCGATCATGCCGGTGTTCCTCGGCGGCGGCGTCGACGACCACGCCAAGGACGCCGAGATCGAGAAGCTGCTCACCACCGCCGGCACGACGATGAACGCCGACACCCGCAAGAGCAACTACTCGCGGGCGATCAATCTGGCGATGGAGCGGGCCTATTGGGTGCCGCTGCACACCTACGTCACCACCTACGGCCTGTCGAAGACGCTCAGCCTGAAGACCTACGCGGACGAGCTGCCGCGCTTCTGGCTCAGCAAGTGGCAGTGACGGTCTAGCTCGAAACTACCCGGAACCCCGCGGAAGCCCTCCGCGGGGTTCTTCGTTTCAGGCCGGCACGGCGAGGTGGCACTCGACCAGGCTGGGTTCCTTGCGCTGGGTCGCCGGCACGTCGCGGCTGCAGCGCTCGATCGCCACCGGGCAGCGCGGATGGAAGCGGCAGCCGGGCGGCACGTTGGCCGGATCGGGCATGGCATCGCCGAGGCCGGTCTCCGGCAGCCCGAGATCCGGCTCGGGCGTCAGCACCGACGCCAGCAGCGCCTTGGTGTAGGGGTGCCGGGGATCGCGGAACAGGCTCGCCGCCTGGTTCTGCTCGACGATGCGCCCGAGATACATCACCGCCACCTCGCTGGCGACATGCTCGACCACGGCCAAGTTGTGGCTGATGAAGAGGTAGGCGAGCCCGAGCTCGCGTCTGAGCTCGGCCAGCAGGTTCAGGATCTGCGCCTGGACCGAGACGTCGAGGGCCGAGGTCGGCTCGTCGCAGACGACGATGCGCGGACGCAGAACCAGGGCGCGCGCGATCGCGACCCGCTGGCGCTGGCCGCCCGACAGATGCGCCGGCAGCCGGTCGGCCATCGACGGGTCGAGGCCGACGCGCTCCAGCATCTCGTCGACGCGGCGGTTCACTTCCGGCGACGACATCCCGCCCTGAGCCACCAGCGGCAGGGAGATGACGTCCCTCACCCGCCGGCGCGGGTTGAGCGAGGAGAAGGGATCCTGGAACACCGGCTGGATCAGCCGCGCCCGCTCCTTGCGGTCGAGCGAGGCGAGATGCTTGCCGTCGATCAGCACCTCGCCCGCCGTCGGCTCGAGCAAGCCTAAGATGATCTTGGCGAGGGTCGACTTGCCGCAGCCGGACTCGCCGACCACGCCCAGGACCTCGCCCGCCTTGAGCTGCAGCGACACGCCGTCGACCGCCACCACGCGCTTCGGCTGAGCGAGCAGGCCCGCCCGCACCCGGAACTGCCGGCCGACGTCACGTACCTCGATCAGAGGCGTGGTCATGACCGGACCATCTCCTCCGGCGGAATCTGGCAGAGATAGGCGTGGTCGGCGCTCGGCCGGCGCCTCGCGATCGGACCGGCGCAATCCGGGCGCGTCAACAGGCAGCGCTGGCGGAAGGCGCAGCCGGCGAAATCCGGGGTCACCTGCGGCACCATGCCGGGAATCGATCCCAACGGATCGCCCGGCCTGATCTTGCCGGGAACGGGCACGCAGGAGAGGAGGCCGCGGGTGTAGGGATGCATCGGTCGCGAGAACAGGGTGCGGACCGGCGCGCTCTCCACCACCTCGCCCGCATACATCACCGAGACGCGGTGGGCGGTGCGGGCGACGACGCCGAGATCGTGGGTGATCAGCAGGATGGCGAGGCCGAGATCCGTCTGCAGGTCGGCGAGAAGCCGGAGGATCTGCGCCTGGACGGTGACGTCGAGCGCCGTCGTAGGCTCGTCGGCGATCAGCAGCTCGGGCTCGCACATCAGCGCCATGGCGATCATCACCCGCTGGCGAAGCCCGCCCGAGAGCTGATGGGGATATTGTCCGAGCCGCATGCCCGGCGAGGTGATGCGCACCCGCGCCAGCAGCTCCGCCGCCCGGTCGAGCGCGGCACGGCGCGAGCCGCCGCGATGGCGGAGCATCACCTCGGCCATCTGCGAGCCGACCGTATAGGCCGGGTTCAGGCTGGTCATCGGCTCCTGGAAGATCATCGCCATGCGATCGCCGCGGAGACGCGACATCTCCTTCTCGCTGAGGCCGCGGAGGTCGCCGCCGTCGAAGCGCAAGGTCTCGGCACGGCGGACCGCATTGCCCGGAAGCAGGCCCATCATCGCCAGCGCCGTCACCGACTTGCCGCAGCCCGACTCGCCGACCAGGCAGTGGGTCTCGCCCCGGTTGACCTCCAGCGACGCGCCGCGGACGGCGGTCAGCCCGCCGAACGAGATGTCGAGCCCCTGGACTTCCAGCAGCGCCGTCACGCCACCCGCCCGGTCTTGAGGAGGTCGCGCAGCCCGTCGCCGAGCAGATTGATGCCGAACACCAGCGCGAACAGCGACAGGCCTGGAACCATGATCACCCAGGCGCTGAAGAACATGTAGTCCTTGCCTTCGGCGATCATCAGCCCCCAGGACGGCAAGGGGGGCGGCACGCCGAGGCCGAGGAAGGAGAGCGCGGCCTCAAGCAGGATCGCCAGCGCCATCTCGAGGGTCGCGACCACGGCCAGCGGCGAGAGGATGTTGGGCAGGATCTCGCGCATCACGATGTAGGGCTGCGAACAACCGGCCGACCAGGCGGCGGCGACGTAGTCCAGGTTCCGGACCTGCATTGTCGCCACCCGCGCCACCACCGCGAAGCGCTCCCAGAGCAGCAGGCCGAGCGTGGCGACGACGACGGTGAGAGAGCTGCCGACCAGGGAGACGACCGCGAGCGCCACCAGGATCAGCGGGATCGAGAGCCGCGCGGTGATGATGAACAGGATGACGTCGTCTATGCGGCCGCCGAAGAACCCGCCGGCGACGCCGAGCGAGATGCCGATGAGCCCCGAGGTGACCACCGTCATGATCCCGATCAGCATCGAGATGCGAGCGCCGTAGACCAAGCGGGCGAGGTAGTCGCGGCCGAGCTGGTCGGTGCCGAGCCAATGCTCGGGCTTGCCTCCCTCCATCCAGATCGGCGGAATCAGGCGACGGCTGAGCTCCTGGGCGAAGGGATCATGGGCGCTCAGCATCGGGGCGAAGATCGCGACCAGCAGGGTGAACCCGACGATGAACGCGCCCACCCAGAGTCCCGCGCTACGCCACCCCCTCATGAGGCGCGCAGCCTCGGATCGAGCACCGCGTTGAGCATGTCGGCTCCGAGCGTCAACAGCGTGTAGATGATCGCCAACAGCAGCACGACCGCCTGCACCGTCGGGAAGTCGTTCTTGCTGATCGACTCCCAGGCGAGGAAGCCGACGCCGTGGAGGGCGAATACCGTCTCGATCACGATCGAGCCGCCCAGCATGAAGCCGAGCTGCACGGCGGCGATCGAAACCACCGGCATCGCCGCGTTTCGGGCGGCGTGCTTGAGGATGATCGAGGCTCGCGACAGGCCCTTGGCCCGCGCCGTCCGGATGTAGTCGGCCGACATCGCGTCGATCATGCCGCTTCGCGTGAGGCGCATCAGCGCGGGGATGGCGGAGAACGCCAGAACCGTGCCGGGCATGACGAAATGCTGCCAGGTGCCGGTGCCGGAGATCGGCAGCCAGCCGAGATGGAGGCCGAAGGTGATCATCAGGACCAGGCCGAGCCAGAACGACGGCATCGCCTGGCCGAGCAGCGCCACCAGCGAGATCACGCGGTCGATCGGCCGTCCCTCGCGCAAGGCCGAGATGACGCCGAGCGGCAGCGCCACCGTCAGCGCGATGCCGAGGCCGACCAGGCCGAGGGTGAGCGTGATCGGCAGCCGGTCGCCGATCAGCTTGGCCACGCGCTCGCGGAAGAAGTAGGACTGGCCGAAGTCGCCGACCATGGCCCGGCCGACCCAGTCGAAGAACTGCTGGATGACCGGTCGGTCGAGCCCGTACGCCTTGCGGATGATCTCGATGTCGGCGGCGGTCGAGTTCGGCCCGGCGATGGAGATGGCGAGATCGCCCGAAAGCCGGGTCAGCGCGAAGGCGAAGGTCAGCACGGTGATGCAGACGAGCAGGGCAACCAGCAGGCGTCGCGCCAGGAACTGCAGCATCGGAGGAGCATATCCGCAGGCGCTCGGGCGAGACAAGGCAGGCGGATGGGCCTGGGATTCAGGACAAAAACCGAGCAATCTCCCCGCGCCACGGCAGGGGGATCCCAGAAATGAGCAGCGCGCGCCTCACGGTCTTCATCTCGACGCCGCTCGAGCCCGAACATGTGGAGCGCATCCGGGCGGTCAACCCGGACCGGATCGAGGTGATCTGCGAGCCCGACCTCTGGCCGCCGCAGCGTTACGTCGCCGACCACAAGGGCAAGGACGGCTTCGCCCGCTCGCCTGAGCAGGAGGCCCGCTGGCGAAAGCACCTCGGCCGCGCCCAGGTGCTCTTCGATTTCCCGCCGAGCGCAGCCGACGGTAGCGGCGGCTTCGCGCTCGCCCCCCATGCCAAGTGGGTGCAGACCACCAGCTCCGGCGTCGGCCAGATGATCAAGAAGATGGGCCTGCAGGCGTCGGACCTGCTGGTCACCACCGCCCGTGGCGTCCATGCCGGACCGCTGGCCGAGTTCGTGTTCACCGCCCTCCTGACCCATATCAAGGAGGTGGCCCGGCTGAACCGGGAGCAGCGGGCGCATCGCTGGGAGCGCTATTGCGGCGACGAGCTGGCGGGAAAGACCCTGGCGGTGATCGGCGCCGGCCAGGTCGGCGGGCGCATCGCCGCGCTCGGCAAGGCCTTCGACATGCGGGTGCTGGCCAGCGTCCGCGACGCCCGTCCGGGCCGGGCCGAGGAGATGGGCGTGGACGCGGTCTACCCGCCCGCCCGCCTGCACGCGATGCTGGCCGAGGCCGACGCGATCGTTCTGATCGCCCCGCACACGCCGGAGACCGAGAACCTGCTCGATGCCCGCGCCTTCGCGGTCATGAAGACCGGTGTCGCCTTCGTCAACATCGGCCGCGGCCAATGCGTCGACGAGGCCGAGATGATCGCGGCGCTGCGCTCGGGCAAGCTCGGCTTCGCCGCGCTCGACGTCGCCGCGATCGAGCCGCTGCCGGCGGCGAGCCCGCTCTGGGACATGCCGAACGTCATGATCAGCCCGCACTCTGCAAGCACCGTCGGCCGCGAGAACGAGCGGATCACCGAGATTTTCTGCCACAACCTCCGCTGCTACCTCGACGGACGTCGCGGCGAGATGCGGAACGTGCTCGACAAGGTCCGCCTGTACTGAGGCGCATCATGAGCGACGACCTGACGAGCTTATCCGTCGCCCGGTTGTCTCGGCTGATCGAGGCCCGCGAGGTATCGCCTCGCGAGCTGGTTGAAGCATGCCTCGCCCGGATCGAGCAACTCGACACGACCCTCGCCGCCTTCGTCGAGGTGACGACGGAGAATGCCCGGGCCGAGGCGCGGACGGCCGAGCACGAGATCGCGAATGGACGCTACCGCGGCCCGCTTCACGGCATCCCCTTCGCCGTCAAGGACATCATCGACGTGGCCGGCGTTCCGACCACCTGCGGCTCCCGCCTCCTCGCCGGCAGCCGGGCCAAGCGCGACGCCACCTGCGTCTCCCGACTCACCGCTGCCGGCGCCATCTCCCTCGGCAAGGCCGCGACCTATGAGTTCGCGACCGGCGGTCCCTCCTTCGACCTGCCCTGGCCGCCGACGCGGAACCCATGGAACCTCGACCATGGGCCCGGTGGGTCGAGCACCGGCCCCGCCGCCGCCGTGGCCGCCGGGATGGCGCCGCTGGCTCTCGGATCGGACACTGGCGGCTCGATCCGCGTGCCGGCCTCCTATTGCGGCCTCACCGGCCTCAAGCCGACCTACGGGCGCATCAGCACCGCCGGCGTGTGGCCTCTTGCCCGGACCTTCGACACGGTTGGCCTGCTCTGCCGTTCGGCCGAGGATGCCGCCATCAGCCTTCAGGCACTGGCCGGCTCCGATCCGGCGGATCGCACCTCGGCCGAAACCCAGGTTCCGGATTATGGCGCGGCTCTGAGCGGGAACCTGCGCGGCCTCAGGGTCGGGCTCGTCCGCCATCTCTACGATGGGGCCGGGGACGAGCTGGTCGCGGCAATCGATACGGCGGTGAGCGTGCTTCGTGGGCGAGGCGCGGTGGTTGCCGATGCGATCCTGGCCGACCTCGAAGACTACGGCGCCTGCGCGCGGATCATCACCGGCGCCGAGTCATTCACTCTGCATCGTGGTACCTTCGGCGACGATCCTGGGATCTTCGGGGAGATGTTCCGCTATCGCGTCCTGCCGGGCGTCCTGGTTCAGGGATCCGACTACGTCGCGGCGAGGGAGATGCGCCGGAGGCTGACTCGGGCGGCGCTGGACGTCCTCGATCGGTTCGACGTTCTGATCACCGCCTCCACCCATGGGCCGGCGCCGGCCTTCGCCACGATGTCCTACGGCGGCAGACTCCGGCCCTTCGCCACCCTGCCGTTCAGTCTGATGCGGCTGCCGGCGGTCTCCGTCTGCAACGGCTTCAGCAAGGCCGGGCTGCCGCTCAGCCTGCAGATCGTCGGGCGCCCCTTCGACGAGGCTGGCATCCTCGGCGTCGCCCATGCCTATCAGCAGGAGACGGACTGGCACGAGCGTCGTCCCTCCTTCGCCACTCCGCTTCCGACCCCGACGACGTGCATGCCCGACTGGACCCCGGCGGAGCTCGCGGAGGATACGGTCATCGACGACTACTTGGAGGCCTGCCTTCGCATCCACGGAATCCGGCTCTCGGACCGGCAGCGCCGGCAGCTTCGCGAAGGCGCCGGTCCTCTCCTCTCGGCCGCCGCCATCGTGCGCGGCCGCGGATGACTGGCTGGCGGGACGACTTGTAAGACGTGCGCAATCCGGGGAGAATGCCCGGACCACAATCCCGCCGGAGCAATTCCCAAGCCCTGGCCGCACGATCAGGGGGATCGGATCCATGAACCTGCGTCGCATCCTTTCAGCCGCCGCCGCGGCGCTCTCTGTCTGCGTGCTGGCCGGCGGCATCGCGCTCGCCCAGGATGCCAAACCGCAATATGGCGGCGAGCTGGTCTATGCCCAGGCCGGCGAGCAGTTCTCGCTGTTCCCCGGGCGCAACCTGGACAGCGGCGCCCAGGATGTCTGGCTTTATGCCTGCGAGAACCTGGTGGAGATGAACGAGGACGGCTCGGTCTCTCCCCTGCTGGCGAAAAGCTGGACGGTCTCGACGGATCGCAAGAAATTCATCTTCGAGCTCCAGCAGGGCGTCAAGTTCCATGATGGCTCCGCCTTCGATGCCGAGGCGGTCGCCTTCGTCTTCAACGAGGCCAAGGCCAAGAAATTCATCTATTCGAACATCCTCGAGGGCTTCGAGGCCGCCAAGGCCGAGGGCCAGCATTCAGTCTCGATGACCTTCACCTCGCCCTTTGCGGCACTGATCCCGAACCTCGCCTATCGGCCGCTCTGCATCTTCAGCCCGACCGCCTACAAGAAGAACGGCGAGCAATGGATGGCGACGAACATCGTCGGAACCGGCCCGTTCATCCAGAAGGAGTTCTCCAAGGGCGAGCACATCCGCTTCGTCAAGAACCCGGACTACTGGCAGAAGGGCAAGCCCTATCTCGACGCGGTCAAGATCATCAACGTCCCCGATCCCGCCGTGCGCTCCGCCCTGCTGGAGAAGGGCGAGATCGACCGGACGGTGCGCCTCAACGACTTCGACCTGGCCCGGCTCGAGAAGAACAAGGACGTGAAGATCCGCGTGGTGCCGAGCACCCGCCAGTACTACATCGCGCTCAATCACATGGTGCCGGCTCTGGCGCATGTGAACGTGCGGAAGGCCTTCAACTACGCCATGGACAAGGCCGGCATCGTGAAGAGCGTCTTCGCCGACCGGGGAGCGATCCTGGCCAAGGCACCGACGCTGTCGGAGGGCGTCTACGGCTATGCCGACATGCGGAATCCCGGCGAGGACACGATCTTTCCGTTCAACCTGGCGCGCGCCAAGGAGTTGATGAAGAACGCCGGCTACGAGGACCGCAACAAGGACGGCATCGTCGAGGATGTCAAAGGCGCCAAGCTGGCGCTCAACCTGTTCACACGGCGGGGCGGCACCCAGGGTGACTTCCAGGTGGCCCAGCTGATCCAGACCTTCCTCAAGGACCTCGGCGTCGAGGTCAGAATCCAGGTCCTGGAAAGCGCCGCCTTCGGTGACGCCATCAAGCTCGGCCCGACCGACGCGAAGTACGACATGGCTCTGCTGTCCTGGGGCATCCCGACTGCCGATCCGGATGAGCCGATGATGCTGTTCACGCTGACCCAGGCATGGAAGCCGGTCGGCTCCAACCGGATGTTCTATTCGAGCGAGGAAGTTGACCGCCTGTCGATGCTGGCGCATTCGGAGATCGACGACGCCAAGCGCAAGGGTTACGTCAAACAGTGGATGGGTGAGCTGCTGCGCGATGCACCGGTGGTCTACCTGCCGGTGCTGGCCCTCAACCTCGGCAGCCGCTCCTATCTCCACGGCGACCGCATCCTCTCCGTCGACAACTACCCGGCGCCCTTCGCCTGGCTCGATAAGGACGAGATGAAGAAGCAGAACATCCGGCGCTAGGCCGCGATGGCGCTTCCCGCAAACCCTCTCCCACCGGGAGTGGGTGCGAGCGGATGCGAGCAGGTGAGGGGCACGCTATCAGCCTCTCTCTGCCTGCACCGTAGGCCTTCACCCGCTCGGCTGCGCCTCGCGCCTTCTTCCGGTGGGAGAGGACTTATCGGAGGCTACTTCCGCTCATGATCCGCCTGATCGTCGGCCGTCTGCTGTTCATGGTGCCGGCGGCATTCCTGCTGGTCAGCTTCCTCTTCGCCCTGTTCCACCTGATCCCCGGCGATCCGGCGGTGATGCTGGCGGGGGACAATGCGCCGCGCTCGGTGGTCGAGGGCATCCGCGAGGCCTACGGCTTCGACCAGCCGCTGCACATCCAGTACGGGCGTTACATCGCCAAGGTGTTCCAGGGCGATCTCGGCATCTCCAACTACACCCGCGATCCCGTCGTCAACTCGGTAATCCCGCGCATCATCAATACCGCGCAACTCGCCTTCCTCTCCATGCTGTTCGCAATGGTGGTGAGCCTGCTGCTCGGCTGCGTCTCGGCGATGTATTGGAACCGCCCGCTCGACAAGTTCGTGACCGTAGTCTCCCTGCTCGGCATCTGCACGCCGGTGTTCGTCACCGGCCTGCTCGGCATCTACTTCTTCTCGATCTATCTGGGATGGCTGCCGATCAGCGGCATGTCGAGCTGGCGCCACTTCATCCTGCCGGTGATTACACTGGGCTCGTTCCAGGCAGCCGTGCTCACCCGCATGGTGCGCTCATGCATGGTCGACGCGCTGGGCAAGGACTACATCACCACGGCGCGAGCCAAGGGGGCGCCCGAGTTCCTGGTCGTCTTCAAGCATGCGCTGAGGAACGCGCTGCTGCCGATCGTCACCCTGTTCGGCCTCGGCCTCGGCCATACGCTCGGCGGATCGGTGGTGACCGAGACCATCTTCAACTGGCCGGGTCTCGGCCGGCTGATGGTCAACTCGATCCTGACCCGCGACCTGCCCATCACCCAGGGCTCGATCTTCTTCTTCGCCATGATCTTCATCCTGGTGAACCTCCTGGTCGACCTAGTCTATGCCTGGGTCGATCCCAGGATCCGCTATGACTGACTTCTTCCGGCGCTATTCCCGCGACAAGGTCGGTGTCTTCTTCGGCGCCCTGCTGCTGTTGCTCTATGGCGTGGCGCTTACCGCGCAATGGATCACCCCGGCCGACCCGATGGCGGTCAACCTGCGCGAGGTCTTCTCCCCGCCATCGGCCACGCACTGGCTCGGCACCGACCAGTTCGGCCGCGACATCCTCTCCCGCGTCATCCTGGCGACCCAGGTGACGGTGAAGGTGACCAGCGCCGCCTGTCTCTTCGCCGTTCTCACCGGCGTCCCCATCGGCATGTTCGTGGGCTATCGCGGCGGCTGGATCGAGTCGGTGACGATGCGGGCGACCGACATGCTGTTGATCTTCCCGATCATCATGCTGGCGATCGTCGTCGTCGTGATCTCGGGCCCGACCGAGACCGGCGTCATCGTCGCCCTCGGCCTGGCGCAGGCGCCGCAGTTCGTCCGCATCACCCGCGGCGTCACGCTCTCGATCAAGGAGGAGCTCTACGTCGAGGCGGCGATCGCCGCCGGTTCCGGCTGGCTGCACATCCTCGCCCGCCACATCTGGCCCAACATCTCGACGCCGATTATCGTCCAGGCGACGCTGACCTTGCCGGTGTTCGTGCTGAACGCCTCGGCGCTGAGCTATCTGGGCCTCGGCGTGCAGCCGCCGACGCCGGAATGGGGCCAGATGCTGAACGAAGCCAAGGACCACCTGATCAACGCCCCTTACCTAATCGTCGGACCGGCGGCGGCGCTGGTGATCTTCGTGCTATCGGCCAACCTGGTCGGCGATGCCGTCCAGGAGACGCTTAACCCCAAGCTGAAGAAGCGGAAGTGAGATGGCCGCCGCCGAACCGCTGATCGAGGTCAAGGGGCTGAAGGTCCATTTCCACACCGAGGACGGGGTGGCGCTGGCAGTCGACGGCGTCGACTTCTCGATCGCGCCCGAACGTACGCTTGGCGTGGTCGGCGAGAGCGGATGCGGCAAGTCGGTGACGGCGCGTGCGATCATGGGGCTGATCGAGCCGCCAGGACGCATCGAGCAGGGTGAGATCCTGCTGCACGGGCCGGACGGGATCGTCGACATCGCCGGGCTCGATCCGCGCGGAGCCGAGATCCGCGACATCCGCGGGACCGAGATCGCGATGATCTTCCAGGAGCCGATGACCTCGCTCAACCCGGTATTCAAGATCGGCGACCAGATCGTCGAGGCCATCCTGCTGCACGAAAATCTCTCGCGGAGCCAGGCGCGAGAGCGCGCCATCGACCTTCTGGCCGCGGTCGGCATCCCGATGCCGAGACAGCGCTTCGATCACTTCCCGCACCAGCTCTCGGGCGGCATGCGCCAGCGCGCCATGATCGCGATGGCGATGTCGTGCAACCCGCGACTCCTGATCGCCGACGAGCCGACGACGGCGCTCGACGTCACCATCCAGGCCCAGGTCCTGGACCTGATGAACGCGCTCCGCCGCGACTTCAACACCGCGATCCTGTTCATCACCCATGATCTCGGCGTCATTGCCGGCATGGCCGACGACGTGGTCGTGATGTATCTCGGCAAGATCGTCGAGAGCGCGCCGGTGCGCGAGATCTTCCGCCATCCCAAGCACCCCTATACCCAGGGTCTGATGGGCTCGATACCGTCGCTGACCGACTGGGGCGCCCGCCGGCTGACGGCGATCGAGGGCGTCGTTCCCTCTCCCTTCGCGCATGCGCAGGGGTGCGGGTTCGCGCCGCGCTGCCCGCACGCGATGGAGGTCTGCCGCAGGCGAAGCCCGGATCTCCTGAAGGTCGGCCCGGGCCATACCGCCGCCTGCTTCCTGCACCAGGCGGCGCCGTGACGGCCGAAAACACGCTCCTGGAGGTCCGGAACCTCAGGAAATACTTCCCGGTCCGGAAGGGGCTGCTGCAGCGCACGGTCGCCCAGATCAAGGCGGTGGACGGCGTCGACCTGACCATCCGAACCGGCGAGACGCTAGGCCTGGTCGGCGAGAGCGGCTGCGGCAAGACCACTACCGGCCGCACCATCCTCCGCCTGGTCGAGCCGACCGGAGGAGAGATCCTGTTCCGCGGCCGCAGCCTGGCCGGGGACACGGACACGGCGATGACCGACGTCGCCACCGCCTCCCCGGCCCAGATCAAGCTGCTGCGCCGCGACATGCAGATCATCTTCCAGGACCCTTACTCCTCCCTGGATCCGCGCATGACCGTCGGCGAGATCGTCGGCGAGCCGCTGCAGATCCAGGGCCTGATGTCCCGCAGCGAACGCATGGCGCGGGTCCTGGACCTGCTCGGCGCCGTCGGCCTCTCGGCCGATCACGCCCGCCGCTATCCGCATGAATTCTCAGGCGGCCAGCGCCAGCGCATCGGCATCGCCCGCGCGCTCGCCCTCAATCCCCGGCTGGTGGTCGCCGACGAGCCCGTCTCCGCCCTCGACGTCTCGATCCAGGCCCAGGTGATCAACCTGCTGCAGGACCTGCAGGAGCAGTTCGGCCTCACCTACCTGTTCATCGCCCACGACCTCTCGGTGGTGAAGCATATCTCCAACCGGGTCGCGGTGATGTATCTCGGCAAGATCGTCGAACTCGCCGACACCCGAGAGCTGTTCGGCAACCCGAGGCATCCCTACACCGAGGCGCTGCTGTCGGCGGTCCCCGTCGCCGACCCCGATTTCAAGGTCGAGCGGATTCCGCTCGAGGGCGACGTGCCGAGCCCGGTGAACCCGCCCAGCGGATGCCACTTCCACCCGCGCTGTCGCTACGCCCAGGACGTCTGCCGGACCGAGCCGCCGGCGTATCGCGCGGTCGGCCAGACCCATTTCGTCAGCTGCCACCGGGCGGACGAGCTAAGCCTCCGCGGCATGCGCTCGTCCTAGCGGACGTCCCTTACCGGCAACACGATGTGCGAGGGCTGCGCGCGGTCGAGCCAGAGCGTGTTGTGGGTCTTCACCGTATGCGTGTGGCGCCCCAGCGGCTCGCCTGTGCCGGGGTTGACGTCGTAGCGCGGGAAGTTGCTGGAGGCGATGTCGACCCGGATGCGATGGCCGATGGCAAACAGGTTGGCGACCGGCGGCAGCTTGACCGTCACCGCATAGACCTTGCCCGGCTCCAGCAGGCGCTCACGATCGAAGCCGCCGGCGAAGCGAAGCCGGAGGATGCGGTCGACCAGCGGCATGTGGAACCCGTCGGGATAGGCGAGGCTGGACGGGTGGACGTCCAGCAGCTTCACGGTGATGTCGGTGTCCAGCGACGACGAGGTCACCCACAGCTTCGCTTCCAGGTCGCCGGCGATCTCCACCGGATCGGTCAGCGGCTCGGTCTGGAACACCATCACATCCGGCCGTTCGGCCAAGAGGCGCCATGGCGCCTTGCAGCCGACCTGATCCGTCCGTTCCTTCTGATGCAGCGGACCGTCCGGCACCAGGGTCCGCATGCGGCCGCGCGGATGGACGTAGCGCGGATCGACATCGGCCGGGATCTTCGACCATTCGTAGAAGCCGGTCACCGCCGCGCCCAGCGTCGGCACCGGGTTCTCCGGATCGTGCACCCAGCGCGCCGGCTCGCCCTTCGCCGGCGGCAGCCCGGTCGAGAGCCCGCCTCCCGGCTGCAGATACCAGGGCGTGGCGGTGACACCTTTGAGCGGCCAGGTGCTGTCCTCGATCCAGCGTCCGCCATGACGGATCCGCCCCGCCGCCGTCAGGCCGCCGTCGCCTCCGCCCATGACGAAGACGCGGACCTTGGCGTCATTCTCGACACCGGTCGGCGTATCGCGCAGCCAGCGCTCGAACCAGCGCAGCCGCTCGCGGTTGTAGACGGCATTGCCCCAGGCGGCCTCCGGACCGAACTCGACCTCGCCGACATGGGAGACGCCGTCGCCCTTCATCGAGCCGTGGTTCCACGGCCCCAGCAGCAGTTGCGTCACCGATTGGTTCTGCTTCGAGAGCGACACGAACTCGCGCGCCATGTCCAGGCTGAACGGATCGTACCAGCCGCTGGAGAGGATCACCGGTATATCGGCGAATCGCCCGATGTTGGGCTCGAGATCCATCACCGGCATCTTCCACCAGTCGTCGTAGACGCCGTTGCACTGGTAGCGGAACAGCAGCTCCTCGAAGTTGGGATTGGGCGAGAGCGGCGTGTGCCCGGGCTTGAACGGGATCCGGTAGAGCTGATCGCGGAGCGTCTCGACCGCCGTCTCCAGGCGCTTGCGCGCCGCCGGATTGTCGCGGATCTCCTGGGCATCGAAGCCGTGCAGGAACAACGCACCGAACATGTGCAGCGCCTGGGCGCCGCCCTCGCGCGCGCAGCCGTCGAAGAACATGGTCGGCGCCACGTCGACCCAGAGCGCCTTCAGATGCGCCGGCCGCTCCAGCGCCGCCGCGTTCTGCACGATGCCCATATGCGAGCTGCCGAGCATGCCGATCCGCCCGTTGCACCAGGGCTGAGCCGCCGCCCATTCGATGCTGTCGTGGCCGTCCCTACCCTCGTTGACGTTGGCGACGTGGAAGTATTGCCCCTCGCCGTCCGACTTGCCGCGGCCGCGGAGATCCTGCAGCAGGCAGACATAGCCCCGCGGCACGAAGAAGCGGGCGACCGGCTCGATATGGGCGACCGCGTTCGATTTGTCGTAGGAGGTCCGGTAGAGCAGCGTCGGGAACGGCCCCGGCAGCGGCGTGCCGTCGGGTCCGGCCGGGCGATAGATGTCGGTCGCCAGCCGCACCCCATCCCGCATCGGGATCATGACGTTCTCGGCGACGATGATCCCGTGGGCGGGCTCGGGGAGAGACATGGGCGATCCTCCTCAGGCGGCTTTGTATTCCTCTTTCTTGACCGTGCCGGCGAACAGCATCGCCGCACAGTCGTCGGCCGCTTCCTCGCCGACGTCGAACTTGTACATGGCGCGGGTCGCGAGATCGGTGTCGATGTCGGCGACGATCAGCTGCTCCCGCTTCAGCTCGGACTGGGCTTTGACCACGCCGTCGGGGGAGATCACCATCGACCGGCAGTTCTGGTGCTGGTCGTGGCAGATGTTGCAGGTCAGGAACCAGACGGTGTTCTCGGCGGCGCGCGTGGTCGCCATCGCGTGGTGCACGGGGATCTTCCAGTCGTTCGGCCGCGTGGTGTTGTTCTGCGGATGGAAGATCACCTGGGCGCCCTTGGCGACGCAGGCCCGCGTGGTGCTGGCGAAGCGGAAGGCCTCGTAGCAGATGACGACGCCGACCTTGACCCCGAACAGGTCGAAAACCTGGAAGCCCTCGCCGGCGCTGTAGGCGATCGCGTCCAGCGGCGTCAGCTTGGTCTTGTGATGGACGCCCAGGATCCTGCCCTCGGGCGAGATCACCAGGGCCGAGTTGTAGGGCTTGCCGCCCTTGGGGTTCGATTCCAGCGGCGTCTCGGTGCCGAGGATGCAGGCCATGCCGAGCTCGCCGCAGCGCTTGGCCACCCGGGCATGCAGGTCGCGCAGCCGCTCGGGCTCGACCGGCGCGTCGGTCGGGGTGATGTCGACCCGGTAGCCGACCGTCTGGGTCTCCGGGAAGCAGAGGATCTGCACGCCGGCCGCTCCGGCCTGCTCGACGAAGCGGAAGATGGTCGCGACATTGTCATCGAAGTTCGGCGACTGGCGCGTCTGGGCCAGAGCGATCCTGATCGTCGGCATGAGGCAACCTCCCGGTTCGCGCCGTTGCGCGGATTCCGGATTGGGCGTGACGCCGCCTCCGGGGCAGTGAGACTATCGGGCCATGCAGAGGATGCCAACGGGGCCGCGCGTTTGAAGAACCCATCGCGCCCGCCGATCCTGGCGCCCTTCCAGGTCCGCAGCTTCCGCTTCCAGTGGCCGGCCGATCTCGCAACCTCCTGGGCCACCGAGATGGAGGTGATCATCCTCGGCTGGTACGTGGTGGTCGAGACCGAGTCCGTGCTGCTGCTCACCCTGTTCGGCTCGCTGCAGCTGCTCGGCACCCTCTGCGCGCCGATGTTCGGCGTCGTCGGTGACCGGATCGGCCACCGCAACCTGCTCTGCCTGATGCGAGCCGTCTACGGCCTTCTGGCCGCCACATTGATGACGCTGGCGTTGACCGGCACGCTCCAGCCCGTCCATGTGTTCATCATCGGCACGCTGGCCGGGCTGGTCCGCTCGTCCGACCTGGTGATGCGGAACGCGCTGATCGGCGCCACCATTCCCACCGCCCAGCTGGTCGGCGCGATGAGCATCTCGCGCACCACCGCGGACTCCGCCCGCATCGCCGGCGCGCTGGCCGGTGCCGGGCTGGTCGCCGCCCTCGGCATGGGGCTCGCCTATGCGGTGGTGTCCGGTCTCTATGCAGCAGCCCTGCTGCTCACCCTCGGCATCGCCGGCACCGGCCCCAGCGCCTACACCGTCAGCGACATGTCCGGCCTGCCGAAGCGCTCGTCACCCTGGCACGATCTCCGCGAGGGCCTGACCTATGTCTGGAACAGCCCGCACCTGCTGGCGGCGATGTACCTCGCCTTCCTGGTCAACCTCGCGGCATATCCGTTCTCGAACGGGCTCCTGCCCTACATCGCCAAGGAGATTTACGCGGTCGACCAGACCGGGCTCGGCTATCTGACCGCCAGCTTCGCCGTCGGTGCGCTGACCGGTTCGATCGCGCTCACCACGCGCGGCGCCGGGATCCGGCCGGCACGCATGATGATCATCTTCGCCTCGCTCTGGTTCGCCGTCCTCCTGGTGTTCGTACATGTCGAGCACGAGTCCGGCGGCATCGTGCTCATGGCCTGCGCCGGCCTGGCACAGAGCCTCAGCCTGGTGCCGTTGTCGGTGATGCTGCTCAGGAGCTCCGAGCCGAGATTCCGCGGACGCGTGCTGGGCGTCAGGATGCTGGCGGTCTACGGCCTTCCCGTCGGCCTGCTGGCCACCGGCCCGCTGATCGAGCGCATCGGCTTCGCCACGACCGGGACGATCTATGCGAGCTTCGGCCTGGTCGCGACCCTGGCGATCGGGCTCTACTGGCGCCGCCACATCTGGTCGCCGACCGCACCTGCCAACATGCCGTGAGCCACCGCGGGCTCACGTGAGCGGCTCCAGGTTGCCGAAGAGCGTCGGCAGGTACTCCGAGACCGTCGGGTGGATGTGCATGGCACGCTCGATCACCGTGTAGGGTGCCTTCGCGTAGGTCGTATCCAGCAGCACATGCACGACCTCGTCGCCGCCGACGCCGAGGAAGGCGGCACCGAGGATGCCCTTGCTCTCGGCATCGACCACGACCTTCATGAATCCCAAGGTCTCGCTCATCTCCTTGGCGCGTCCCACCCTCTTCATCGGCAGCTTGGCGACCAGCGCCTTCCGGCCGGACGACCGGACCTCCTGTTCCGTGGCGCCGATCCGGCCGAGCGGCGGGTCGATGAACAGGCCGTAGCAGGGGATGCGGTCGCTGACCCGGCGATGCTCGCCGTCCAGGAGATTGGCGGCGACGATCTCATAGTCGTTGTAAGAGGTATGAGTGAAGGCGCCGCGCCCATTGCAGTCGCCGATCGCCCAGATTCCCGGTACATTGGTTCGCAACTCGTCATCGACAGTGATGTAGCCGCGCTTATCCGTTGCGATGCCGGCGGCATCGACGCCGAGATCGTCGGTGTTGGGCGTGCGGCCGACGGCAAGCAGCAGGTGGCTGCCGCGGACGCGCTTCGGCGCCTCGCCACATTCCAAGTTGACGGCGATGCCCGCGCCGTCGCGCTCCAGCGCGAGGCACTCGGCATTCAGGCGGACCTGGATGCCCTCGCCTTCCAGGATCTCGCGGATGGCATCGGAGATGTCCGGGTCCTCCCGCCGGATCAGCCGTTCGCCCATCTCGATCACCGTGACGGCGCTGCCGAAGCGCCGGTACATCTGCGCGAATTCGAGACCGATATAGCTGCCGCCGATGATGATCAGGTGCGCTGGCAGGACGTCGAGATCCAGCATGCTGCTGCTGGTGAGGTAGGGCACATCACCGACCCCCGGCATGTCCGGGACCGAGGCCCGGCCGCCGGTGTTGATGAAGATCTTCTCGGCCTCCAGGACCTCGCCGTTCACGCGCAGCCGGTGCGGCGCTTCGAAGCGGGCGTGTCCGCGATAGAACTTCGCGTTCGGCAGCTCCTCCATCCATTTGGCGACGCCCGCGCGCGAGCGGAGAGAGATCTCGTCCTTCCGTGCCTTGACGCGTTTCATGTCGACGCGGACCGGGCCGGTGTCGACGCCGAAGTCGCCGGCGCGCCTGGCGAGGTGCGCGACCCGGGCGCTGGCGACCAGGGTCTTGGTCGGAACGCAACCAACATTGACGCAGGTGCCGCCCGGGTGCTTGCGCTCGATCACCGCCGTAAGCATTCCAGCATCGGTCAGCCGGCCGGCGAGCGGCGGGCCCGACTGGCCGGTGCCGATGACGATCGCGTCGTAGGTTTCAGGCATGGGGCACCTCCTCCGTCGAATTTCCTTAGGACCTGGTCCGCCGGGCACGGGCTATCGCGTACCGTGGCCTCACCGAATGTCCCGCCGAACGTCAGTTATCTGAAAGGAAACCAAGGAGGAAAGCACTGAGGAAATCCGCCACATCGAGCGGCTTGGTCAGGTAGCGGAAGAAGCCGGCCGCCAGACCCTTTCGCACCTCACGCGGCGTCGAGGCGCCGGCAGCCCGGACCCGCAGGATCGTAAGTTCACACAATTACGACGGAGTTGATGCCCGGGCGGCTTGGATACCGGCCATGCCACTCCCCGAAGCCGTGACCGCCCCGAGCCTGTTACGCAGGAGGCGCGGGCGCACTCGCCGAGGCAGACGACGTTGCCCAGTTTCGAGATGTCCTAGCCGCCGAAGCGCGCCGCGTATGTTACAGGCAGAAAATGAACCGGGCCAGAAGCGGAAGCCTGATGTCGATGGGGGTATTATCCGGGCTCGTAGCCCTTGGATTTCATAACCGAGATGGCCTCCGGCCCGACCAGGTACTGAAGAAAGTCCCCCGCTGCCCGCGGTTGTAGAGCGTCCGCCGCCACGGCCCCCGGCAGAACGATGTAGCTCTGCAATTGCGGAGGGAGGGGCCCAAGAAGCTCGACGCCCGCCACCGCCAGAAGTTCAGGGATGAGATGTACGGCCATTTCCGCCTCGCCGCGGGCGACGAGCTCGGCCGGACTGCCGGCCGTGGTCAGTATCGCCTTGGGTTGAATGCGGTCGGCGATCTCCAGACGTTCCTGGACCCGCACGAAATTGATACCGGTCAGGCCCTCCTTGGGATAGGCAACCGACTTCGCGTCGAGCAGCACGCGCTTCAACGCCTCGATCGAGCCGATATCGGGCCTGGGCGCGCCGGTCCGTACCGCCACGCCCAAGCCGCCGCGCGCCACGGTGACGCGGGTATCGGCGACGATCCTGCCCTGTTTGATCAGGTCGTCGAGGACCGGCACGGTAAGGATCGCGACGTCGAATTTCTCACCGGCCTCGATCTGCCGCTTCAAGGCGTTGGCCACGTCGAACGTCATGGTCAGCCTGTGCCCGGATGCGCGCTCGAACCGGGGACCGAGCTCCTGCATGACCGCCCTGACGCCGATCGTGCTGAAGACTTTGACCTCCGCCGCCGAGGCGACAGGTGCCGCTCCCGACAATGCAAGAATGGCTATGGCTGCGCCTCGGATCGAGATTTTCTTCATGACGATCTCCTCGGAGTAGACGCATGCACCGGCGGCGTGGCAAAGCTCATCGGTCAGTCTCGACATGCACCGTAGATGCGGGTAGCGTTCTTGAGAAGTGATTTGAAGAGAACGCATCCATCCGGATTACAGAACTGAGGTTCCTCATGGAGCTACTGAATTTAGCGACCTTCTCGACCGTCGCCCGCTGCGGCGCCATCACGCGCGCGGCAGGTGAACTCAACACCGTGCAGTCGAACGTGACCAACCGTATCCGGGCGCTCGAAACCGAGCTCGGCATTCCGTTGTTCGACCGGCATTGCCGCGGCATGACGCTGACCGGAGCCGGCCAGCGTCTGTTGCCATACGCGGAACGCCTGGCCGCGCTGTCGCGCGAGGCAATGGGGGCGGCGCGTGACGACGGACAGCCGAAAGGACCGCTGGCAATCGGCTCGATGGAAACGACCGCCGCCGTCCGCCTACCGCCCCTGCTTACCCGCTTTCACCGGCGCTTTCCGGCCGTGCGGCTGACGCTCCGGACCGGTCCGACGGCGACGCTGGTGGAGGCGGTGCTCGACGGGTCTCTGGACGGTGCCTTCGTCGCCGGACCGATCGATCATCCCGATCTCGCAGTAGTGCCAGCCTTCGAGGAAGAGCTGGTGCTCGTCACCGCTCGCCGCTGGACGACCTTGGCTGCCCTTCGCGCCGGCACGTCGGAATCGGGCCCGACCATTCTGGTGTTCCGGACCGGCTGCTCCTACCGCCAGAGGCTGGAACAGGTACTAAGCGAGTTCGGCTGGCCCTGCGCCGCGCGCCTCGAGTTCGGCACGCTCGACGGCATCATCGGCTGCGTGTCCGCGGATATGGGTGTCACCCTTCTGCCGCGCGTCGTCGTAGAGCGCAGCGAGTTGAAAGGAAAAATCCGCGCTCATGCACTCAGCGATTCCCAGAAGCGAGTAGACACCCTGTTCATTCGGCGCCGCGTCGCCCATGAGGTCAGCGCGTTGCAAAGCTTCGCGGCCAGCCTGACGCCAACCCGGCGGCTCCCCTCACCCGGTCGTTGACCGGCACGTCTGCCGCTGCCCGAGGATGCGCCGGCCGGCGAGCGGAGGGCTCGACTGACCGGTGCCGATGACGATCGCGTCGTAGGTTTCAGGCATGGGGCACCTCCACCGTTGAATTTCCCTTGGACCTGGTCCGCCGGGCACGGGCTATCGCGTACCGTGGCCACACCGAGTGTCCCGCCGAACGTAAGCCATCGGAAGGGCGACCAAGGAAAGAAAACGACCCGAAGCCGACATAGGTGTTCGTCCAGGACGGTCGGCCGAGCCTCTCCATACTTGCATGTTCAGTCCGTCTCGTGGAAACGTCAGCGTATCTCGACGGGAAGCGGAGGCTGGCGGTTCACATGCGCAAGGCAGGCAGGACCAAAGCTCTCTACGCCGGATCGTTCGACCCCATAACGCGCGGACATTTGGACATCATCGGCAAGGCGCTGATGACCTTCGACGCCGTGCATGTCGCCATCGGAACGAACGTCAGGAAGCGACGCGCTTTCGACGTGGAGGAAAGCCTGAGTCTCATCGGGCGATCGATTGCGGAGCACTGACCGGAGGCGGTGGCCAAGGCCGGCGACCTGCTCTTCGAAGGCGCACTGGAGGTTGGCGAGTACACCGACCAGAGCCTGATCGCGTATGCCCGCAAAATCGGCGCAACGCACATTGTGCGAAGCCTTCGGGAGGCCAGCGACTTCAACGAGGAGTTCAAGCTTCACGGCGTCGCTGGGCGCATGGATCCGTCGATACCCATGGTGCATTTCATCTGCGAAGCCCAGTTCCTCCATGTATCGTCCAGCACGGCGAAGGAATTGGACGCCATGGGCGAAAGCATCGGCTGGCTGGTCATGCCGAGCGTCGAGGCAGCGTTCGCCGTCCGGCGCCGCCGCTGAGGCAGCGTCTGTTCGCTAAGAGCCGGGGATGACCCAGCCGTCGCGAATACCGATCGATACCATCCCACCATGGTCGATCGCGGTGATCTCCGGCACATCCAGCGTCAGCATGATCTCAGGCGCCACCTCTGGGCGGATCTCGAGGCGAAAGCCGCCGCCCTGATAGATAGACCGGGCGAGGCGACAGGGAACGCCGTCGCCATAAGCGGCAAGGCCCAGATCGCGCGGCCTGAAGCACAACTTCGCCTGCCGGCCGGCGCGCTGCCCGGGCGCGCAGCGGACGGTGACCTCGATGCCGAGGACCGATACGCGGCATCGCCCACCCCTCTCCTCGCCCAGCACCACCGCCGGTACCACCATGCCGCGGCCCACGAATCCCGCGACCATTTCGTTCGCCGGCTCGGCATAGAGCTGGGACGGCGGCGCGATCTGCATGAGGACGCCCTGGTCCAGCACCGCGATCCGGTCGGCCAGCGCCATCGCCTCGGCCTGGTCGTGGGTGATGTAGATCATCGTCGTCCCGGTCCGCCGGTGGAAGTCAACGAACTCGGCCTCGACCGAGGCGCGGAGATGCACGTCGAGGTTTGCCAGCGGCTCGTCCAGCAGGACCAGCGACGGCTCCATCACCAGGCAGCGGGCGAGCGCCACGCGCTGACGCTGTCCGCCGCTGAGCTCGGCCGGGCGGCGATCCCCGAACCCTGTGAGTCCGATCTTGGCCAGCACGTCGGCAACCCGTCGGCGGCGCTCTTCCGCCGCCATGCCGGCGACGCGGAGCGCGTACTCGACATTGCCGTCGACCGTCAGATGCGGCCATAGCGCATAGGACTGGAAGACGATACCGACGCGCCGGTCCTCCGGCGGAATGTGGACACCATTGCCGGAGACCCGCCGTTCGCCGATGTCGATGGTGCCGCCGTTCAGCGTTTCGAACCCGGCGACGAGGCGCAGAAGCGTTGTCTTCCCACAGCCAGACGGACCGAGGACCGCGAGAAGCTCGCCGTCGGCGACATCGATGCCGACCCCGCTCAAGACCTCCTGGCTGCCGAAGGACTTGGAAACGCGATCCAGGATCAGTCGCGCCACGGCAGCGCCCCCTTGGGCATCGCACGACCGGCGGCCAGGGTCGCCAGCATCAATGCCAGCGTCACCACCACCGTCACCAGGGCGAGCGCCGAGGCGTAGGTCGACTCGCCCCCCTGCTCGAAGCCGAAGACGACCACGCCGAGCGTCTCCGCTCCTGACGACCACAGCAGCGCCGAGACCGTGAGTTCGTTGAAGGCGGTCATGAAGACGAGGAATCCCCCGGCGACCGCTGAGGGCGAGATCACCGGCAGGATGATGGTCCTGAGGCGGGTGAAGAAGCCGGCGCCGGCCACCTGCGCCGCCTCCTCGAGGCCGCGGTCGAGCTGGCTGTAGCCGCCGACCACGGGCCTGAGACCCAGGACGAGGAAGCGCGCGACATAGGCGAATAGGATGATCCAGACGGTGTTGTAGAGGCTGACCCCGAAGAACGGCAGCGGCTTCAGGAAGACCAGGATGGAGGCGATGGCAAGCACGACGCCGGGTACGGCATAGGGCAGCTCGGCGGCGAGATTGAGCACGCTCAGCAGCACCGACCGGCGCCAGACCAGGAAATAGGCGAGCACGACGCTGATGGCGATGATGATGACCGCCGCCGCCGCTGCCAGCAGGAAGCTGTTGACCATCGCCCGGCGCGAGGCTGCGTGGCCGAAGAGCACGAAGTTATAGTTCTCGAGCGTCGCCGACGCGGCGCTGAGGGCCACGCCATAGGCGGGCACCAGCGAGGTCGAGAGCAGGCCGAGGACGGGCAAACCCAGCATGACCGCCACGACCAGCCACATGACCCAGGTGACCGGCCGCTGCCAGACGCCGAGAGCGAAGGGCCGGCTCGCCGCCGACAACATCGTCGTCCGGCTGTCTCTCCCCCGCGTCGCCAGCCCCTGCAGGACGATGCCGGAGAGCGCGATCAGGCCGATGACCAGCGCCAGGACCGATACCTCGCTCAACGCCGTCGGCCCGAGCCCGGCAAGACGCTGGTAGATCAGCGTCGGCAGGACCAGGTAGTTGGCGGGAATGCCAAGGAAGGCCGGGATGCCGAAATTGCCGACGCAGGAGACGAAGGAGAGCGCGGTCGCCGCGACCAGATGCGGGGCCATCAGCGGCAGGATGATCGTCCTCAAAACCGTCCAGGGCCGGCCGCCGGCGGCACGCGCCGCTTCCACCAGATCGCCGGGCAGGCCGCGAAGCCCGGCCCTGAGCGCGAGGAAGACCAGCGGCGCGTATTGCAGGCCGAGGATCAGGATGATGCCCTGGCGGGAGTAGAGCGGATTCGGCGCCCCCAGCCGGGGCTCGAATCCGAGGAGTCCCAGCAGCGGGCTGCTGGGCGCCATCACCTGGAGCCAGGCCAGCGCCGTCACCTGGGGCGGGATCATCAGCGGCAGCACGAAGCAGAAGATGAAGGCGCTGCGCAGCCGGGCGTCGGTCAGCGTGACCGTGAGCGCCACGGCCGAGCCCAGCAGCACGGCGACCACGGTGCCGCCGATCGCGACCTCCAGGCTGTGAATTGTCGCGACCCAGGTCGAGGAACGGCCGAGCGCCGCGGCGATGGCATCGAAGGAAGGCACACCCTTCGGCGCCACGCCCTCGGTCAGCAGCCGGCCGAAAGGGAGAATCGAGAGAGCTGCAAGGAGAAGAGCGAGGCAGGGGAGCAGGGCGCGCTCCCCTGCCCGGCTCGCGAGCCGGGCGGCGGTCATCGCCGAGTTAGATAGCGCAGTCCGCCATCATTCGCCGAACAATTGCGCGAACCGCTTCTTGTCTGCATCGGTCGTGCTGAGGATGCGCCCTACATCCATGGGCATCAGGTTCACCCCGCCCGGGGGCAACCCCATCTCGCTGGGCACGCCCGAGAGCGCCGGCATGTAGCCCTGCTTCGCCGCCATCCTCTGCCCCTTCTCCGAGAGGAGGAAGTCGACGAAGGCGCGGGCGGCGACCGGGTTCGGCGCGGTCCTGAGGATGGCGACCGGCTCGGTCACCGGAACCACGCCTTCCTTCGGGAAGACGAACTCGACCGGGGAGCCCTTCGCCTTGGCGTTCAGCGCCATGAACTCGACGATGATGCCGTAGGGCTTCTCGCCGCTGGCCACCGACTTCAGCACGGCGCCGTTGCCGCGGGCCGAGACCATCTGGTTGGCGGCCAGAGACTCGAAGTACTTCCAGCCGAGGCCGGACTGCTGGGTGACGGCGCCGAGCACGATCACCGCTGCGCCCGAATAGAACGGGCTCGGCATGATGATCTGGCCCTTGAGCTCGGGCCGGGCAAGATCGGCCCAGGATGTCGGCTGGAACTTGGCGCTCTTGTGATAGACGATGCCGCTGGTGATCAGCTTGGTGCCGAAATAGGTGCGGTCGGGGTCGAAGGCGCCGGCGGGGAAGCCGTCGAGCTTGGCCTCCTTGTAGGCGGCGAGCCGGTTTTCCTTCTTCAGGATCTCCATGCTGACCGCATCCGCGATCAGCAGCACGTCCGGCCGCGGCTGGCCGGCCGAGAACTCGGCAGCGAGCTTGGCCAGGATCTCGGTGGTGCCGGAGCGGAAGATGTCGACCTCGGTGCCCGGCCGTTCCGCCTTGAACGCCGCCACCGTCTCCGCCGCGTCCTTGTCCGGCTGGGAAGTATAGAGCATCAGCTTGTCGGCCATCGCCGGCAAGGAGACAGCAAAGAAGCCGACGACGACCAGCGACGCCACGGCGCCGAGGCGACAAACCAATCCGCGCATGTCCGACAACCTCCCTTAAGCTACGGCCGCCTGCCGATTGAGCCGGTTGCGCCGGCGGCAGTTCCGTATAGATGCCCTGTCGAAGGTTACAGTAGCATTTCACCCGATCAAATCAGTTCGCTCGAGGCCGACGACGCCATGACCCCAAACCCTTGCCCTTCTCCCGCCATGCGGGAACCGGACCGATGATCCGCCGGGAGCCCGTCGATGTCGTCGTGGTCGGCGCCGGCTTCGGCGGCGCCGCCTTCACCTGGCGCCTGACGACTCGCGTCCCCGAGCTGAGGATCGTCTGCCTGGAGCGCGGCGGCTGGGTCGACCATGCGACCATGCCGCCGGCCGGAGCGGACTGGCAGCGGGCGACGTTGGGCGACTGGGCGACGTATCCCAATCTGCGGCTGAAGTCGAAGAACCCCGCGCCGTCGGCCGACTACCCGATCGATGACGAGAACTCCGCCTTCAAGCCGCTGATGTGGAACGGCGTCGGCGGATCGACGATCAACTGGGCCGCCCACTTTCCTCGCCTGCATCCCTCCGACTTCCGCACGCGGACGCTGGACGGCGTCGGCGACGACTGGCCCTTCGACTATTTCGACCTCGAACCCTACTACGAGGAGAACGACGCCATGGTCGGCGTCTCCGGCCTCGCCGGCGATCCAGCCTATCCGCCGAAGCCCGCACGGCCGATGCCGCCGCTTCCGCTCGGCCGGCTCGGCATGGTCGCGGCCCGGGGATTCGACAAGCTCGGCTGGCACTGGTGGCCGGTCGATGCCGCCGTCAACTCGCGCGCCCATGGCGGCCGTGCCGGCTGCAACCATTGCGGCCCCTGCCTGCTCGGCTGCCCGACCAAGGCCAAATGCTCGGTCGATACCACCTACTGGCCGAAGGCATTGGCCGCCGGTGTCGAGCTGCGCACGCACGCGATCGTCCAGCAGGTCGACATCGAGGGTGGGCGCGCGACCGGCGTCCGCTATCGCGACCACGACGGCCGCGATGTGATCCAGCCGGCCTCCTACGTGGTCGTGGCCGGCAACGGCATCGGCACGCCCCGCCTGCTGATGGCTTCCGGACTCTCCAGTCCGGCGCTCGGCCGCAATCTGATGTTCCATTCGGCGTCATATCTCCGCGCCATGTTCGAAGAGGAGCTGGACGGCCCGGTCGGCCCGGTCGGCTGCGCCCTCTACAGCCACGAGTTCTACGAGACCGACGACTCTCGCGGTTTCAAGCGCGGCATCCACCTGCAGGTCACGCGCGAGAACGCGCTTCTGAGCCAGGCGACACGGCTCGAGCCGAACTGGGGTGCCGAGGCGCATCGCCTCCTGCGCGAGGAGTTCCGTCATTCGATGACCGTCCTGGTGATGGGCGAGGACCTGCCGGAGGACCACAATCGCGTGACCCTCACCGACAAGATCGAAGCCGACGGGCTCCCGGGCGTGAAGCTCGACTACACGCTGTCGGAGCACTCGCGGAAGAGCCTCGATTTCGGCATCGCCCGCGCCCAGGAGGTCTTGAGGGCGGCGGGCGCGCATCGCATCCAAACCATTCCGCTGGCTGCGGTGACCGGCTGGCACCTGCTGGGAACAGCGCGCATGGGCACCGATCCCGCGACGTCCGTCACCGACGGCCGCGGCCGCTGCCATGCGGCGCCGAACCTGCTGGTCGCAGACGGCAGCCTGTTCCCGACGGTCGGCGCAGTGAACCCCGGCTCTACGATCGGAGCGCTCGGCCTGAAGATCGCCGACGACCTGGCGGTGGAACTCGCATGACGCAGGATTTCAGCACCGCCGTGCTCGACACGCTGCTTCCCGGAGACGCGGTGTTGCCGGCGGCCTCGCGGTCGGGCATCGACGCAGCCGGCTGCCTCTCCGCTCACGCCTCCGTCTTTCAGGCGATCGCCGCTGCCGCTGGCGGTGAAGCCGCGTTCATAGCGAAGTCGGCGGAGGCCCGGACGGAGCTGCTACGCAAGATCGATCTGGGGCCGGACGCCCCCATCTTCAAAGCCTTGGTCGCCAGCGCGATCTACGACTACTACACCAGCGACGCGGTGGTGAGCGCACTTGGATGGCGGCAAGGGCCTCCCCAGCCCTCGGGCCACAAGGTCGTCGAGGCGGACGAGGCGACGTGGCAGCGCCTGGATCGGGTGAAGGGCAGACCGCGTCTCTGGCGCTGAGTCCGGCAATCGCCTCTTACCCGTTCTCTGTCTTGTTCTTCAACTTCCTCGCGTCGCGCAAGCGAGGTTCGGCCTGAGCAGTCCGCTGAGACCGAGCAGGTGCGCGATCGTCTTTGCGGGGCTTTCGGCGGGCTGGAGCGGCGAGGGCCTGGCCGAGTAGCTTCAGCAGCGAGTGAAGCTGCTCGACCAGACCGCTTGCGGCGACGGGAAGAGATACTGCGAGCTTTGCCCGCTGCAGACGCGCCGCCGGATGGCCAACTCGCCCTTGTGGCAGAACGCCCCTCGCCGCCTCAACTCACCCGATCGAGCCGTACATCCTTCATTCGATCCGAGCTGACGAGCATGGCCGCGACCCTGCCGCCCTCGCGGATCATGCGTACGGCATGGACCACCCACCAGCCTTGCCAGAGCTGGGTCTTGCCGACGAAGCGGTCGGGGGCGAGCGGCTCTAGCGGCACCAGCGCCTGGCGCTGGAAGCCCGGTCCGAGCTTGAGCACCAGCCCGTCCGTCTCCCGCCTGACCTCGAAGGTGGTCGCCAGCTCGTCGCTGACGTAGTGGCCGACGCAGGCCTCCAGCGCGGCGGCATTGGGCTCGTAGACCGGGGCCGGATCGAAGACGCAGCGCTGGCCGCCGAAATCCATGTGGATCACCGGCGCCTTGTTCGAGCCCGCCTCGATCTCGGCCGTGGTATCGACGTTGGACCAGTTCTCGACGAAGCGATTGCCCCCGACCGGGCGCAGCACTAGGGCGTGGCCGTTCTTGTCGGCCTCGATCGCCGCCTCCTTGACCTTCAGCGTCATCACTTCGCCGGACTCGCGGTCGATGTAGCGGCCGTCGAGGCTGGCGAGGCTGACGCCAGGGATGGAGACCTGCTTCATGCGCTCCGCCCCGAGCCTGGCCGGCGATGGCTCGGTAAATTCGTCGGCGAGCGCCACATCGGCGATCTCGGTGAATCGACGATAGGTGTCGGCGTCGTCGCGGTTGGAGAGCAGGACCACACCGAAATCGACGCCCGGCATGAAAGCGAAGATCGAGCGGAAGCCCGGCAACCCGCCGCCATGGCACCAGAGGTCGAGGCCGCGATACTTCCGGACGCTGAGGCCGAGGCCGTAGTTGGTCGGCCGGCCATCGGCGAGTTTCCCCTGCGTCGCCATGAGCCGGGCGATCTTCGCGCCGCCGATGCCGCCGGCCCGGAACATGCCCTGCCAGCGAACGAGATCGGGCAGGTTGCTGATCAGGCCTCCGGCCCCGCCGAGGCCGATCGAGAACACACCCTTCTTCCAGCTGCCGTCGGCCTGAGGCAGGTAGGAATTGGCCAGGTTCTCGGCGACGTCGGAGGCCTCGTCGCGGAGGCGGGTCTGGGTCATGCCGAGCGGCTTCAGCACGTCGTCGGCCAGGAACGAGGCGAAGGGCCTGCCGCTCCGCCTCTCGACCACCAGCGCCATCAGGATGAAGTTGATGTTGGTGTAGACGTTGCGCTCGCCGACCGGAAAGCTGAAGTGGCGCTGGTTGAAGGCGATGTCCAGGAAGTCGTCGATCGAGCGGGCCTGGTCGGTGCCGACACCGGAGAGCTGCATCAGCTCCCAGGAGTCGCGGAGCCCGCTGGTCATGCCGAGCAGTCGCCGGATCGGCACCGGCCTGTCGATCTTGAGTTCCGGCACGATGCCGCGGATGTCCTCGTCGAGGTCGAGCTTGCCACGCTCGACCAGCAGCGCCGAGGCGGCGGCGACGAAGGTCTTGGTGATGGAGGCGATGTGGAACCGCGTCTCGGGCTTGTTCCTGACGCCGAGCTCGAGGCTGGCGAGGCCGAAGCAGCGCTGGTGCACGACGGCGCCGCCGCGCAGCACTGCCAGCGTCCCCCCCGGTGCGCCGGGCGTGTCCCAGCCGGCAAACAGGGCGTCGATCTGATCGGTCTTGAGCGGTGTCGGCATCGGGACCTCTCACGGCGAAAGCTATGCCCGATTGTTCCGGGCGCGGACGCCGCCGCGCAACGACGGAACGCATTTCGCGAAAGGCCGCAAGACGCGATAGGGTGCCCCATGCATCAGGCAAGGTCCCGGCCATGAGCCGAATAGCCGAGATCGAGGCGCTGCCTCTCCGGATCAGCGAGAAGACCGTCTGGATCTTCCTCAAGGTCGTCGACGACGACGGCCTGACCGGACTCGGCGAGGCGACGCTTCCCGGTCGCGAGGCGGAGGTATCGGCGCTGCTGGCCGAGCAGAGGCCGGCGCTGATCGGCGTCTCGGCAACACCGGCGCCGTTGAAGGCCCCCATACCCGAGCAATCGATCGCCGAGGCCGCCCTCTCGAGCGCCCTCGACCAGGCGCTCTGGGACCTTCGCGGCCAGCGCGGCGGCAAGCCGGTCTGGCAGCTGCTGGGGATAACCCAGCGGCGAGAGATCCCCCTCTATGCCAACATCAACCGGCGGACCGTCGACCGCAGCCCGGCCGGCTTCGCCGCGAGCGCCCGCGACGCCCTCGCGGTCGGCTTCACCCGCCTCAAGCTCGCGCCCTTCGACGGCCTCACCCCCGCCCTGGCCGAGACCGATGCCGGGCCTGCACTGATCGATGCCGGGGTCGCCCGGATCACCGCGGTCAGGGAGGCTGCCGGCGCGGATGTCAGGGTCATGGTCGACTGCCACTGGCGGTTCACCGAAGCCACCGCTGATCGCACCATCGACCGGCTGGCGGAGATCGGCGTCACCTGGTTCGAGTGCCCGATCCCGGAGACGGCGGAATCGCTGGACGCGCTCCGGCGCCTCCGCGCCAGGAGCAACGCCCGCAACATGCAGCTTGCCGGCCTGGAGATGTCGACCTCGCCTGCCGCGCTTCGCCCGTTCCTCGAGGCGGGCTGCTACGATGTCGTCATGCCCGACATCAAATACATCGGCGGCTTCGCCGGGATGCTGGCGGCCGGGACGCTCTGCGCCAGCTACGGCGTCGGCTGCGCCCCACACAATCCGACCGGCCCCATCTGCCACGCGGCCAGCCTGCACGCCGCCGCCGTCCTAGACGGCTTCGACCTGCTGGAGCACCAGTATGACGAGTCGCCGCTGTTCGACACGCTGGTCGGCGGCAAGCTTCCCAAGCATGCAGGCGAGGCAAGCAAGCTCCCGTCCAAACCGGGCCTCGGCCTCGCGCTGGTCCCGTCCCTGGTCGCCGAGCTGACGGAAAGGACCTGATCCTTTAGATGTCTGGCGAAGAGTTCCTCGGCTACCATCGCCCGGACGGCAGTATCGGGATCCGCAACCACCTTCTGGTGCTGTCGATCGCCGGCCTGACCATTCCGACAGCACGCCGCATCGCATCGGCGCTCAGCGGCGCAGTAATGGTCGGCATGCCCTACAATCACGGCAGCCTGCTCGGCGCGGACCGGGCGACCTGGCGGCGTTCGCTGATGCGGCTGCCCAACCATCCAAATGTCGGCGCGGTGCTCTTGATCGGCGACAGCCCGCCGCTGATGGCCGAAGTCGCCGCGGAGGTCGAGCGCAGCAAGCGGCCCTTCGCGGCGCTGACCATGGATGATTGCGGCCACGATGCCGTCACCTTGACCGAACGCGGTATCCGCGCCGGGGCGCGGCTGGCGATGCAGGTCTCCACCTTCAGGCGCGCACCGGCACCGCTCTCCGCGCTCTGTCTCGGCCTCGAATGCGGCCGCTCCGATCCCTCCTCCGGCCTGGTGTCGAACCCGCTGCTCGGCCGCATGGCCGACCGTCTGGTCGATGCCGGCGGCCGCGCCATCATCGGCGAGACCGTCGAGTGGCTGGGCGCCGAGCACCTGCTGGAACGGCGCGCCGCGACCCCCGCCGTCGCCGCCGCCATCCACGACGCCGTCCGCCGCCGCGAGGAGACCGCGGTCAGCAACGGCCTCGACCTCACCGGCAACAACCCCGGGCCGACCAACATCGCCGCCGGCCTCTCCAGCATCGAGGAGAAGGCGCTCGGCAATATCGCCAAGAGCGGCAGCCGGCCGATCCAGGGCGTGCTCGCCTATGGCGAGGCGGCCGGCGGCCCCGGCTGCTGGGTCATGGACGCGCCGGCCTATGCATCGGAGTCGCTGACCGGATTCACCGTCGCCGGCGCCCAGCTGATGCTGTTCACGACCGGCGTCGGCAACAGCTTCGTCAGCTCGATGGCGCCCACCCTCAAGGTCAGCGCCAACCCGGTCACCTGCGCCAAGATCGGCGAGCAGCTCGACCTCGACGCCAGCGCCGTGTTCCTCGGCCGCGAGGCGCCGGAGGTCGCGGCCGATCGGCTATGGCAGCGGATGCTGGCCGTCGCCTCGGGCGACGCCACCTGGGGCGAGGTGCTGGGCGAAGGCGACGAGGTCGTCGCCCGCTACGGCCCGGCGATGTGAGGAAGACGACGATGGAAGCGCCGATGGTCGACGCGATCCGCCTGAGCCCTGAGGACGGTGTCGCGACCGTGCTCAGGCCGGTCGGCCGGGGCGAGCGCATCCGTGTCGGCTGCGGCGAGGCGGTCTCGGCGCTGGAGGCGATCCAGGACGTGCCGCTTTGCCATAAGATCGCGCTTCAGGCGATCTCGCCCGGCGACCGCATCTTCAAATATGGCGAGGCGATCGGCGAGGCGACCAGCGCGATCCGCCCGGGCGAGCATGTCCACATCCACAATCTCCGAAGCCTCCGTGCGCGTGCCAAGTAGCGTCAGCGCGGCCAGACGCGCGGGAACAAGGCGCAGTCCATCGGGTCGCCGTGCTTGAGGCCTGGGTCCGAGGTCGGGATCGCCACCTCGCCCGCATGCACGCAGTAGCGTGCGTCGTCGCCGGTCCAGCGCGTCGCCAACGCCCGCCGCCGCCGGCTGGCCGAAGCATTGCCGGGCGCGCCATGCACGATCATCGCCTGGAACACCAGGCAGTCGCCCGGCTCCATGTCGTAGGCGACGATGTCGTAGGCCGAGCGGTCCGCATCGATGTCCGGCATCGTCTCCAGGCTGCGCTCGCGATATGGGCTGCCGTCGGCGAAGTGATAGGGCAGGAACGCCCGTCCCCAGAGATGCGATCCCCGGACATATTCGACCGCGTTCTCCCTCGCCACCGGGTCGAGCGGCAGCCAGATCGAGCACACCTGAGTGCCGCTCACCGCCCAGTAGGGCTGGTCCTGGTGCCAGGGCGTGCGCTCGCCGGTACCCGGCTCCTTCACCAGGAGCTGGTCGTAGAAGAAGTTGACGCGGCTGGCCCCCATGACGCGGCCGGCGATGGCGGCGGCCGGCGACTCGAACACGAAGCGTCGGAACGGGGCCAAGCGCTGCCACATGTCGAGGTCGCCGAAGAAGCGGCCGGGATTGCCGGGCTTCGTATAGATCTCGCCATGCGGGCCGGGCTTGGCCATCGCCTCCTCGACACCGGCGGCCAGGACGGCGATCCAGTCGGGATCGAACATGCGCCGGAGGCAGACGACGCCGTCTCGTTCATAGGCGGCGATGTCGGCGGCGGTGATCATCGGGTCAGGGTTCATCGCGCCCGACTATAGACCGCCTCCGGCCTTGCCTTGGAGACGTGATCATATATACTACGACTAACTTAATCGTAGTTATAGAGATCCATGGCCTACTACGGTGCCGGCGTCGAATACGCCCTGCATACGCTGCTCAACCTGAGTCTCGCCCCGAGCGCGACGGCGCCCAGCGCGCGCGACCTCGCGGAGTTCCAGCGCCTGCCGCTGGCCTTCATGCGGAAGCTGCTGACCCAGCTCGAGAAGGCCGGGCTGGTCAGCGGCTCCGAAGGCGTCCGCGGCGGCTGGAAGCTGGCGCGCGCGCCGGACGCGATCACCACGCTCGACGTCGCCGATGCCGTCCAAGGGCGCGAACCGCTGTTCGAATGCCGCGAGATCCGAGCCCATTGCGCGCTCTGGGCCGAGGGCGCCGCCCCGCGCGCGGCCACCTCCGGCACCTGTGCCATCCACGCCGTCATGCTGTCAGCGGAGGCGGCCATGCGCCGCGAGCTTGCCCAACGAACCCTTGCCGACATCGCCGGCCAGGTCAGCGCCAAGGCCTCGGCGACGGCGGCAACCACCATCACCGCCTGGTTCACCGATCGTTACGCCGGCCGGAGAGCCTCCAAGGAGACGGGCGATGACTGACGAGATCCTGATCGTCGGCGGCGGCTTCGCCGGGTTCTGGGCAGCGATGGCCGCGAGGCGCGTGGTCGGCGACCAGGTACGCGTGACCATGGCCTCGCGCGAGCCGGTGCTGCAGATGCGGCCCCGCCTCTACGAGGCAAAGCCGGAAACGCTGGGCGCCGATCTCCTCCCCCTGCTCGACGCCGCCGGCGTGAAATTCGTCCAGGGCGAGGCAACCGGCCTCGATCTTGCCCGGCAAACCGTCGTCCTCGCCTCGGGTGCCAACCTCCCCTATGCCCGCCTCGTCGTCGCCACCGGCAGCAGCATGCACCGCCCACCAGTTCCGGGGGCGGTGGCTGCCTACTCCATCGACAGCCAACGAGACGCGATCGCCTCCGACCGGCGACTGGGAGAGATCGCCAGAGGTATTGCGCGGCCGACCGTCGCCGTCGTTGGCGCAGGATTCACCGGCATCGAGCTGGCGCTCGAAATGCGTGACCGGATCGCGACCCACGGCGGCGAGGCGGAAAGCCTGCGCATCGTCCTCGTCGACCGCGCCGTAACGGTCGGCTCCGAACTCGGCGCCGGCCCGCGCACGGAGATCGAAACCGCACTCGCGGCAGCCGGGGTCGAATGTTGCCTGGGGGTGACCATCATCGCACTTGCGGCCAATCGCGTGACCTTCGCCGCCGGCCCCGCCCTCGACGCCGACGCGGTGGTGCTGGCGACGGGTATGGTCGCTTCCGGCTTCGTTCGACACGTGCCGGGCGAGCGCGACGCCCTTGGCCGGATCATCGTCGACCGCTCGCTGCGCGCGCCAGCCGCGCCCGAGGTGTTCGTGACCGGAGATGCGGCCGCCGCAAACACCGGCGACGGCCATCGGGCGCTGCAATCCTGCCAGCACGCCCTCCAGCTCGGCCGCTTCGCCGGGGAGAACGCCGCCCGCGACCTGCTGGGCCTTCCAACCGTGCCCTACGCACAGCCGCGCTACGTCACCTGCCTCGACCTCGGCCGCTCCGGCGCGGTGCTGACCCAGGGCTGGGAGCGTACCATCTCGAAGACCGGGGCCGAGGCCAAGGTGCTGAAGCGCCGGATCAACACGGTGGTGATCTATCCGCCGACGAACGTGCCCGGCGCGACGCTGCTGGCGTTGTCCAGCACCGACCCGGCCGAGCAGCGCCTTCCCGGTTGATCAGACCGGCGGCGGGTTGCGGACGATCGAGGGCGGACGCTGTTGGTGCCAGTAGGGATAGGCGGAAGGGCGAGCGCTGACCCGATCCAGGCGCTTGATCTGCTCGGCCGACAGCTTGAACTCGACCGCGCCGAGATTGTCACGGAGCTGGGCCTCGTCGCGGGCGCCGACCACCACCGTCGCCACGGTCGGACGCGACAGCACCCAGTTGAGCGCGACCTGCGAGACGCTGCGGCCGGTCTCCTTCGCCAGGTCCCGGAGCACGTCGACGATGTCGTAGAACTGCTCGTCAGGGATCTGCGGTCCCATGGCACCCTGCACGGCGATCCGCGAACCCTCCGGCGCCGGACGATCGCGCGTGATCTTGCCGGCCAGCTTGCCGCCGGCCAGTGGGCTCCACACCACGCAGCCGACCTTCTCGGCGACGCCGAGCGGCATCAGTTCCCATTCGTAGTCGCGGCAGATCAGCGAATAATAGGCCTGGTGCGCGACGAAGCGGCTCCAGCCATAGCGGTCGGCGATCGCCAGCGACTTCATCAGGTGCCAGCCGGAATAGTTGGAGCAGCCGATGTAGCGGACCTTGCCGGCGCGGACGAGATCGTCGAGCGCCCGCATGGTCTCCTCGACCGGCGTCAACGCGTCGAAGGTGTGCATCTGCCAGAGGTCGATGTAATCGGTCCCCAACCGCTTCAGGCTCGCCTCGCAGGCCGCGACCAGATGGTGCCGGGAGGTGCCGATGTCGTTCGGCCCAGGCCCCATGCGGGCGAAGGCCTTGGTCGAGATCAGCACCTTGTCGCGTCGGCCGGCGATGGCCTTGCCCAGGATCTCCTCGGCCAGCCCGTTGGAATAGCCGTCGGCGCTGTCGAACATCGTCGCCCCGGCGTCGAGGCACAGGTCGACCATGCGCATCGCGCCTTCGACGTCGGTCGCGCCCCAGGCGCGCAGGAACTCGTTGCCGCCGCCAAAGGTGGCGGTGCCGAAGCTCAAGGCTGGCACGCTGAAACCGGAGCCGCCGAGCAGCCGATAGTCCATGGGGATCTCTCTTTGGAAGGACGTGAAGGGACGCGACTCTAAAGGCAAGCCGCGATCCGTGCACGCAGCGCCGCCGAGCCTGGACGCCTCCGGCTCCCTCCCCCGGCTTCGTGTATGGACCGGGGAGATGGTGGACGGGTGTTCGGGGACATGGTGGACACATACTCACGGCTGTTTGCGTGCCTTTTCAGGAGGGTGCGGTGCCGTGGGGGGAGAGGTCCATCATGTCGTTGCGGCGGGAGTTCGTCCGGCTGGCG
>CAMBVS010000002.1 GCA_945871425.1 Rhizobium sp. Q54 | reverse complement strand
TCTTCACCTCCCAGGGCTGCAACTCCTGTCCGCCGGCGGACGCTTATCTCGGCGATCTCGCCAAGCGGAAGGACGTGATCGCGCTCGCCTTCCACGTCGACTACTGGGACTACATCGGCTGGAAGGATGCCTTCGCCGATGCCGCCTGGACCCAGCGCCAGCGGCTCTATTCGCAGTCGCTCGGCACGAGGCAGATCTATACGCCGCAGATGGTGGTCGACGGCGGCAAGCATGCCGTGGGCTCCGACCGCCCGGCGGTCGAGCGTCTGATCGGCGAAGCGGCCAAGCGCGAGCGGCCGGCGCTTGCGGTGACGCGAACGGCCGGCGGCCTGAGCCTGACGATCGGAGGGGCGGGCGAGGGCGAAGTCTGGATCGTCGGCTACGATCCGCGGCATGAGACCAAGGTCCCGCGCGGCGAGAATGCCGGGAAGACGCTGACCGAGTTCAACGTCGTCCGCGGCATGGTCAGGATCGACGCATGGAAGGGCGGTGCGCTGGCGCGGACGCTTGCGGCGAGCGAACTCCCGCCCGGCTCGGCGCATGCGGCCTTGATCCAGGCGCCGAACCTCGGGCGCGTCCTCGCCGCCGCAACGCCCTAGACGACCAACCCCCGCTCCATCATCGCGCCGAGCCGCTTGGCGAAGGCGCGGGGATCGGGAACGGTCTCGCCTTCCAGCAGACGGGCCTGGTCGAGCAACAGGTGGGCGGCCTCCTCGATCACGCCGGACGCGCCGTCCTTGCCGGTCATCTCTGCCAGCTTCTTCACCAGCGGATGGGTGGGATTGAGCTCGAGCACGCGCTTCACTGCCTTGTCGAGCTGCTTGTGCTGGCGCAGCAGGCGCTCGAGCCGCATGTCGAGGTCGCCCTCGGCGGCGACCAAGCAGACCGCGGAGTCGGTGAGGCGCGCCGAGACCTTGACGTCCTTGACCTCCTCGCCGAGCGCCAGTTTGAACAGCGCGATCAATGCGCCGAGCTCGGCCGGGGTCTCATCCGTCTTCTTCTCGTCGTCGGTCTTTTCCGCGCCCTTGATCTTGTCGAGATCGAGCGCGCCGCGGGTCACCGACTTGAAGGCCTTGCCTTCGTAGGTGCCGATCGAGGGCACCCAGAACTCGTCGACCGCGTCTGTCAGCAGCAGCACCTCGATGCCCTTGGCGGCGAAGCCTTCGAGCTGCGGGCTCGCCTTCAGCGCCGCCAGATCGTCGCCGCCGATGGTGTAGATCGCGTCCTGGCCTTCCTTCATCCGGCCGATGTACTCGTCCAGCGTCACCAGCTTGTCCGACTGGGTCGAGTGGAAGCGCGAGAGCTTCAGGATCTCGGTGCGGTGCTCGTCCTTGTCCTCATAGAGGCCTTCCTTCAGGCAGGCACCGAAGTTCTGCCAGAAGTCGAGATATGAGTCGGGATCGTCCTTCGCCTTCTTCGCCAGCTCCGAGAGGACCTTCCGGGTCAAGCCGGCGCGGATCTTGGTGAGCAGCGGGTTCTTCTGCAGAAGCTCGCGGCTGACGTTGAGTGGCAGGTCCGGCGTGTCGACGACGCCCTGGAGGAAGCGGAGCCAGGCCGGCAGCAGATCCTTGCAGTCGTCGGTGATGAAGACGCGCCTCAAGTAGAGCTTCACCCGGTGCCGGCGATCGGGATTGAACAGATCCATCGGACGCGCGCCGGGAACGAACAGGAGGGCGGTGTACTCGATCGTCCCCTCGGCCTTGTGATGGATGGTGAGCCAGGGCGCGTCCATCGCATGAGCGACGTGACGGTAGAACTCGGTGTATTGCGCCTCGGTGATCTCGCTCCGCGACTTCTGCCAGAGCGCCGAGCCGTCGTTGAGCGGGGTCTTGTCGGGGCCGATCTGGAGCTCGATCGGCACGGGAATGTGGTCGGAGTAGCGACGGACCACCTCCTTGATCTTGTAGTCGGAGAGGAACTCGTCCTCGCCTTCCTTGAGGTGGAGGATGACGTCGGTGCCGGCGGCGTCGCGCTCGGCCGGCGCCACCGTGAACTCTCCCTTGCCATCGGAAGACCAGCGGTGGCCCTCGGCCTCGCCGGCGCGCCGCGAGACGACCTCGACGTGATCGGCGACCATGAAGGCCGAATAGAAGCCGACGCCGAACTGGCCGATCAGGCTCACGTCCTTCTTGGCGTCGCCCGACAGGCTCTTGAGGAAGGCGGACGTGCCCGACTTGGCGATGGTGCCGAGGTTCTTCACCAGGTCGTCCCGGCTCATGCCGATGCCGTTGTCCGAGACGGTCAGGCGCCGGTTGGGCTTGTCGACGGTCAGCGTGATCTTGAAGGGCTGGTCGGACGTGGCGATTTCGGGCCGGGTTTGGGCCTCGTAGCGCAGCCGGTCGCAGGCGTCGGCGGCGTTGGAGATGAGCTCACGAAGGAAGATCTCCTTCTCGCTGTAGAGCGAGTGGGCGACGATCTCCAGGAGGCGGCTGACCTCGGCCTGGAAACTCAGCTTCTCTTCGGTGAGCGTGTCGGTCATGGGCGGCCTCGGCGATTCTCGGAAATGAAGTTAGGTGAATCGCCGCCACATATGGGAATGACCCCTCATCGCGCAAGGGCTCTGATGCGGCGTCTTGCGGACGGGCGCGGGAAGACCGATCTTCTTGGTCATGGGCGGAGCGGCAAGCTTTGGCGGGCGTATCACCGCCGTCCTCGGGCCCACCAACACGGGCAAGACCCATCTCGCGATCGAGCGGATGACGGGTCACGTGAGCGGCATGATCGGCTTCCCGCTCCGCCTGCTGGCGCGCGAGAACTACGAGCGCGTGGTCCGGATAAAGGGCGCGAAGGCCGTCGCTCTCATCACCGGCGAAGAGAAGATCGTCCCGGAGAACCCGCGATATTTCGTCTGCACCGTCGAGTCTATGCCGCTCGATCGACCAGTGTCGTTCCTGGCCATCGACGAGATCCAGCTCTGCGCCGACTGGGAGCGGGGCCATGTCTTCACCGACCGGCTGCTGCGCGCCCGTGGCCTCGAGGAGACGATGTTCCTCGGCGCCGAAACCATCCGGCCGCTTCTGCGGAAGCTGGCCCCTCGTGCCGAGGTCGTGACCCGGCCTAGGCTCTCGACCCTGGTCTATGCCGGCCAGCGCAAGCTCGCGCGCCTGCCGCGCCGCTCGGCGGTGGTCGCCTTCTCGATCGCCAACGTCTATGAGCTGGCCGAGGCCATCCGCCGCCAGCGGGGCGGGGCGGCGGTGGTCATGGGGGCACTCTCGCCCCGCGTCCGGAACGCGCAGGTCGCGATGTTCCAGGCGGGCGAGGTCGACTTCCTGGTGGCGACCGACGCCATCGGCATGGGCCTCAACATGGACGTCGACCATGTGGCGTTTGCCCAGCTCACCAAGTTCGACGGGCGGGCGCCCCGCCGCCTGGTGCCGGCCGAGCTGGCGCAGATCGCCGGCCGCGCCGGCCGGCACATGGCCAATGGCAGCTTCGGCACCACCGCCGAGGCGGGCGAGCTCGATGAGGAGGAGGTCGCCCGGATCGAGGAGCACCGCTTCGAGCCGCTGCAGCGCCTGTGGTGGCGCAACCACGACCTCGATCTCCGCTCCATCGACGTTCTGCTGCAGTCTCTCGACGCCCGGCCGCCGTCCTCGCTGCTGATGCGAAAGCGCGACGCCGACGACCATCTGGCGCTGCAGGTCCTGGCCCGCGATCCCGAGATCCAGGCGCTGGCGACCTCCAAGGGCCGCGTTCGACTTCTGTGGGAAGTCTGCCAGATCCCCGACTTCCGCAAGATCCTGGCCGAGGCCCACACCAGGCTCATCGGTCAGATCTATCGCCATCTGGTCGGACCGACGGAGCGGCTGCCGACCGACTGGGTCGCGCGCCAGGTGCAGGCGCTGGACCGTACCGAAGGCGACATCGACACCCTGACCCAGCGCATTGCCCATTGCCGTACCTGGGCCTATGTCGCCCACCGTCCCGACTGGGTCGACGATGCCGGCCATTGGCGGGAGCGGGCGCGGGCGATCGAGGACCGGCTGTCGGACGCGCTGCACGAACGCCTGACCCAGCGCTTCGTCGACCGCCGCGCCGCCGTGCTGACCCAGCGCCTGGCTGGCGGCGAGGAGATGGTCGCCGCCGTCCGTGCAGACGGCGAAGTGGTTGTCGAAGGCCATGCGGTCGGCCGCCTGGAGGGGCTTCGCTTCGTCCCCGATGTCGGCAGCGAGCCGGAGGCCCGGCCGGTTCTGAGCGCGGCCCGTCGGGTGGTTCCGCGCGAGGTTGCGCGCCGGGTCGATCAGCTCGAGGCGGCCGGAGATGCGGCCTTCCGCCTCGACGGCGCGACGCTGCTCTGGGACGGCGCGGCGGTCGCTCGACTGACGTCCGGACGCACGGCGATCGAGCCTCGGGTCGAGATCCTGGCTAACGACTTCCTGGAACCGTCTCACCGCGAGCGCGTGGTTCGCCGCCTCGGCGGCTGGTTCACCAGGCACCTCTCTCGGGAGATCGGGGCGCTGACCGCGCTTCGCGATGCAGCGCAGTTGAGCGGTCCCGCCCGCGGACTTGCTTTCCGTCTGGTCGAGCGGTTGGGAACGGTCCCTCGCACCGACGTCGAGACGCAGGTGACGGCGTTGGGCGCCGCCGACCGCAAGGCGCTGGCGCGGCTCGGCGTCCGTTTCGGCGTGCACTATGTCTTCCTGCCGTCCTTGGCCAAGCCGGCGTCGGCGCGGTTGCTGGCTCTCCTCTGGTCGGTCGCTGCCGGCCGGGTGCCGATCGATCCTCCGAGAGGGCCGGCGCCGGCGGCTGATCCGTCGGCTCCGTCCGCCTACTGGGCCTCGGTCGGCCGCGCCGTCCTTGGCGGCCACGCGCTCGGCTGCGATCGCATCGAACGGCTGGCCCTGGCCGCCCGCGCGCTCGCTGCGCAGGGACCGTTCCTTGCCACTCACCGCCTGGTCGAGCTCGCCGGCTGCCGCCCGGGCGAACTCGCCGGCATCCTCGCCGATCTGGGCTACGGGGCCGAGGTCGGGCCGGAGGGCACGCTGTTCTCGCCGCGCGGCCGGAACGCCGCCCGGCGCCGACCGAAGCGGCGGTCGGCGGTCAACCAGGATTCGCCCTTCGCCACGTTGGCGCATCTGCTGAGGCGTCCGTGACGGGGGAGCAGCTCCGCCTCGACAAATGGTTGTGGTTCGCCCGCTTCCTCAAGAGCCGGACCATGGCGGCCGAGCTCTGCGCCGGCGGCCGGGTGCGGGTTTCAGGGCGCGTGGTGGCGAAGCCGAGCCAGGCGATCAGGGTCGGCGACGTCCTGACATTCCCGCTGGGGCCGCATATCCGGGTGATCGAGGTGCAGGCGCTCGGCGTGCGCCGGGGCCCGGCCGAGGAGGCACGCGCGCTCTATGCCGATCTCTCCCCGCCGGTGCCGCGTGTTGCCGGAAGCGCCGAAGCGCCGCCATTGCCGGGAACGCGCGATGCGGGCGCCGGCCGACCGACCAAGGCCGAGCGCCGGGCGATCGACAGGCTCATGAACGAGAGCTAGAACGCGAGTCGCCGCGCGGCACCGGCGAAGCTCTCGGCCTCGACGACGCGGGCGAAAATCTCCATGTCCTCGAGGCGGCCGATAGGATTTGTCCATCATCAGGAAACAGCGGGTCGCGACGTTGCCGGATTTCATTCGCACCGGCAGCGCTCTGCCGCATTCTGTCCGATCCTCTCGCTGTCTATAGTGCGGGCCCTTCAGGAGGCGAGATTTTCGCTTGAGTATCGAGCTGGCGGACGTCGTCGGAGATATCGAGGGTGGGCGCTTCTCGTCCGCCGCCGTCCGACTCAAACGGCGTCTTGCCGGATCGCCCGCCGAGATCGACTCGCTGTTTCTTCAGGGTCTGGTGGCTCATGCGACCGGGCGACCGACGCTCGTATGCAATCTCCGGGTCCTTGCCGTCGCGCCCGGAGATGCGGCCGCAGGAGCCAATGCCGCGGGGGTTCTGGTCGAGCGCGGCGAGCTCGTGCGGGCGCGGCGTCTCCTTAGAAGTGCGCTCGCCGTTCAACCCGCCTTCCCGCCGGCACATGCCAATCTCGGGGTCTGCCTGCTCCATGAGGGACGGTTTCAGCCGGCGATCGACGCGCTGATGCGCACGCTCCGCCTGGCGGGGCCGGAGCCTCCGACCTTGCTCAATCTCGGCGCAGCACTGGAAGGGATCGGCCGCAAAGCGGAGGCTCGGTCGGCCTACCGCGTGACCCTGGTGATGGCGCCGAACTTCGCCCGGGCGATCTACAACGAGGGAGTCCTGGCGCAGGGGCGTGGGGACGTCGAGACGGCGATCGGGCTCTTCCGGCGGACCCTGGCGCTCGTGCCTGGAGATGCGCGCGTCCACAGCCACCTGCTCTTCGCCTTGGCCTATCGTGCCGACTATGGCAATCGGCGCCGTGCCAACGAAGCTGCGCGGTGGGCGGCCCGTCACGGCCGGATGGACGCACGGCCGATGGCCGTCGAGCCGAAGAACCCGGATCCCGGCCGCCGTCTGCGCATCGGCTATCTCTCGTCGGACTTCCGCGCGCATCCGGTCGCCCGCAATGTCGAGGGGCTCGTCCGCTGCCACGACCGGTCGGCCTTCGAGGTAGCGCTCTATTCGGTGACACCAGGGGCCGATGAGGCCACCGAACGCCTGCGACGATCGGCGGATCTCTGGAACGATCTCACGCTGGCCGACGATGAGTCCATCGCCGCGCGGATCCGGCAGGACCAGGTCGACATCCTCGTGATCCTGGGGGCGCATACCGGCGACAACCGGCCGCTGGTCGCGGCGTTCCGGCCGGCGCCGGTGATCGTGAGCGCGCACGATCTCGGCACCTCCGGGATGGCCGAGATCGGCTATTGGCTGACCGACGCCGTGCTTCACCCGCCGGACACGCCGGAGCGTTTCGTCGAGACCCTGGTGCGCCTGCCGTGCTTTTACCTCCACACGCCGCCGGCGGCGGCGCCGGTACGCCCGCAACCCCTCGGGCGAGACATGACGATGTTCATCTCCGCCAACAATCCGGCCAAGCTGAGCCCCGAGACGATTACGCTCTGGAGCCGGGTGCTCGCTGCGGTCCCTCAGTCGTCGTTGGTTCTGAAGTTTTCCGATGCGTTCTCCGATCCGGTGACGCGGCTGCGTCAGGAGCAGCAATTCGCGGCCCACGGCGTCGGCCGGAACCGCTTGGTCTTCGTTTCGGACAGCCGCGGTCACGCCGATCATCTGGCGCGGCTCGGGGAGGCCGATATCGCGCTGGACCCGTTTCCCTTCAACGGCTCGACCACGAGCTTCGAGGCGCTGTGGATGGGACTTCCGGTCGTCGCGCTGGCCGGTTCCTGCTTCGCCGGCCGGGTCGGCGCGAGCCTGTTGTCCGCTGTCGGCCTTCCTGAGCTCGTTGCCGCCGATGCCGATGCCTATGTGCGGATTGCCGCCGGGCTTGCCGCCGATCGCCCGCGTCTGGCCGGGCTCCGTGCCGGGCTTCGCGACCGCGTCGCCGCCTCGCCCCTCTGCCGCCCGGAGGACCATGCCCGTGCGGTCGAGCAGGCCTATCGCGAGATGTGGCGCCGGTGCTGCGGGGTAACGCCTTAGGCGGCGAGCGTTTCGACCGCGGCGGCCACCCGCATCACCTCGTCCTCGCTGTTGTAGTAGTGAAGGGAGGCGCGGGTCATCGCGGTGAGCCCGCGCTGCTCCATGTCGACACGCGTGCCGTTGACCGTGGTGGTGGAGACGTTGATGCCTCGGGCTGCGAGCGCCGCCTTCACCTCCTCCGCCGACTTTCCGTCGACGGTGAAGGTGACGATGCCGCAGCGCTCGCGGCCGTGGTCGCGGACGACCCCGCCTCGGATCTCGGCAAGACGTCGGCGGAAATCATCAGCGAGCGCCTGCACCCGGACGTAGATCGCGTCCAGGCCCCAGGCGGCGGCGTAGTCGATGGCGGCACCTAGGCCGAGGCGGAGCGCGTAGCTCGTCTCCCAGTTCTCGAAGCGGCGCGCATCGGGCCTCAGTACATAGGTGCTGCGCGTGGGCCATGCGGCGGCATGGGTGTCGACCATCGGCGGCTCGATCCGCTCGAGGAAGTCGCTCCTGACGAAGAGGAGGCCGGTGCCGCGCGGTCCTCGCAGGTACTTGCGGCCCGTCGTCGACAGCATGTCGCAGCCGATGGCCTCGACATCGATCGGCATCTGCCCGACCGACTGGCAGGCATCGAGCAGATAGGGGATGCCGGCGGATCGCGCGATGCGGCCGACCGCGGCCGCCGGATTGACCACGCCGCCATTGGTCGGTACATGCGTCAGACCGATCAGCTTGACCCGGCGGTCGATCATCCGCGCGAGCGCGTCGACCGAGATCTGGCCGCTTTCGTCGTTGGGAACGACCTCGATCACCGCCCCGGTGCGCCGCGCGACCTGCAGGTAGGCGAGGTAGTTGCTGACGTATTCATGGGCGCCGGTGAGGATGCGGTCGCCGGCGGCGAAGGCGAGGCCGTAGAACGCCATGTCCCAGGCACGTGTCGCATTTTCGATGAAGGCGATTTCTTCGGGCCGGCCGCCGATCAGGCCCGCAGCCTTCGTATAGGTCTCCTCGATCGCCGCCTCGGCTGCGGCATGGGCCTCGTAGCCGCCGATTGTCGATTCGCGTTCGAGATGGCCGATGACCGCGGCTAGCACCGGCGCCGGCATCAGGGCCGCACCGGCGTTGTTGAGATGGGTGACGGTCCGGACGCCGGGCGTTTCGGCGCGTGCCCGGGCGAGGTCGAAGGCGGTCATGGCGGCAGGGAGTGGCTGAAGAGGTGAAAACCCTACCAGAGCGAGGGGCAAGCGGCAGGCGTTTTCACCCGCAGCGACCGATGCTATATGGAGCCGCCTTGGCGCGGCCAAGCCTCCTCCCGCAGCATCCCGGCACACCTCCCGGATGCGATGTCCTGCGCCCCACCGGAGATCGGCGATGACCTATGTCGTGAATGAAGCCTGCATCAAGTGCAAGTACATGGACTGCGTCGAAGTCTGTCCGGTGGACTGCTTCTACGAGGGCGAGAACATGCTGGTCATCCACCCGGACGAGTGCATCGATTGCGGGGTCTGCGAGCCCGAGTGCCCGGCCGAGGCGATCACCCCGGACACGACCTCGGGGGCGGAGAAGTGGGTCGAGATGAACCGGCAGTATGCGGAACAATGGCCGAACATCACCCGCAAGGCCCCGGCGCCGGCCGACGCCGATTCGTTCAAAGGCGTAGAGGGCAAGTTCGAAAAGTTCTTCAGTGCGGCACCCGCCAAGCGTTGACGCCGCCGCCCATCGACCCCATCTCTCAGCATAGATCTCAGAACGCAGCTGTCCGGATCTAGTCGCGGGACGAGATCCGCTCGCCAGATGTTGCGGGTGTCAAGACGTAAATGCCGATAAATCACGGGTTTGCGTGTGTTGAGTTAGAGTTCTCCCGCGACTTCTTGGCGCTGGCATCTGGAAATTAGCGGAAAATTGTGCTATACATATTCTCTAGATGAATACGAAAGGGGCTGCGGATTTAAGCCAGGGATACGGCTGCAGTCTCTTTTTCCGAACTGCTTATAGCTAGCGGGGGGATCGGCGGGTGGCGTGTGCCGCTGCCGACGGGGTTCTTGACCGCGTTGCGACGCGTGCGAGCGAGAGGGTTGGAGCAGCAATGAGCACCAAAAAGGCCAAGGCCAAGGCGCCTGCGGCGGCAAAGAAGTCGAAGTCCGCGTCCTCTGCGAAGCCGAAGAAGACGGCCAAGCCGGCGAATTCTGCCGCGAAGGCGCCTGGCAAGAAATCGCAAGGAAAGTCGGTTCCGGTGAAGAAGAAGAAGACTGCCGTTCAGGCAAAGAAGCCAGCGCCGGCCAAGGTGCAGGCGAAGAAGACGGCGCCGGTCGTTCGCAAGGTCGAGGCGAAGAAGACCCCCGAGAAGAAGGTTGCACCGAAGAAGGTCGAGTCGGTCGCCCGCGCTCCCGACAAAGTGAACGGCCAGGCGGCGAAGAAGCCTGAGGCCGTCAAGGCAGCGCCGGTCGCCAAGGGGCCTCCGCCCAAGCCGGCTATCGCGGCGAAGCCCGTCGGCACCAACGGCATGGCGAAGGGCGGTTCCGCCCCTCGGTCGATGACGATGGCCTCGAGCCCGGTAAGGCCGCCGGTCGTGGCCGTGCCCGGTCAGCCTGCGATCTTGGTCAAGCCGGCACCGTCGGCGCCGCCGCTCTCGGGAGCTCCCAGGCCGTCGGCCGCCGGCGAGTCGGCCAAGCTGGTGACGCTGATTCGGGCGTCGGGTTTCGCCACCGGCGACCACGTGGTCTATCCGACCCACGGCGTCGGCCGCATCGTCGAGACCGAGACCCAGCTGATCGCCGGCCAGGAATTGCACCTTTTCGTCATCACCTTCGAGAAGGACCGGATGACGTTGAGGCTGCCGATCGCCAAGGTCAGGACCTCCGGCCTTCGCAAGCTCGCGACCCGCAAGGAGATGCTGGCGGCGCTGACCCGGCTCAAGGGCCGCTCGCGCGCCCGCCGTACCATGTGGAGCCGCCGCGCTCAGGAATACGAGGCCAAGATCAACTCGGGCGATCCCAACTCGATCGCCGAGGTGGTCCGCGACCTCTACCGCAATGCCGGCCAGCCGGATCAGTCCTACTCCGAGCGCCAGATCTACCAGGCCGCGCTTGATCGCCTCGCCCGCGAATTCGCGGTGATCGAGAAGATCGACGAGACGACCGCGGCGCAGCGGCTGGAGCAGATGCTGCGGGCAGCCTGAGGCGGGTGACCCTGCCGGCGCATGGCCGAACGGGATAAGTTTGCGGAGCTCAGGACGGGGGGCCGCCTTTGGGCGGTCGCCTCGATCCATGGCGAGGTCGAGCGGCTTCGCCGGCTCCATGACGGCCTCGCGTCCCGGCTCGCGGCGGACGACCGGCTGGTCTATCTCGGCAACTACGTGGGCCACGGTGCCGCAGCCGCCGAGACCATCGAGGAACTCCTCCGTTTCCGCCTGGCCTTTCTCGCGCGACGACACGCTATGGTCTGCGATCTGGCCTATCTCCGCGGCGCCCAGGAGGAGATGTGGCACAAGCTTCTGCAATTGCAGTTCGCGACCGATCCGCGCGGTGTTCTCGCCTGGATGCTGGAGCATGGCGTCGGCGCGACGCTCGGCGCCTACGGATCGAGTGCCGATCAGGGGCGGATGGCGGCGCGTGACGGCCCGCTGGCGATCGGCCGTTGGACCAGCCGTCTCCGCGACGCGGTCCGTGCCCGTCCTGGCCATGACCCGTTCTTCTCCGGTCTGAGGCGGGCTGCGACCGGCGGCAGGCTTCTGTTCTGCCATGCCGGCATCGATCCCTCGCGGCCGCTGAACGCCCAGATCGACAGCTTCTGGTGGGGCAGCCCGGCCTTCCCGCAGATGGATGAGCCCTATGGCGAGTTCGCCGTGGTCGTCCGCGGCTACGATCGCCAGCATCCGGGAGTGGTTACTACGCCGTTCACGGCGACGATCGACGGCGGAGCCGGCTTCGGCGGCACGCTGATCGCCTGTGCCTTCGACCCCGAAGGCCGGATCGTCGATCAGCTCGAGGCCTGACGCCCGGCGTTCGTCGATGCCGGCTTGCGGTTGGTGAAGCTCGCATTGTCGATGCCGGTGCCGATCGTCAGCACGCCCCAGCGACTGACGTCCTGCATGTTCGGCGCCTCGCTCAGGCCCTGAACCACGGCGTCGTTGTGCATGCACGATTCCGGCCGCGACGGGGCCGCCTTTCAGCAGCAGCTTGTCGAGGGACTTCTTCTCGAGCGCGGCGCTCGACGCATCACCGAAGGGGTCGTCGCCGACCTTGCGCGCCCCGGCCCGGATCTTGTCGAAGGTCGCGCGAAAGGCCCGGCCGCTGGCGCGATCGCCGATGAAGCCTTCTTCGTCGCGGATCTCGAGATTGTAGCTTTCGACGGGGACGTCCGGTAGCTCGCGGGCGCCGTGCACGAAACTCGACGATGCGTGGGTTTCGGGCCTTGGATAACCCTGCCGGCCATGGCTTGGTACCTCAGGCCCGGCGTCCCCTCAGGTGACGCGAAACAGCTCGATCGCCTCGACGCGGCCGCGAAGCTGGCGGGTCCCGAGGCTGCGGCACTGGCGCGCCTCCTGGCCGGCCGCGCGCACGGTCTCGCCGCTGGCCAGCACCGTGACATCGGCCGGCTCATCGAGGAGCTTCGCCTCGCCGAGAACGCGGGCGGCGGTGTTCACCGTGTCGCCGACGATGGTGTAGTTGACCCGGCCCGCCGGTCCGACATTGCCGACGATGACGGGGCCGCTGTGCAGTCCCACGGCGACGCGGATCGCCGGCAGCCCGTCGGTGGTGCGTCGCTGGTTGTCCGCGGCGACGGCGCTCGCGATCCCCCGGGCCGCGCGCAACGCCCTCGCGGCATGGTCGACTTCGATCGAGGGGGCACCCCAAAAGGCCATGACGCTGTCGCCGATGTATTTGTCGACGATGCCCTCCTCGGACTCGACGACGCCGTCGATCAGGGCGAAGTGCTCGTTGAGCAGGGCGGCGACCTCGGTTGCCGACAACCGCTCGGAGAGGCTGGTGAACCCCCTGATGTCGGTGAACATCACGGTCACCCGGCGCTCGGCCGATTCCACCGTCGTCGTGCCCCGCCCGATCAGATGGCCGACCAGCCGCCGCGGCACGTAGGTCTCGAACCAGCGAAGCCCCGCCAGCATCTGGTTGAAGGCGCGCCCGGCGTCGTCGAGCTCGCGCACCAGGCTGCGCCGGTGCGGCTTGGCGGCGGCGAGGTCGAGGCTGCGGACGGCTTCGGCGGCGCGGGCGAGCGAGAGGATCGGGCGGCCGAGCAGGCGGGCGAATCCGATCGCGGCGAGCAGCGCGACCACCAGGACGGCTCCGCCGGCGAGGCTCGCCTGGGTCAGCCGGCGCAGCTCGCGCTCGACGTCCTCCTGGTGGAAATAGGTCCCGATGATCCAGGGCGTCGGCCCGAAACCGCGAAGTTCGCGGGTGAGGAAGACGTAGACGGTGTCTCCGACGTCGACCATATGGACCTCAGTCGCGCCCAGCGAGAGGGGCTTGATCGCAACGCGCTTGGGATCCCAGATGCGGGCCAGGACCGGATCGTCGATCTGCGCCAGAGAGGGCAGCGGCTGGCGCTCGTCGGTGGCCGCGGAGCGCCGTCCGGCGAGATGGGGATGGGCCAGGACCTCCTCGCGCCCGCGAAGGATGAAGGCGCGGCCGTCGACGTCACCGGGGATGGTGTGGAGGGTGCGCGACAGGTTCCCGACCTGGACGACCGCAGCGATCGCGCCGACGAAGACGCCGTCACGCCAGAGCGGGGTCCGGAGGTTGATGAAGGCGCCGACCTCGCGCGTCCACAGAACCTCGCCCCAATAGGGTTGCTTGGTGCGGCTGGCTTCCTCCAGCCGCTCGCGCACGACCGGATCGTCGCTCCAGTCGTAGGCGAGGACGAGGCCGGAGCGGCCGACCAGCGTCGCCTGCCAGGATGCGTCGACCGCAACCAGGCTGCTGACTTCGGGGGTCGCCGCGAGCGCCGTGTAGAGCACCTCCGCGATCTGAGTCCGGTTGCCGAAGTCGAGTTCGCGGGCGGCCACCAAGCTCGCCAGGAACTCCGCCTGATGGCGCGACGGCTCCAGGTGCAGGCGCACCTGCTGCTCGATCGCGCTGACGACGAGGTCAGCCTTCTCGGAGAGCAGGTCGAAGGTGTTGCGGCGGTTCGAGCCGAGTCCGATGACGAGAACCGTCAGCACCGCCGCCAGAACCAGGCCGCCGACACCGATCAGGAGCACGGCGATGATCGGAATCCGGGGTCGCCAGGAACGTCGGCGGGGCTGGTGCGGCGTCGGGGTGCCGGTCATTCGGTGATCACCTTGACCAGTGACCCCGGTGGCGGGCTGGTGCTCTCGCCCAGTCCGTTGATGATGTCGAAGCGGCGTTCGCGCGCGGCGTCAGGTGCCATCATCTGGATCAGGCGGGACTTGGTCTCGCCCGGCTGCACGGTGTGCAGGCGGATGCGCCGCGGCGCTGCCGCCGCCTCGACAGCAGATAGCCTGCGGAAACTGAAGAGGGTTCGACGCAGCTCGTCAGACAGGGTCTCGCTCTGCTGCGGAGGGATCAGGAACAGGAAGCGGTGGATGGTTGCCTCGACCCGGATCGCGACCAGGCGCAGATCCATGGGTCCCCGCCGGACCTGGATCCGCGCCGATGCGCTCGCCGCCTCCAGGCCGTTGATCTGGATCCGCTCTATATCGACGAGGCGCAGGCTTTTGCCCCAGACGGTTCCGAGATAGTCGGCCATCGAGATCTGGTCGGCGCGGGCGGTGTCGAAGGCGATCGCGGCCCCGTTCGCGTTCTGGGCGACGACCTGGCGCGTGCCGCTCATCAAGCGAAAGCCGGGAGGGACGTCGAAGCGGATCGCCAGCCTGGGATGGATGAAGGTCTGGCCGCGGATCTGACCCTGATCGGGATCGTCGCCGTAGAGCATCCCGTCGATGATGCTGAGGTAGGCGGCCCTCTCGCGCCGGCCCTGGACGGTCCCCGCCGGCGCCGCCGTACGCTCGACCCGATCGAGCGTGCGCGGGTGGGTCGCCGTGATGCTCGCGCTGTCGATCTCGCCAGGCGCGCGGCCGCCGATCTCGGCCTCCAGCCGGGCATGACGGTCGACCTTGGCGAGGAACGCGGAAATCGCCTCCAGGGCGTAGCCGGCCCGGCCGAGATAGCGGATGCCGAGGGTGTCGGCCTCGAACTCCTGGTCGCGGGAATAGCTTTGCAAAACCGAAGAGGCGCTGAAGGAGACGCTGTCGGCAATCTCGTCCGAGCCGGTGATGGCGCCGGCGACGGCGGCACCCAGTCCGGCCACGACCTGCTGGCTGTAGCGTTGGGCGGCGTGGCGGGCGGTCACGTGCCCGATTTCATGGGCGAGCACGCCGGCGAGCTCGGCTTCGTCGGAGGCGAGCGCCATCAGGCCGCGGGTTACGTAGATATACCCGCCCGGGAGCGCGAAGGCGTTCACGACCGGCGAATCGAGCACGGTGAAGGTGAAGCCGAGGGCCGGCAGCTCCGAGATTTGGGCCAGGCTCTGGCCGACCCGGGCCACGTAGTCCTGGACCCGGCGGTCGCCATAGGCGCCGCCGAAGGCGCGGACGATCTGCGGGTGCTGCTCGCGGCCGACGCGGGTCTCGTCCTCAGGGCTCATGAAGCTGGTGAAGCTCCGGCCGCCGGTCGCCGGATTGACCGAGCAGCCGGCGAGGGCCGGCGCGATGAAGAGGAGGAGGGTGAGAGTGCGGATCACGGCGGTTTCCAAGGGCCATCATGCGGGGTCGACACGTTCTTTGCCAAGCCACCGGTCCCGTCGCTATGATCCGCGCCCCATGATCCATGCCGAGCTCTACCCGGAGATCGACCCGCATGCGCAGGGCCGTCTCGACCTCGACAGCCGCCACGTCATGTACTGGGAGGTGTCCGGCAATCCCAAGGGGCTGCCGGTGCTGTTCCTGCATGGCGGCCCGGGCGCCGGCGCCTCGTCGACCCATCGCCGATTCTTCGATCCCCGGACTTATCGCATCGTCATCTTCGACCAGCGCGGATCCGGCCGCTCGACGCCTCTGGGATCGCTCGACGACAACACCACGCCCCACCTGATCCGCGACATCGAGAGGCTCCGCCGTCACCTCGGCATCGAGCGCTGGGTGGTGTTCGGCGGTTCCTGGGGATCGACGCTGGCGCTGGCCTACGGCCAGGTCCATCCCGAGCGTTGCCTCGCCTTCGTTCTGCGCGGCATCTTCATGTCGCGGAAGGCCGAGATCGACTGGTTCGTCGAAGGCGTCCGCTCGATCTATCCGGAAGCCTGGCGGGCCTTTGCCGAGCCGATCCCGGAGCCCGAGCGCAACGACCTCCTCCACGCCTATCACCGGCGCCTGGTCCATCCGGACCCGTCGGTGCACCTGCCCTATGCAAGGGCCTGGAGCCGCTTCGAGGGCGCCTGCTCGACCCTGCTGCCGAATCCGGAGCTGGTGGCGCAATTCTCCTCCGACAGCCACGCGCTGGGCCTGGCTCGCATCGAGGCGCATTATTTCGCCAACGGCTCTTTCCTGCCGGAAGGCGGCCTGCTGGCGGGTATCGATCGCATCCGCCGGATACCCACGGTGATCGTCCAGGGCCGCTACGACATGGTCTGCCCGATCGTGACCGCCGACGAGCTGACCCGGGTCTGGCCCGAGGCCGAATACGTGGTCGTGCCCGATGCAGGCCATTCGGCGCTGGAGCCGGGCGTGCGTGCCCAGCTCGTGCGGGCGACCGACCGTTTCCGCGCATTTGCCGAAGAGAAGGTAATGACATGAAGAAGCCGACGCCACTCAAGCCGGAGACCAGGAAGCTGCTGACGCAGTGCTCGTCGGCGACGCTGACGACCCAGCTGTTCAAGCGGGGTTTCCGCAACGTCTTCCTGATCGGCCTTCAGCCGCTCAATCCCGACGCGCCGGTGATGGTCGGCGAGGCCTATACGCTCCGCTACATCCCGGCCCGCGAGGACCTGGACCATCTCGGCGTCTTCGAGGACCGGGAGCACCCGCAGCGGAAGGCGGTCGAGGCGATCCCGCCCGGCCATGTGCTGGTGATGGATTGCCGCGGCGACATGCGAGCTGCCTCCGCCGGCTCGATCCTGGTCACCCGCATGATGAAGCGCGGCGCCGCGGGCGTGGTCACCGACGGTGGACTCCGCGATTCCCCCGGGATCGCCGTGCTGCCGTTCCCAACATACGCCCAGGGGCCGTCGGCGCCGACCAACCTGATCCACCATCATGCCGTCGACCTCAACGTGCCGATCGCCTGCGCCGGCGTCGGCGTCTATCCGGGCGACGTCATCTTCGGCGACCAGGAGGGCGTGGTCGTCATCCCGCGCCACCTCGCCGACGAGATCGCCAAGGACGCGGCCGGGCAGGAGCGCTTCGAGGCGTTCGTTACCGAGAAGGTCTGGGAAGGCCGGTCGATCTTCGGCATCTATCCGCCGAACGAGGCCGCGAAGAAGGAATACGCCGCCTGGAAGCCCAAGGCCGGCGGCAAGGCGAAGAGGGGGAAGAAGACGTGAGGATCTTCGCCGCGGCGCTGCTCGCCGCCGTCGTCCTCGCCGCTCCGGCGAAGGCCGGTGAGACCCCGAACATGCTCGACGTCTCGTTGGGAGTCTTTGACATCAACGACGACGGCTCAGCCGCCGAGGGGCGTCTGGAATGGCGCGGCAAGCCGCTGCTCTGGTGGCTCCGGCCGATGGTCGGTGGCATGGCGACGTCCGACGGCGCGGCCTATGGCTATGCCGGCCTGGCTTTCGAGCTGTGGTGGCTCGACAAGCGCGTGGTGCTGACGCCGAGCGCCGCGGTCGGCGCCTACCGCAAGGGCGACGGCAAGGACCTCGGCCATACGCTGGAGTTCCGCACCGGCGCGGCGATCCACTACCGGTTCGACAATGACGTTCGGATCGGCATCTCCTTCCATCACCTCTCCAATGCCGGGCTCGGCCGCAACAAGAAGAACCCGGGCGAGGAGTCGCTGATGCTCTCCTACGTGATACCCCTAGGCGCGACGAAGTAGTCGGTCCTAAATCGGGAACAGCCCGATCGCAAGCGCGAGTCCGCTCGAGGTCAGCGAGGCCGCCGACACGCCCTCGGCGATGACGGTGTCGCGCGCGGCCATCTGGACCGTCTCGCCGTCGACCACCAGCTTTCCGCCCGAGGGAGCGAAGACCGCCAGCGTCGGCGCCGGCGCCACGACGCGCGCGGTCGGGCTCGTCTCGATGCGCTCGACCCGGTGGCGGATGCGGGCGCGGTCGGTCATGACGTTGAAGTCCTCGGTCGGCCCGCCCAGCAGGTCGCATCCGGGTGCCCATTCGCCGGAGAAGGCCAGCGGCTGCATCAGCTTGTCGACTCGGGCCGAGCCGCGGCTGCCGAAATCCAGCATCATGCCGGCGCCGGCGACCAGCGCGATCGTCCGGTCGTAGCCCTCGAAGGCGGAGAAGGGGCCGGAGCGGTCGATGCGGGCGAGCGAGAGGCGCCAGAGGAAGCGGGTGTCAACCGTCGCCCCTTCCGGCTCGACCGCGATCTCCGAGGTGATGCCGCCACCGTTCCGCCAGGGGACCGCCCGGTACTTGGCGAAGGCGAGGTGACGGATGCGCCCGGCCATGATCTCATCCTTGCCGATGGCCAACGCCGCGGACGATAGCACGCGTCGAGACTTCGCGTCGTACTACGACGGCGTCGAGGGACGTCCGTCGCGACCGACGCTGATCCAGGCGGCCGTGGCATTCGAGCGGCCGGGCTTCGCCGTTGATCTCGGCTGCGGCGACGGCCGCGATACGATCGAGCTCCTCCGCCGCGGCTGGCGCGTCCTCGCCATCGATGCGAGCGAGGAGGGGATCCGGAGGCTGAAGGCCCGCCCCGACCTCGCTTCCGACGGAGGGCTGGAGACGCGGGTTGCACGGATCGAGGAGACCGACTGGCCGCCGGCCGAGCTGATCAACGCCAGCTTCGTGCTGCCGCTGCTGGCGCCGGACGCGTTCGCTCGTGTCTGGAGGCGGATCGGTGAGCGCCTAACGTCCGGCGGGCGCTTCGCGGGGCAGCTTTTCGGGCCGAGGGACGGCTGGGCCAGCCGTCCTGGCCTCACCATCCATGATCGCGCGGAGATCGAGCGGATGGTTTCGGTCTATTGCATCGAGCGCTTCGACGAGACGGAGACGGACGAGCCGACCGCACGTGGGAAGCCGAAGCACTGGCACGTCTTTCATCTGGTCTTGCGGAAGAGCTGAGGTCGCGGCCTCCCCCCACCTCATCCCTCCCTCAACTGACAGCAGAGGGGGCAAAAAGCCGCCGTCGTGCTCCCTCCTCCCTCTGTGGGGAGGGATGGGGTGGGGGGAGCCGCGGGACTCAATCCGCCGCCCAGGTGGCATTCGGATCCATCGGATAGACCGGCCGTGGCAGATCCTTCCAGGTGTAGCGGGAGAGGATCGGCGAAACCAGGCCGGGACAGTCGACCTCGATGACGCGGTCGTGCGGATAGAGGTGATCGAAGCCGGCACGGAAATGGCCCCGGGACTTCACCACCAGCGACCGCATCTGCTCGACCGCGACGCCGAAGCTTTCGAAATAGCCGGTGTCGAGCGCCTGCGTGCGGTTGGTGATGACGACGACGCGGATGCCGCCGATCTGCAAGGTCGCCGTCGGCCCGAGCCGCATCGTCCGTCCGGCGCCGGTGCCGCGCCGGCCGATGATGATGCCGTCGGAGAGGTTGCGGACCACCGCCTCGGCCTCGAAGGGCTTGGAGAACTCGTTGGTCTCCGAACGGTTGAAGCGGGCGAGGAAGGTTGAGCCGCAGCCGAGCTTGTGCGCCTCTGCCGCGAGGTCGGGGTCGTAGAAGGGAGAGATCGCCAGGTCCTCGACCCTGGCCTCGTGCGCGGCCTTCAAGATCCAGGTGGTGTTGCCGCGCGCGCCGCCGCCGGGGTTGTCGGCGACGTCGGCGAAAAGCAGAGCAGGCTTCGCCTTGTCGCGGTTGAGCTCCTTCATCATGCGGATGGCGTCATCCAGAGGCGTCAGCTTCACCTGGTAGCGCTCTCGGTCGGCCCAGCAGGCCTTGGCGAGGTCGCGGGCCAGCCGCTGGCCGGGATCGGCCGAGCCCCGCGAGGTGACGATGATCGCCATGCCGTTGTCGGGCGTGTCCGACCAGGCGAAGCCGCCCATGATCGTGACGTTGACGATGGCGTTCTCCCGCGCCTGGCGCGCCTGGCCCATGTTGATGAGGTCGCCATAAGGCCCGCGCGCGGTCAGCATGGTCACCGACGGCGCCACCAGCGGCAGCCGGATGAAGGTCGGGTGGTAGCGCACGCCGGCCAGCAGCTCGCGCATCGCCTTCGCCGCCTCGATGCCGCGGTCCCACATGTCGACATGGGGGTTGGTGATGTAGCCGACCAGAAGGTCGGTCGAGGCGACCATAAGCTCGGAGATGTTGGCGTGGAGGTCGAGGGTGGCGACGATCGGCACGTCCTTGCCGACGACCTCCCGCGCCATGGCGAACATCAGGCCATCGGGGTCGTGGTGCTCTGGTGTGATCGCGGCGCCGTGCTGGGAGAAATAGACGCCGTCCAGCGGTGCCGCCGCTTCCAGGCCTGCCTTCATCTGCGCCATCAGCTCCAGAAAGAAGCCGTGATCGCAGGGGCCGGCGGCGCCGCCATTGGCGATGACCAGCGGCACCGCCTCCCAGTCGCCCGATTCGTCCATGGTCTTGATGAAGCTGGTGACGTTGGCGGCGACTCGGGGATGCGGCTTCCTCGCCTCGTCGAGGATCGCCTGGCCCTCCAGATAGTTGATCCGCTCGAAGTCGGCGCGGCCGATGACCGGGGCGAAGCGGTTGCTTTCGAGAGCGAAGCCGAGAATCGCGATACGAGGGCGCTTGGCCATGGGAAGTGCTCCGGAGGGAATAGGCGCCCCATCGTCACGTTCATTTGCTTTCGAGGCAAGATTTGCAGCGGTACCCCCTATCGGGATAACGTTGCCGTGCCTGGGAGGCGCTGAATGACCTGGTCGATCGTTGCGCGCGACCCGAAGACGGGTGCGCTCGGTGTTGCCGTCGCCACCAAGTTCTTTGCCGTCGGCTCGATCTGCCCCTACGGGCGGAGCGAGATCGGCGCGCTGTCGACGCAGGCCCTGGTCAATCCGTTCTACGGCGTCAACGGCATGAAGATGCTGGCCGCAGGCGTGCCGGCGCCCGACGCGCTGCGTCTGCTGACGGCGGCCGACGAAGGCCGCGAGTCCCGGCAGTTCCACATCATCGACGCGGCCGGGCGCAATGCGGCGCATACCGGGCGCGACTGCGTCGAGTGGAGCGGCCACCTGGTGGCCGACGGCGTGTCGGTGGCCGGCAACATGCTGGCCGGGCCGCAGGTGATCCAGGAGACGCTGAAGGCCTACCAGGCGAACATGGACCAGCCGCTGGCCGAGCGACTGATCCGGGCGCTCGAGGCCGGCGACGCGGTCGGCGGCGACAAGCGCGGCCGGCAGTCGGCCTGCCTCGTGATCCATTCGGGCGAGGAATATCCGGAGCTCGACCTCCGCGTCGACGACCACACGCTGCCACTGCCCGAGCTCCGGCGGCTCTGGGGGGTGGCCCGGACCCACTACCTGCCGTTCAAGAGCTGCCTTGCGAAGAAGGGCGATCCGTTCGGCATCCACGATCGCGACAAGGTCATGGACGTCATCGCCAAGGCCCAGGCGGCGCTCTCGTGAACGCACCGCTCCTCGCCGTCGACGATCTCTCGACCGAGTTCAAGACCGACCACGGGCGATTTCGCGCCGTCGACGAGGTGTCTTTCGCGCTCGACAAGGGCAGGACCCTCTGCGTCGTCGGCGAGTCCGGCTGCGGCAAGAGCGTCACCGCGCTCTCGATCATGGGGTTGATCCCGAGCCCGCCCGGCCACATCGTCGGCGGCTCGATCCGCTTCGAGGGCGAGGAACTGGTCGGCCTCTCGCCCGAGCGCTACCAGGGGCTCCGCGGCAACCGCATGGGGATGATCTTCCAGGAGCCGATGACCTCGCTCAACCCGGCCTTCACCGTCGGCGACCAGATCAGCGAGGCGATCCTACGCCATGAGCCCGTGAGCCAGGCGGAATCGAAGGCGCGCACGATCGAGCTGCTTCGGCGCGTCCGCATCCCGAGCCCGGAGAAGCGCTTCGACGACTATCCGCACAAGCTCTCAGGCGGCATGCGCCAGCGGGCGATGATCGCCATGGCGCTCTCCTGCTCGCCGGACCTCCTGATCGCCGACGAGCCGACGACCGCGCTCGACGTTACCATCCAGGCGCAGATCCTCGAACTCCTGGGAGAGCTGCGGGCCGAGAGCGGCATGGCGATCATGCTGATCACCCACGACCTCGGCGTCGTCGCCGAGATGGCCGACGAGGTGCTGGTCATGTATGCGGGCCGCGTCGTCGAACGTGCGCCGGCGGCAGCCCTCTTCGCCTCTCCCCAGCATCCCTACACCATCGGGCTGATGGGCTCGGTTCCCAGGCTCGATCTCGATCAGGACCGGCTGGCCGCGATCGAGGGCCAGGTGCCGAATCCCGCGAACCTGCCCAAGGGCTGCCGGTTCCGAGCCCGCTGCCCCTTCGCCATCGCCGAGTGTGCCGAGGCCGAGCCGCCCTTGATCGAGGTCGCGCCCGGCCACCAGGCGGCCTGTATCCGCGCTCCGCTCGAGATGGCCTGAAGCCATGGCCCAGCCGATTCTCACGGTCGAAGGTCTGGTCAAGCACTTCCCGATCAGGCGTGGCGTCCTGCAGCGGACTGTGGGGCAGGTCCGCGCCGTCGACGGCGTCGGCTTCACGGTCGAGAAGGGGGAAACGCTAGGCTTGGTCGGCGAGTCCGGCTGCGGCAAGTCGACCACCGGAAGGCTGGTGCTGCGCCTGATCGAGCCGACCGCCGGCCGAATCACCTATGACGGCCACGAGATCTTCGCCCTCTCCGGCGGCGACATGCGCCGCCTCAGGCGCGAGATGCAGATCGTCTTCCAGGATCCCTATGCCTCGCTCAATCCGACCATGACCGTCGGCGCCATGCTGCGCGAGCCGATCGAGCTGCACGGAATCGCCTCGGGCAAGGCCGCCGAGGCGCGCATCAACGATCTCCTCGGCCTGGTCGGCCTCGCGCCCTACCATGCGCTTCGCTATCCCCACGAGTTCTCCGGCGGCCAGCGACAGCGGCTCGGCATCGCGCGCGCTCTCGCGGTCGAGCCGAAGCTGATCGTCGGCGACGAGCCGGTTTCCGCCCTCGACGTGTCGATCCGCGCCCAGGTCATCAACCTGATGCAGGACCTGCAGAAGCGGCTCGGCCTCTCCTACATCCTGATCGCCCACGACCTCGCTGTGGTGAAGCACATCGCCGACCGCGTCGCCGTCATGTATCTCGGCAAGATCGTCGAGCTGGCGCCGACCCGCACGCTCTTCCGCCGGCCCAGGCACCCGTACACGCGGGCGCTGCTCAACGCGATTCCGGCGCCCGATCCCCGGCTGAAGCTGCCGCGCACCCTCCTCGAGGGCGACGTGCCGAGCCCGATCGACCCGCCGCCGGGCTGCCGCTTCCACACGCGCTGCGCCTATGCGGTCGAGCGTTGCCGGGCCGAGGAGCCGCCGCTGGTCGCCGATGCCGGTGGCCACGCGACCGCCTGCCACCTCTGGCCTGAGATCGCCGACAGGGTCGGTGCCGGTGTCGGCGAGCACAAGCTTCCCGATAACCCGCGGCTGGAGCGGCTGAAGGCCGCATTCCGGCCGGCTTGATAGGTAGTCTTACTAACGATACAGTTCATGCAACGTGGTCCTCGGGGGCGAGCCACGCACAAGCAACAGTTGCTGGGAGACTGATCATGAAGCGCGTAGTTCTGCCGTTGCTGGCGCTCGGCTTGATGACGAACGTCGCGTCGGCGCAGCACCTCCGTATCGGCCTCGCCGAGGATCCCGACATTCTCGATCCGACGCTGGCGCGCACCTTCGTTGGGCGCATCGTTTTCATGGGGCTGTGCGACAAGCTCGTCGACATCGACAAGAACCTGAAGCTGGTGCCCCAGCTCGCGACCGAATGGTCGTGGTCTGAGGACCAGAAGTCGGTCACGTTCAAGATCCGCCCGAACGCCAGGTTCCACGACGGCGAGAAGATCGACGCCGAGGCGGTCCGCTTCTCGCTCGATCGTCACCTCAACATGCAGGGCTCGTTCCGCAAGTCCGAGATCAACGTCATCAAGACCATCGAGGCGGTCGATCCGATGACGGTGAAGGTCAGCATGGACGCGCCGTTCGCTCCGCTCATGGCGCAGTTCACCGATCGTGCCGGCATGATCGTTTCGCCGAAGGCGGCGAAGGAGGCGGGGCCCAACTTCGGCGCCAAGCCGGTCTGCTCCGGTCCCTACAAGTTCGTCGAGCGCGTGCAGCAGGACCGCATCGTTCTCGAGAAATTCAAGGAACACTGGAACGCCGCCGCCCATCACGTCGAGCGCGTCACCTACCAGCCGATCGTCGACGGCACCGTCCGCCTCGCCAATCTCCGTTCCGGTCAGATCGACATGCTGGAGCGCCTTCAGGCGACCGACGTTGCCGACGTGAAGAAGGATTCCCGCCTGAAGTTCGTCTCGCAGACGGGCCTCGGCTACCAGGGCATCACCATCAACGTCGCCAACGGCGAGCGCGGCAAGACCAACGTCCTTGCCAAGGACAAGCGCATCCGGCAGGCGTTCGAGCTCTCGCTCGACCGCGACGCGATCAACCAGGTGGTGTTCAACGGCGAGTTCCTCCCGGGCAACCAGTGGGTGCCGCCGAACAATCCCTGGTACACGAAGTCGGTTCCGTCGCCGAAGCGCGACGTCGCCAAGGCGAAGGAACTGCTCAAGGCGGCGGGCGTCACCAACCCCTCCTTCACGCTGATGATCACGCCGGGCAACGAGCCTCAACAGGTCGCCCAGGTGATCCAGTCCATGGCCAAGGAGGCCGGGTTCGACATCAAGCTCCAGCAGGTCGAGTTCGCGACCTCGCTGAAGACCGCCCAGGCGGGCGACTTCGACGCCTACCAGATCGGCTGGTCAGGTCGCGTCGACCCCGACGGCAACTTCACCGCCTTCGTCGCCTGCGATGGCGGCCAGAACGACGGCCGCTACTGCAACAAGACCGTCGACTCGCTGCTCGGCGAGACGCGCTCGACCAGCAACTTCGAGGCCCGCGCGCAGGCTTACGAGAAGATCGCCAAGATCCTCGGCGACGAAATGCCGCGAGTCTACCTCTACCATCCGGTCTGGTTCTGGGCGATGTCGCCCAAGGTGCAGGGCTTCGAGGCGGTGCCGGACGCGCTGATCCGTCTGGCCGGCATCAAGCTGAACTGAGGTATCGAAGGGCGGGCGCCGGAGCACGGGGACAATGCTCACCTACGTGATCCGGCGCGTGCTCGTCAGCATTCCGACGATCGTCTTCATCTCGATCGTCGTCTTCGGTCTGCAACTCCTCCTCCCCGGCGACCCGGCGCTGGCGCTGGCGGGGGAGGAGCGCGATCCGCAGGTCATCGCCGAGCTTCGGCGCATGTATCACCTCGATGAGCCGGTCTGGAAGCAGTACCTGATCTGGATCGGGAACGTGCTTCAGGGCGATCTCGGCGAGTCGATCCGGCTCAAGGTGTCCGTGAGCGACCTGGTCGCCGCCAAGTTGCCGGTGACGCTCGAGCTCGCCGCCATGGCGATGCTGATAGCACTCCTGATCGGCATCCCGATGGGCATCGTCTCGGCGGTCCGCAAGGAGAGCCTGCTCGACTACAGCGCCAATGCCGTCGGCCTCGCCGGGTTGTCGATCCCCAATTTCTGGCTCGGGATCATGATGATCCTCTTGTTCTCGGTGCAGCTCGGCTGGCTGCCTGCATCGGGCTTCGTCAAGCCGAGCGAGAGCCTCAGCCAGAACCTCGCGACTCTGATCATGCCGGCCATCGTGCTCGGCACCGGCATTGCCGCCATCTTCATGCGGCATACCCGGTCTGCGATGCTGGCGGTCCTCAGGTCCGACTACGTCCGCACCGCACGCGCCAAGGGACTGCGCGAGCCGCGCGTCGTCTACCGGCACGCACTCCGCAATGCGATCATTCCGGTGGTGACGCTGGGCGCGATCCAGTTCGGCGAGCTCATGGGCGGCGCCGTTCTGACCGAGCAGATCTTCTCAATTCCCGGCTTCGGCAAGCTGATCGTCGATGCCGTCTTCAATCGCGACTACGCCGTGGTCCAGGGCGTGGTGCTCTGCACCGGCACCGGGTTCATCTTCCTGAACCTCTGCGCCGACCTCATCTACGTCGTCGTCAATCCGCGGATGCGAGGCTGATGCCGTGACCGCAATCGCCGCGACCGACGACATCCCGGTCCAGAGGCGCAGCGCCTGGCGGCGGCTGATCCAGCGCCGCGGTGCCGCCGTCGGGCTGGTCGTGGTCGTCGCCTTCGTGCTGCTGGCGCTCTTCGCACCCCTGATCGCGCCATACGATCCGACCGCCACCAACTTCCTCAGGGTCAGGAAGCCGCCGTCGCTCGAGCATTGGATGGGCACAGACGAGATCGGTCGCGACGTCATGAGCCGGCTGATCTTCGGCGCGCGCGCGTCGCTGCAGGCCGGGGTCATCTCGGTGATGATCGCGGTCCTGCTGGGCGTGCCCCTCGGCCTGCTGTCCGGCTACGCCAAGGGCTGGGTTGATTCCCTGATGATGCGCATCGTCGATGCGCTGCTGGCCTGTCCGTTCCTGATCCTCGCGATCGCGATGGCCGCCTTCCTCGGGCCGAGCCTCACCAATGCGATGATCGCCATCGGCATCACGACCATGCCGATCTTCATCCGGCTGGTTCGGGGCCAAGTGCTGGCGGTGACCGTCGAGGACTATGTCGAGGCGGCCCGGGCGCTGGGCAATCCGCACCTTCGGATCGCTGTCCGCCATGTGCTGCCGAACATCGTGGCGCCGGTCCTGGTCCAGTCGACGCTGGCGATCGCGGCCGCGATCATCGCTGAGTCGGCGCTGTCGTTCCTCGGTCTCGGCCAGCAGCCGCCGGCGCCGAGCTGGGGAAGCATGCTAAACGTCGCGCGGCAGTTCATGAGCCAGGCTCCCTGGATGTCGTGGTGGCCGGGACTCGCCATCGTGCTCGTGGTGCTCGCCTTCAACCTGCTCGGCGACGGGCTGCGAGACGCGCTCGATCCGAAAGAGACCTGATTGCCGAGGGGGCCTGAAACGCAACGGGCGGCGCCACCGCGCCGCCCGTCTGCGTTGAGCCTGTCCGCAGGGCTCAGGACATCTTCGCCTTCGCCGCCTTTTTGGCGGCGGGCTTCTTGGCCGCGGCCTTCTTTGCGACCGGCTTCTTGACGGGGGCCTTCTTGGCGGCAGCCTTCTTCGCCGTCGCCTTTTTCGCTTTCGGCTGGGTCATCGGAGCGGTCGACGCCTGGGCGAACGCGGCGTTGGTCAGGGCAGGCTGGATCGCGAACATACCAAGAACAACAGAGACAGGGAGGAGGATCTTGAGGCGCATCGGGGGAACTCGTCGAGGAAAGTTGCTGGAGAGATCAACATACTAACGAAACCTAAACAAACACAAGGTTGCAGCAGAATCGCTCCAGCGGATTTCTAGAGGGGTGTGACATTTCCGGTAGGTGCGGGCAGATCGAGGGTAGCGGCGAGGCCGCCCAGCCGGGAGCGCCCGAGCGTCACCTGCCCACCATAGAGGAGGGTCAGGTCGCGGACGATGGCAAGACCATGACCGCTTCCGGGCACCGATTCGTCCAGGCGCCGCCCGCGCTCGAACGCCTCGCCGTGAAATGCCTCGGCCATGCCGGGGCCATCGTCCTCGACCACCAGGGCAAGCCGGCCGCCGTCGCTCCGCGCCGTCACCAGGACCCGGCTCCGGGCCCATTTGCAGGCGTTGTCCATCAGGTTCCCGGCCATCTCCTCGAGATCCTGGCGCTCGCCCCGGAACAGCACCCCCTCCGGCGCGTCGACGTCGATCTCGAGATCGCGTTCGGCATAGATCTGGGCGAGCGTGCGGCCAAGGCCGTCGAGGACATCGGCGACGGGCGTGCGTCGATAGACCCCGCCTTCCGGCCCCGCCATGCTCGCCCGCGCCAGATGGTGCTCGACGTGCTTGCTCATCATCGTCGTCTGCGTGCGCACGACATCAGCCAGCGGCCCCTTGTCGATGCTGGCCCGGGCCGAAAGCACGGAGATCGGGGTCTTGAGCGCGTGGGCGAGATTGCCGACATGGGTGCGGGCCCGCTCCATCACCGTCGCATTGTGGCGGACCAGCTGGTTGATCTCGTCGACCAAGGGCTGAAGCTCGCCAGGGTAGTTGCCGGCGATCTCCGTCGCCTGGCCGGCGCGCACGCGGGCGAGCGCGCGGCCGACGGCGGCGAGCGGCCTCAAGCCCACCCGGATCTGCACGACGACGGCGGCGAGCAGGCCGACGCCAAGGAGGGCGAGGGCGGCGCTGACCGATCCGGCGAACCGGCTCGCATGCTCCTCGATCTCCGAGCGGTCGACCGCGACGGTGAAGACGACGGGTGCGCGCGCCCCCGGCAGCAGCAGCGTGCGGGTCAGGACGACGAGCTGCTGGTCGTCCGGTCCTTCGATCTGCTGCGGATCCGGGCTCGGGGTCATCGGCAGCGTCTCGTCGCCGAGCGAGCGCGAGCGGAGCATGCTGCCTTCGGCGGCGTGGACCTGCCAGTAGACGCCCGAGCGCGGCTCCTGGTAGCGGATGTCGCCGTGGGGGCGCTGGATCACCGGCCGGCCGTCGCTGGCGACCGAGGTCGCCCCGATCAGGGCGCCGAGCCTGGCTTCGGCGTCGCGGCGGACGTCGTAGTCGACGCGATCGCTGAGCGCGGCATCGAGGAGGATGCCGGCCGCGACGAGGCTGACGACGATCCAGATCCCGGCGGCCAGGACGAGCCGGCCGACGAGAGACCTAGGCCGTGCCCGCCACGCCACGGTCGGACGGATGAGCGATCAGATAGCCCTGGCCTCGGACGGTGGTGATGAGATCGGAGCCGAGCTTCTTCCTCAGGCGTCCGATGAACACCTCGATCAGGTTGGAATCCTTGTCGTAGGCATGGTCATAGATGTGCTCGGCCAGCTCCGAGCGCGACACTGTCCGTCCCATGTTGCGCATGAGATAGGAGAGGATCTTGTACTCCTGGCCTGAGAGGCGGACGAGCTGGCCCTCGTTGGTCACGCGATGGCTCTGGGTGTCGAGCATCACTTCGTGCCAGCGCAGCACCGACTTGGCGCCGCCGGTGGTGCGCCTGAGGATCGCCCGCAGCCTGACCAGCACCTCCTCGACCTGGAACGGCTTGGTGACATAGTCGTCGGCGCCGGCCTCGAATCCCGCGATCTTGTCGCCCCAGCGCGAGCGTGCGGTCAGCACCAAGACCGGCATGTCACGTCTCTCCGCCCGCCAGCGCTTCAGCACCGAGAGCCCGTCGACGGTGGGGACGCCGAGGTCCAGGACGACCGCATCGAACTCGTCCTCCGCCCCGCGGGCGAGCGCGAGCGCGCCGTCGGTCAAGAGCTCCACCTGGTAGGCATCGCGCCGGAGCGCCTCCGCCAGGTGCGGGCCGAGTTCGGGATCGTCCTCGACGACGAGAATGCGCATGGGTCTGATTTCCTAGCCGGCCAGCGCCAATACGCCGACTATTAGCGCTGCCGTCATCCCGCCGGCGGCGAAGACGCCGACCAAACCCGAAAGATCCTTGAGCTTGCGAAGCATTTGGCGAATCCAGTCCATAGACTGCAGATTTGCGTGAACTCTATCATAATCCTTCCGCACCCTGGAACCCCGTGGGACTCTGACGATACCGACATGGCTGTTGCGCTCCGGCTTGCGTGACGCTGTTTCAAAGGTATGGTAATTTTCAGTATTTCCGTGATAAGAGCGGAGCTTAAGGGCGATGTCGCAGAAGGCGCCGAAGCCAGAATAGGGCGAGTGAATGCGAGCGCAGCTCACAAGCAACAGTGTCATTGACGTCTTCGCGAAGGAATTCGCGAAGTTTTTGAACCGCGTGCAGAATCAGCACGCGGACATGCTCGGCTCGTTCCTGATCGACAGCGAGTGGGAACGCTACAAGCCGGACGCCAGTGCCGTGGTCAAATCCTTCGAGCTCTCGGGCTATGCGATCGCGCCCCGCGATCCCTCCGAGACTATGGTTGCCAAGGCCGACGCTTCGTTCCAGGCGAACCGCAGCCTGCTCGGGCCGCGCGGCTTCCGTACCTATGTGAGCACGATCTACAAGGCGATGATCGAGGCTTGGCTCGGCACCCGCGATCCTCAGCTCACGACCGACATCCTTTCGATGGCGCTGGCGCGTGCGTCCAGCCCCGGCCGGAGGGAGCAGGTCAGCATGATGGACAACTCCTACCGCCGGTTCTCCAAGACCTCGGAGGGGATTCTGAACGACCTCGAGAAGGGCGGATTCATGATCCTCCCGGACGAGGCGACGCCGCACATGGTTGCGGCCGCGGTGGCCCAGACCGCCGAGCATCGGTCCAACGCCAAGGCGATCGGCGCCGATCCGAAATACCTGAAGGCGATGTACGAGAACATGCTCGCCGCACGCCCGAAGGAGTGCCGGCCGCTCGACTGAGCCCGGCTAAGCTGGGTCAGTTCTTCTTCTTGTAGGACGAGGCCAGCGTCTGCAGCGCGCGCGAATGCTTGGGCGAGGCCTCGGCCGGCCTCGGTGGCGGCTGCGGAATCGCCGGGTCGAGCCGGCGCTTGCCCGCCTTCTCCTGCAGCGCGTCGATGACCAGGTCGAGGGCCGTCCCCTTGATCTTCGCCCGCGCCGCCTTGGTCGGCTTGGCGGTGGCGCGCTGAATGGCGAGGCGGCAGATGTTGGGCAGGAACGGCCGGATCAGCGCTCCCTTCAACCGGGCGTCGTCGCCGCACCAGATTTCGAGAAGCTCGGCTGCGCGGCGGTGATCGCCCTGGGCCTCGGCCAGCGCATCCTGCGCCTTGCGCTCGACGTAGTCGCTCATCTTCGGACCCATCCCTTCGCTACTGCCGCTTGCGGCACGCGCTGGCAAAGCTACCATGATTCGGTGCTTGCCAACGCCCCGACCCGGAGCCCGACATGACCTCTCCCACCGCCTTGGTCGATGGCCTCGACCATTTCACCATCACCACCTCCGACCTCAAGCGGAGCCGGTCCTTCTACATGGACGTGCTCGGCCTGACCGAGGGCGACCGGCCGCCGCTGGGGTTCCCGGGGCACTGGCTCTACGCCGGGGGGCGGGCCATCCTGCACTTGGTCGGCGACGGGGGCGCGACCCGCAAGGGCGGGCGCGAGTCGGACGAGCAGGGCTTCGACCACATCGCGCTTGCCGCCCGCGGCATGGCCGAGGTGGCTCAGCGGCTCGTGGCCCGGGGGGTCTCGTTCGAGACCCGCGAGGTGCCGGGGCGGCCGCGAAAGCAGATCTTCTTCCTCGATCCCGACGGGGTGAAGGTCGAACTACAATTCGACGCGAGGATCGAGGCCGGCGGCTGACGGAAGCTGCGCGGGCCGAGGGAATCGGGCTAGCATCCGGGCCAACCGACGGGAGGCGCTGAATGCTTCGCCTAGCCTTGGTACTTCTTCTCGCTTTCGTCGCGCCGGTGGCGGCGCAGCCCGCCGACGACGTGCTCGCCACCGTCGTCAGGGTCGAGGTCAAGGTTCCGCCGACGGCGCGCAGCGCCTCCAGCCTCGGCACCGAGCGGCGCGGCCATGGCGTCGTCATCGGCGAGGACGGCCTGATCGTCACCATCGGCTACCTGGTCCAGGAAGCGAGCGAGATCCAGGTGACCGGACCCTCCGGCAAGGCGCTCTCGGCGACCCTCGTCGGCTACGACTACGAATCCGGCTTCGGCCTCATCCGCACCGCCATCCCGGTCGCGGTCAAGCCGATCGAACTCGGCGAGTCCTCCGGGCTGGCCGAGCGCCAGCAGGTGCTGGTGGCGACATATGGCGGCTACAAGGCGGCGACCGCCGCCGTGGTCGTCTCGCGGCGGACCTTCGCCGGCTATTGGGAATACCTGCTGGAGAACGCCATCTTCACCTCGCCGCCGATCTCGGAGTTCGGCGGCGCCGCCCTGATCGGCGGCGACGGGCGCCTGGTCGGCATCGGCTCGCTCTATGTCGGCGATGCCTTTCGCGGCGGCGACCGCAGCATCCCCGGCAACATGTTCGTTCCGATCGACCGGCTGAAGCCGATCCTAGCCGATCTGATCAAGCATGGCCGCCCTCAGACCGCAGCAAAGCCCTGGCTCGGGCTCACCTCGGAGGAGCATCGCGGCCGCATCTTCATCACCCGCGTCGCCCCCGACAGCCCGGCCGCGAAGATCGGGCTGCAGTCGGGAGATATCGTTCTCGCGGTCGCCGGCGAGCACGTGAAGGATCTCGAATCGCTTTATCGAGGCATCTTCGCGGTCGGACCGGCGGGGACGTCGATTCCGCTCAAGGTCCTGCAAGGGCAGCAGATTATCGAGTTTCGGGTACCTTCGGCCGACCGTCGCACCTATCTGAGGAACGGGCCGACCTACTAGCCGGCCGGGCCGCTGCCTTGTTCGCAGACGCAAAAGCAATTATATTGCATTGCAGCACGAACCCCTACCCGGTGCATGATGAACGAGCAAGGCTACTACCTTGAGGACCTGAAGGTCGGGATGACGGCTTCCTATGCGAAGACCGTCACCGAGGCCGACGTGGTCCTCTTCGCCGGCGTTTCCGGGGATATGAATCCGGTTCACATCAACGAGGAATTCGCCAAGGAGACCATGTTCCAGGGCCGCATCGCCCACGGCATGCTGTCGGCGAGCTTCATCTCGACCGTGCTCGGCACCAAGCTGCCCGGCCCGGGCTGCATTTACCTCAGCCAGAACCTGAAGTTCCGGGCCCCGGTCCGCTCGGGCGACACCGTCTCCGCCACGGCCACCATCACCGACATCGTGCCGGATAAGAAGCGAGTGGTGATGCAGACCATTTGCTCGGTCCGCAACCAGATCGTGATCGAGGGCGAGGCCGTCGTCATGGTCCCCGCGAGGAGCTGAGTCCCATGGGAATTTCCGGCTGAAATCATTGACTTCGGAAGCGGCGCCGGACCACAAAGGGCCGCGCATCCGAGGGACGTCCATGGAGCTGTTCGAGAATCCGGAGGCGCTGCCCCCGCCGTTTCGGGGCGGCGTGGTCGCCGTCGGCAATTTCGACGGCCTCCATCCCGGCCATGCGCAGCTGATCCGCACCGCCACCGATCGTGCCCGGGCCGAGTTGCATCCGGCAGGCATCCTCACCTTCGAGCCGCACCCGAAGGCGGTCTTCCGCCCCGAGGCGCCGCCCTTTCGCCTGACGCCATGGCCGGTGAAGCGGCGGCTTCTCGCCGAGCTCGGCCTAGATTTCACGGTGAGGCTGACCTTCGATCGCGACTTCGCGTCCCGGACCGCCGAGGAGTTCATCGAACGCACGCTGGTCGGCGCGCTCGGCGTCTCCCATGTGGTGGTCGGCTATGACTTCTGCTTCGGCCGCGGCCGCGCCGGCACCGGCGAGACGCTGATGGCGGCCGGCCATGCGCTCGGCTTCGGTGTGACCCGCGTCGCCGCGGTCAAGGGAGCGGACGGCGAGGCGTTCTCTGCGTCCCGCATCCGCCACCTGATCGCCGAAGGCGACATGCGCACCGCCCAGCGGCTCCTCGGCCGGGCGTTCGAGATCGAGGCGGCGGTCGAGTCGGGCGACCGGCTCGGCCGCAAGCTGGGATTCCCGACCGCCAACCTCCGTCTCGGCGAGACTCTGCATCCGGCCTTCGGCGTCTACGCCGCCCAGGCGCTGATCGACGGCCGCTGGCGCGACGCCGTTGTCTCGCTCGGCATCCGCCCGACCGTCGCCGACCGCGGCGTGCTGGTCGAGGTCCATGTCTTCGACTTTTCCGGCGACCTCTACGGCCGCACGCTCCGCGTTCGGTTGGTCGATTATCTCCGGCCCGAGGCCAAGTTCCCGGATCTGGACGCGCTCAAGCGCCAGATCGCCGAGGACTGCCGTCAGGCCCGCACCCGGCTGGCGCTTGCCGCCGCCTCCTAGGACTTCGAGACGCTGCCATGACCGACGACGCTTCCAAGACCGACTACAAGGCCACCGTCTTCCTGCCGAAGACCGAGTTCCCGATGCGTGGCGACCTCGCCAAGCGCGAGCCCGAGCATCTGAAGCGCTGGAAGGAGATGGACCTCTGGGGAAAGCTGCGCACGCGTTCGGCCGGCCGCGAGAAGTTCATCCTCCATGACGGCCCTCCTTACGCGAACGGTCATCTCCATATCGGCCACGCGCTCAACAAGATTCTGAAGGACGTCATCAACCGCTCCCAGCAGATGCTGGGGAAGGACGCCAACTACGTTCCGGGCTGGGACTGCCACGGCCTTCCGATCGAGTGGAAGATCGAGGAGGACTATCGCGCCAAGGGTCTCGACAAGGACACGGTGCCGATCGCCGAGTTCCGCAAGGTCTGCCGCGACTTCGCCGAGAAGTGGATCGACATCCAGCGGGATGAGTTCCGCCGCCTCGGCGTCGAGGGCGACTGGACCAACCCCTACACCACCATGTCCTACGGCGCCGAGGCCCAGATCGTCCGCGAGATAGGCAAGTTCCTGATGAACGGCGGCCTCTACCAGGGCGCCCGCCCGGTGATGTGGTCGGTGGTCGAGAAGACGGCGCTGGCCGAGGCCGAGATCGAGTATCACGATCACAAGTCGACCACCCTCCATGCCGCTTTCCAGGTGGCGACACCCTCGGTGCCGGCGCTCGCCGGGGCCGCGATCGTCATCTGGACGACGACGCCGTGGACCATCCCGGGCAACCGGGCGATCGCCGCCGGCGAGGATTTCGACTATGCAGTGATCGAGGTCACGGAGGCGGCGGAAGGTGCCTTCGTCAAGCCAGGTGCCAAGCTGGTCGTCGCCGAGGCGCTGTTCACCGGGTTCCTGCCGGTTGCCAAGATCGCCGGCCACCGGGTTCTCGCCACGCTGAAGGGCCGCGACCTCGTCGGCACCGTCTGCCGGCACCCGCTCGCCGGCCGCGGCTACGACTTCGAGGTCAAGGTCTTCACTGCCGACTTCGTCACCACGGATGCCGGCACCGGCTTCGTCCACATCGCTCCCGGGCACGGTGCCGACGACTTCGAGCTCGGCCGCAGGAACGGCGTCGAGATCCCCCAGACCGTCGGCGAGGACGGTACCTACTATGCGCATGTGCCGCTGTTCGCCGGAAAGCGGGTCTATACGCCAGACGGCAAGCCGGGCGACGCCAACGGCGCGGTGATCAAAGCGCTGATCGAGGCGGGCACGCTGGTCGCCAAGGGATCTTTGGTTCACTCCTATCCCCATTCCTGGCGGTCGAAGGCGCCGCTGATCTTCCGCAATACTCCGCAGTGGTTCATCTCGATGGACACCAACGGGCTGCGGACGACTGCGCTGAAGGCCATCGACGACACCCGCTTCGTGCCCGGCGCCGGGCGCAACCGCCTTTACGCCATGATCGAGCAGCGCCCGGATTGGTGCATCTCGCGCCAGCGCGCCTGGGGCGTGCCGATCGCGGTCTTCGTCGACAAGAAGACCGGCGAGCCGCTCCGCGACGCGGCCGTGGTCGAGCGCGTCGCCCTGGCCTTCGAGGCCGAGGGCGCGGATGCCTGGTACACCAGCGATCCCAAGCGCTTCCTCGGCAACGCCTACGATCCCGAGGACTACGAGCAGGTGAAGGACATCGTCGACGTCTGGTTCGACTCCGGATCGACCCATGCTTTCTGCCTGGAGCAGCGGCCCGACCTGCAATGGCCGGCGTCGCTCTACCTCGAGGGCTCCGACCAGCATCGCGGCTGGTTCCATTCCTCGCTTTTGGAATCCTGCGGCACGCGCGGCCGCGCCCCCTACGACGCGGTGCTCACCCATGGCTTCGTCATGGACGAGCAGGGCCGCAAGATGTCGAAGTCGCTGGGCAACGTGACGGCGCCGCAGGAGGTGACCGACAAGTTCGGCGCCGACATCCTCCGCCTCTGGGTGGTCAGCTCCGACTACTCGGAGGATCTCAGGATCGGCCCGGAGATCCTGAAGCACCAGTCCGAGCATTACCGGCGCATCCGCAACACCTTCCGCTACCTGCTCGGCGCCCTTGATGGCTTCTCCAAGGCCGAGACGGTCGATGCCAAGGACATGCCCGAGCTTGAGCGCTGGGTTCTGCATCGACTGGCGCAGCTGGACGGCGTGGTGCGGAAGGCCGTTGACGACTTCGACTTCCACACGCTCTTCACCGAGATCCACGCCTTCGCCGCGGTCGACCTTTCGGCCTTCTATTTCGATGTCAGGAAGGACGCGCTCTACTGCGACAAACCGTCGAGCCTGCGGCGCCGCTCGGTCAGGACGGTGATGGACCGGGTCCTCTCCTGCCTCACCGCCTGGCTCGCGCCGGTCCTCTGCTTCACCGCGGAGGAGGCGTGGCTGCACCGCGGCGGTGCCGTCGCCGACGATGGCGCCGAGAGCGTACATCTCAGGGTTTTCCCTGCTGTGCCCTCGGCCTGGCGCGACGATGCGCTCGCCGCCAAATGGGAGAAGATTCGGCGCGTCCGAAGTGTCGTGACCAACTCTCTAGAACGCTCTCGGGAGGCAAAGAAAATCGGTGCGTCGCTCCAGGCCGCGCCGGTGGTCTACATGGATGATCGCCCCGAGAATTTTGAAGCACGCTCTGCAATCGAATCGGTCGACTTCGCGGAACTCTGCATAACGTCGCAGCTCGAAATCTCAAATTTCGGAAGCCAGCACGAGCGGCAAGTTGAGAATACTCACTCGCTGCCCGACCATCCCGGAGTAGTGGTGGAAGTTACGCTGGCCAAGGGGACCCGTTGCGAGCGCTGCTGGAAGATTCTGCCCGAGGTGGGCCAGCGCGGGAAGCCCCTCTGCCGGCGCTGCGAGGACGCGGTCCCCGGGTGAACGCCGCCGCCAAGCTCCGCCTCGGCCTCGCCATCGCGCTCGCCGTCGCCGTCCTCGACCAGGCGCTGAAGGCCTGGATGCTGGCGCTCGTCTTCAATCCGCCGCGCGTCCTCCCGGTCACGCCCTTCTTCAACCTGGCACCGGCCTGGAACCGGGGGGTGAGCTTCGGCTTCCTCGCCCATGGCTCGGAATGGGCGCCCTGGCTTTTGGCCGCCCTCGCGGTCGCGATCGCGGTGTTCCTGCTGCGCTGGCTCAGCCGGGCCGAGACCACCTGGGTCGCCATCGCCCTCGGGCTCGTCCTCGGGGGGGCCGTCGGCAACGCCGTCGACCGGGTCCGCTTCGGCGCGGTTGTCGATTTCCTCGACTTTCACGCCTTCGGCTGGCACTTCTGGGCCTTCAACTTGGCCGATTCGGCGATCACCGTCGGCGCCGCCGGCCTCGTCCTCACCAGTCTGTTGGCGGAGCGCTTGTCCCGGCCCGCCGACCAGCCTAAATAAGGGGCTGCGCATGTCCAGGACCGCCGCCCAGAACCCGTTCCGCCTCCTCGCCCTCCTGCCGGTGCTGGCGCTGCTCGCCGGCTGCGGCGAGGAGATGAGGAAATCCTTCGGGCTCGGCAAGAACGCGCCCGATGAATTCCAGGTGGTCCGGCGCGCGCCCTTGAGCCTGCCTCCGGATTTCTCCCTGCGGCCTCCCCAGCCCGGCGCCGTCCGCCCGCAGGAAGGGTCGACCACTGATCAGGCCCGCTCGGCCGTCCTCGGCCAGTCCGACCAGGCCGCCGCTGCCCCCCGACCCGTCGATCCGGCCGCCCCGGCAGCGAGCCCGCGGACACCGGTCGCGGCCGGCTCGCTCGGCGGCGCGGCACCGGCCACGCCAAGGGCCCCGCAGCAGGCCGCGCTGGCACGTCCGGCTCCTGTACCCGACCCCGCAGGCCCGACCCGCTCGGAGCTCGTTCTCCTGAGACAGGCCGGTGCCGATAAGTCGCTGCCGAACATCCGGACGGTGATCACCGAGGACCTGACGAAGCTCGCTACCGCCGACGCGCGCTTCATCGACAAGCTGCTGGTCTGGCGGAAGAACGAGCCGACGGCGGTGCTGCTGGATGCCCGCAAGGAGAACCAGCGCCTGCAGGAGAACGCCGCGCTCGGAAAGCCCGCGACCGACGGCACGACGCCGACGATCAAGCGGAAGAACAAGGGGATCTTCGAAGGTCTATTCTGAACATGTCGGCCGCGTCGGGGGAGGCGGCCAGGAGCTCCAGACAAGATGCGGACTCTCGGGTTTCTCCTCATGCTCGCGGCCCTCGGCCTCGCGCGAACGGCTGAGGCACAGGTCTACCAGCCGGATACCTTCAAGCTAGCCAACGGTCTCGAGGTCGTCGTCGTCGACAACCCGCGGGTGCCGGCGGTCGCCGTCATGGTCTGGTACAAGGCGGGATCCGCGGACGAGCCGCTCGGCAAGGGCGGAGTCGCCCACTTCCTTGAGCATCTGATGTTCAAGGGCACCCCGACGGTCGGCGCCGGCGAATACGCCCGCATCATCGGCCGCGAGGGGGGCAGCCAGAATGCCTTCACCTCCGTCGATTACACCGGCTACTGGGCGGAGGTCGCCTCCGACCGGCTTGAGCTGGTGCTGAAGCTCGAAGCCGACCGCATGGTCAATCTCGAGCTGACCGATGCGGTGGTCCTGCCGGAGCGCGACGTGATCCTTGAGGAGCGGTCCCAGGTGGTCGACAGCCGGCCGTCCTCGCAGCTCGGCGAGCAGGCCCGCGCCATGCTCTACCAGCACTATCCCTACCGGCTGCCGGTGATCGGCTGGCGCCAGGAGATCCAGAAGCTCACCCGCGAGGACGCGCTGACCTGGTATCGTCGCCACTATACGCCCAACAACGCCATCCTGGTGGTTGCCGGCGACGTCGACGTCGCGCGCCTGAAGCCGCTGGCGGAGAAGTATTTCGGTCCGATCCCCGCCCGTGCCGTGCCCGAGCGCTGGCGGCCGGAGGAGCCGCCGGCGCGTGCCGCCCGCCGGCTGACGATGAAGAGCGAGCAGGTCGGAACCGCCTCGCTTTCCCGCACATACCAGGCGCCGAGCTATCGCTACGGCGACAGCGGTCAGGCCTACGCGCTGCAGGTTCTGGCCGAGCTCTTCGGCGGCAGCACGACCAGCCGGCTCTATCGTCAGATGGTGATCGACCAGCCGCTGGCGACGTCATCGGGTGCCTATTACGACGCCTCTGCCCTCGGCCCCGGCAGCTTCGGCCTCTACACCTCGCCGCGGCAGGGCCGAACCGTGGAAGAGGCCGAAGCCGTCCTCGATGCCGCTCTCGAAAAGCTGCTGGCCGACGGGCCGACCGAGGACGAGGTCGCGCGCGCCAAGCAGCGGCTGGCCGCCGCCGCCGCCTTCGCCCGCGACTCGCTACGCGGACCGGCGCAGGCGCTCGGTGCCGCGCTCGCCATCGGTCGGACGATCGAGGATGTCGAGGCGTGGCCGAAGCGCATCGAGGCGGTGACCCGCGACGAAGTCATCGCCGCGGCCAAGGCCGTCCTCAAGCCCGAGGCCTCGGTGACCGCGATCCTGCTTCCGAAACCGACGAGCTGAGGAGGGCTTCGAGATGCGCTTCGCCCTGGTCTTTCTTTCGCTCCTGCTTCCGCTCTCGGCCGCGGCCATGGATGCCCAGCGGATAGAGAGCCCGTCCGGCCTCGTCGCCTGGTTCGTGCATGACCCGACCATTCCGGTCGTCGCCGTCGAGGTCTCGATCGCCGGCGGCGCCGTCACCGATCCCGTCGGAAAGGAAGGTCTCGCCGTCCTTGCGGTCGACCTCCTGACCGAAGGTGCCGGACCTTATGACGGGCAGGCCTTCGCGGCTCTGCTCGAGGACAAGTCGATCAGCATCCAGATCAACGCCGGCAGCGACTTCATCCGCGGCGGCTTCCGGGCGCCGTCGAAGAACGCCGCCGAGGCGTTCCGGCTCTTGGGCCTGGCGCTGGCCGAGCCGCGATTCGCGGCGGACGACGTCGAACGGGTGCGCCAGCAGCTTCTGAGCGGGCTCACCCGAGAGGAACGCGATCCGCGCACGCTCGCGACCCGCGCTTGGTATGCGGCGGCCTTTCCCGAGCATCCTTACGGCCGCCCGTCGAAGGGCTCGCCGACGTCGCTGAAGACGGTGACCCGCGACGATGTCGTTGCCTTCTCCAAGGCCCGCATCGCCCGCGAGAGCCTCAAGATCGGCGTGGTCGGCGACATCGATCCGGCGACCGTCGGCCGCCTGCTCGACGAGACCTTCGGTGCGCTCCCGGCCAAGGCGGCGCCGACCGAGGTGAAGACGATGCCGCCGCTGGCCGCCGGCGACGTGCTGGTGATCGAGCGCCCGGTGCCGCAATCGGTCGTCCTTTTCGGCCAGCCCGGCATCGCGCGCAGCGACCCGGACTTCATGGCCGCCTTCATCCTCAACCACATCGTCGGCGGCGGCGGCTTCGGTTCGCGGCTGATGTCCGATATCCGCGAGACCCGCGGCCTCACCTACGGCATCTACACCTATCTCTCGACGCCCAAGCGCTCGGGGCTCTGGCTTGGATCGGTCTCGGCCGACAATGCCAAGGTCGCCGAGGTGATCCGCCTGGTCCGCGAATCCTGGCAGCGCCTCAAGGACGAGGGCGTCACCGCGGCCGAGCTCGACGATGCCAAGCGCTACATGACCGGCGCCTATGCCCGCAACTTCGCGACCTCGCGCGGCATCGCCGGCCAGCTCGTCGGCTGGCAGGAGGAGGAGATGGGCATCGACTACTTCAAGCGCCGGAACGCGCTGGTCGAGGCGGTGACGCTCGCCGACCTCAACCGGGTAGCGAAACGGCTGGTCGAGCCCGACAAGCTGATGTTCGTCGTTGTCGGCAAGCCGCAAGGCGTGACCCCGACCCGACCGACGCCGGCGCCGCGCAGCTGATGTCGATCCGCCGCCTGCCCGAGTCGATCGTCAACCGCATCGCCGCGGGCGAGGTGGTCGAGCGGCCGGCGAGCGCGGTCAAGGAGCTGGTCGAGAACGCGCTGGATGCCGGCGCCCGCCATGTCGATGTGGTCGTCCGCGACGGCGGCCAGAGCTTGATCTCGGTCTCCGACGACGGTCACGGCATCGCCCGCGACGAGCTCGCGCTCGCGCTCGAACGCCACGCCACCTCGAAGCTTCCCGACGACGACCTCTGGTCGATCTCGACGCTGGGATTTCGCGGCGAGGCGCTGCCGTCGATCGCCTCGGTCAGCCGGCTCACGCTGGCGAGCCGGCCCCGGGGGGCGAGCGAGGGGTGGAAGATCGCGGTCGAAGGCGGTCGCATGGGTGGCGTCGAGCCAGCGGCGCTTACTGAGGGAACGCGGGTCGAGGTCGCCGATCTCTTCTTCGCGACGCCCGCCCGGCTCAAGTTCCTGAAGTCGCCCCGGACCGAGCTCGACCATGCGGTCGACTGGCTGAACCGGCTGGCGATGGCGCATCCTCATGTCGCCTTCACGCTTTCCGACGGGATGCGGACGCCGGTCAGGTTGTCGCCCGCGCTCTCGCGCCTCGATCGGCTCGCCCAGATCCTCGGGCGCGACTTTGCCGAGAACGCGCTTCCGATCGAGGCCGAACGCGACGGCGCCCGGCTTTCCGGCCATGCGAGCCTGCCCACCCTCAACCGGGCGACCAGCTGCGAGCAGTATTTCTTCGTCAACGGCCGCGCCGTCCGCGATAGGCAGCTGCTGGGTGCGATCCGTGGCGCCTATATGGATTTCCTGGCGTCCGATCGTCACCCGGTCCTGGCGCTGTTCCTCGACTTGCCCTCCGACGCGGTCGACGTGAATGTGCATCCGGCCAAGACCGAGGTGCGCTTTCGCGACTCGGCCTCCGTCCGCGGCCTCGTGGTCGGTGCGCTTCGGCACGCGCTGGCGGCGGCGGGCCACCGCGCCGCCACCACCGTCGCCGGCGCGGCGCTGACCTCCTTCCGCCCGGGCGGCTATGGCGGCTACTCGCCTGCTTTGGCGCCCTCGCGCGGGATGGCCGAGGCGGCTGCCACATATCAGGCACCGCTCATGAACGCCGGCCCGTCGGCACCGCCGGCGGCGCCGGAACCGAACGCGGCAGCGGTCGATCAGCCGCTCGGTGCCGCCCGCTGCCAGGTCCACGGCACCTACATCGTGGCGCAGACGGCCGACGGCCTCGTCATCGTCGATCAGCACGCCGCGCATGAGCGGCTGGTCTACGAGCGGATGAAGGCCGCGCTCGCCAATGGTGGGATCAAGCGCCAGGGCCTGCTGCTGCCGGAGGTGGTCGAGCTGGGCGAGGCGGGGGCTGCGCGGCTCGCCGAGCGGCAGGCGGAGCTGGCCGAGCTCGGCCTGGTGCTGGAGGCCTTCGGCCAGGGCGCCGTCGTCGTCCGCGAGGTGCCGGCGCTGCTGGGCCAGGCCGACGTCGCCGGCCTCGTCCGCGACCTCGCCGACGAGCTTCAGGAGTTCGACCAGGCGCTGTCGCTGAAGGACCGGCTCGCCGATGTCTGCGGCACGCTCGCCTGCCACGGCTCGGTCCGCGCCGGGCGTCGGCTGGCGGCCTCGGAGATGGATGCGCTGCTGCGCCAGATGGAGGTCACCCCCCATGCCGGCCAGTGCAATCACGGACGGCCGACCTATGTCGAGCTCAAGCTCGCCGACATCGAGCGCCTGTTCGGACGGCGATGAGAGGAGGACGCCGATGAGACCGATTCTGACCCTGCTGCTCGCGCTCGCGCTCGCCGCGGGTGCGCTGGCGCCCGCCGACGGCCTCGCCCAGGAAAAGAAGAAGAAGAAGGGTCTCGAGACCGAGATGACCTATGAGCGGAAGCTCCCGGCCAATTTCGCGCCCTTCGGCCCCTACACCGTCACCAACTACCAGGGCGGCCAGTTCTTCGAGGGACGCGTCTCTATCGCCATCGAGGCGATCGATACCCAGGCTCGCGGCGTCATCTGGTCCAACAAGCAGCTGGTGAACGGCATCATCCAGCCGCTGGCGGTCAAGCTGTTCGAGCAGGGGCGGCCGACGCCGTCCAGGATCGAGACCTTCAAGAAGGAAGCCGGTGCCAAGCTCGACCAGCGCTTCAAGGACAAGATCAAGTCGATCTTCGTCAAGGAAGTGATGGGCTGACGCCGGTCAGGCCGACAGCAGCACCAGCTTGGCGGCGCCGTAGCGGCGCTCGTCGAGGACGGTGAACCCGTCGGGAGGCGTGAAGTCCTCCTTCGAGCCGACCTCGACCGAGATGAGCGCGGCGGGAGCGAGCCAGCCCGCGGCCCGGAGCGCCGTCAGCGCCTTCGGTGCAAGGCCGGACCAATAGGGCGGGTCGAGGAATGCCAGGCTCGCCGGCAGCATCGGGCCGACCGGCGGCGGACCGGGGTTGAGCGCGTCCCGGCTCATCACCGTGGTCCGCTCGGCGAGGCCTAGCTTACCGATGTTGAGGCGGATGGCGGCGAGCGCCTGCGGCAGCGTCTCGAGGAAGGTCGCATGCGCCGCTCCCCTGGACAGCGCCTCGATCCCGAGCGCGCCTGATCCGGCGAAGACGTCGAGCACCCGGGCATCGGCGAGCGGGCGCTCCTCGCGGTGAGCGAGGATGTTGAACAGCGACTCGCGAGCGCGATCGGAGGTCGGCCGGACGTCCAGCCCCTCCGGCGCCGCGATCGGCCGGCGCTTGAGGCTACCGCCGACGACGCGCATCGGATTGCCAGTCGCCGAGCTGTTCGCGGACGACCTTCTTCGGCACTTCGTCGATCTCGCCGGGGCCAAGCTGGCCGAGCTGGAAGGGGCCGTAGGCGGTGCGGATCAGGCGCGTCACCGGCAGGCCCAGATGCTCCATCACGCGGCGCACCTCGCGGTTCTTGCCCTCCTTGAGCGCCAGAGTGAGCCAGGCGTTGGTTCCTTGCTCGCGGTCGAGCGCCGCCTCGATCGGCCCGTATTTGATGCCCTCGACGGTGACGCCCTTGGCGAGGTCGGCCAGGCGCTCAGGCTCGACCCGGCCGTGGACGCGGACGCGGTAGCGCCGGGTCCAGCCGGTCGCCGGCAGCTCGAGCTTGCGCGCGAGCTCGCCGTCGTTGGTGAGCAGGATGAGCCCCTCGGAGCCATAGTCGAGCCGGCCGACGGAGATCACCCGCGGCAGTGTCTTCGGCAGGCTGTCGAACAGGGTCGGGCGCCCTTCGGGATCGCGGTGGGTGGTCATGACCCCGCGCGTCTTGTGGTAGCGCCAGAGTCGTGCCGGCTGCTTCTCCGGCAGCGGCTGGCCGTCGATGGTGATCACGTCCTCGGGGCCGACGACCGTGGCGGGAGTGGTCAGGACCGCGCCATTGAGGGTGACGCGGCCGAAGAGGATCATCCGCTCGGCGTCGCGGCGGGAGGCGACGCCGGCGCGGGCCATGCGCTTGGCGATGCGTTCACGTTCCTCGGGTTCGGCCATGGCGGAGGATATAGGCGCCCCGGCCACCCCGGCGCAATGTCGGCGGCGCTTGACGACCCCGGGCGGGCTCCCGATGGTGCGCCATGTCCAAGCCGCCGTCGCCGATGCAGCTGGCGCTCGCCGAGGCTGAAGCCGCCGCCGCCAGGGGCGAGGTTCCGGTCGGCGCGGTCGTCGTCGATGTTTTCGGCACGGTTCTCGCCGCCGCCGGCAACCGGGTCGAGGAGCTCGCCGATCCGACCGCTCATGCCGAGATGCTGGCGATCCGGGCGGCGGCACGGCTGAGGGGCGAGAAGGTGCTGGTCGACTGCGATCTGCATGTCACGCTCGAGCCCTGTGCCATGTGCGCCCAGGCGCTCTCGCTCGCCCGCATCCGCCGGGTCCATTTCGGCGCCTATGATCCGAAGGGTGGCGGCGTCGAGCACGGCGCCCGGGTCTTCGATCATCCGACCTGCCATCATCGGCCCGAAGTGATCGGCGGCATCGAGGAGACCCGTGCGGGCGAGCTCCTGAAGCGCTTCTTCCGCGAGCGGCGCTAGCGCGATAGCGCCCTGGCCGCGATGTCCTTCCGGTAGAATCCTTCCGGCCAGTCGATCAGGCCGATGGCGCGATAGGCCCGGTCGCGGGCTTCGCCGAGGTCGCGGCCGACGGCGCTGACGGCCAGCACGCGTCCGCCATTGGCGAGGATGCGCCCGTTCGATGCCTTGGTTCCGGCATGAAAGACAACGACGCCGGTCTCGCGGGCGGCGGCCTCCAGGTTGCGGATCTCGGAGCCCTTCTTCGGTGCTTCCGGATACCCCCTGGCGGCCATCACGACGGTGATCGCCGGCTCGGCGTGCCAGCGGAGATCGACCTGGTCGAGCTCGCCGTCGCGGGCGGCGATGAGCGCGGGCAGCAGATCCGAGCGCAGCCGCATCATCAGCACCTCGCATTCGGGGTCGCCGAAGCGGACGTTGTATTCCAAGAGCTTCGGGCCGGCGGCGCCGACCATCAGGCCGACGAACAGGATGCCCTTGAACGGGCGTCCGGCCGCGGCCATCGCCTTCAGCGTCGGCTCGACGAAGTCCCGCATGGCACGGCGGGCCTGGGCGTCGTCGAGGATCGGGGCGGGGGCATAGGCGCCCATGCCGCCGGTGTTGGCGCCCTTGTCGCCGTCGAAGGCGCGCTTGTGGTCCTGGGCAACGCCGAGAAGCAGCGCCGTCTTGCCGTCGCAGAGCGCGAACAGGCTGGCCTCCTCGCCGTCGAGGAACTCCTCGATCACCACCTCGGCGCCGGCATCGCCGAACCGGCGCCTGCCCATGATCTCGTCGACCGCGGCGATCGCTTCTTCCACCGTCGCCGCCACCACCACGCCCTTGCCGGCGGCGAGCCCGTCGGCCTTGACCACGATCGGCGCCCCCATCCGCCGGATGTAGGCGCGGGCCGCCTCGGCCTCGCCGAATCGCTCATAGGCGGCGGTCGGGATGCCGGCACCGCGGACAAGATCCTTCATGAAGCCCTTGGAGCCTTCGAGCGCGGCCGCCGCCCGATTCGGCCCGAAGGCGCGGATGCCGGCCGCCTCCAGCCGGTCGACCAGCCCGAGGCAGAGCGGGTCCTCGGGACCGACGACGACGAAGTCGATTCGCTCCCGCCTGGCGAGGTCGATGATGCCGTCGAGATCGGTCGCCGCCACCGGCACGCAGGTCGCCTCCTCGGCGATGCCCGCATTGCCGGGGGCGCAATAGAGCGCCTCGCAGAGCGGCGACGCGGCCAGCTTCCAGCACAACGCATGCTCGCGGCCACCGCTGCCGACCACCAGGATGCGCATCGCTGTCTTCCTCCCCCGCCAGGCGCGCGTCATATATCATCGCCGCATGTCGGAGACGACCCACAACCTGCCTGAATATTCGGTCTCGGAGCTGGCCTTCGCCCTCAAGCGCACGGTCGAGCAGGCCTATGACCGGGTGCGGGTGCGCGGCGAGATCTCGGGCTTCAAGCGGGCCGCGTCCGGCCACCTCTACCTGACCCTCAAGGACGCCGACGCCGTCCTCGACGCGGTCTGCTGGAAGGGCGTCGCCGGCCGCCTTGGGGTCAAGCCCGAGGACGGCATGGAAGTGGTCTGCCTCGGCAAGCTCACCACATATCCCGGCCGCTCGAAGTACCAGATGGTGATCGAGCAGATGGAGCTGGCGGGCGAAGGCGCGCTGCTCAAGCTGATCGAGGACCGCCGCAAGCGACTTGCCGCGGAGGGCCTGTTCGATCCGGCGCGGAAACGGCCGATCCCGGCGCTGCCGACGGTGATCGGCGTCGTCACCTCACCGACCGGTGCGGTGATCCGCGACATCCTGCACCGGCTCGCCGACCGCTTCCCCCGCCATGTCCTGGTCTGGCCGGTGTTGGTGCAGGGCGAGGGTGCGGCCCAGCAGATCGTCGCCGCCATCGCGGGCTTCAACCGAATCGAGGCCGGCGGCACGATCCCGCGCCCCGACCTGCTGATCGTCGCCCGCGGCGGCGGCAGCCTCGAAGACCTGATGGCCTTCAACGAGGAATCGGTGGTGCGCGCAGCCGCCGCCTCGGCGATCCCGCTGATCTCCGCCGTCGGCCACGAGACCGACACCACGCTGATCGACTTCGCCTCCGACTGGCGGGCGCCGACGCCGACAGCGGCGGCCGAGCGGGCGGTCCCGGTCCGGGCCGAGCTGGCGACGCGGATCGCCGAGATCGCGGCGCGCCTTTCCGGCGCCGTGCAGCGCGGGATCGAGGATCAGGCGCGGCACCTCAAAAGCCTCGGCCGCGGTCTCGGCGATCCGGCGCAGCTTCTCGGTGCTGCCGGCCAGCGGCTGGACGACCGGGCGGAGCGCCTACGCCTCGCCCTGCCGCGACTGATCGCCGACCGGAAGGCGATGGTGGCTAACCTCGGCGCCCGGCTCTTGAGCCCACGCGAGCTGGTGAATGCGGCCAGACAGCATCTGACTCTCGCGTTCCAGCGGCTTGTCGCTGCCCAGGCCAAGTCGATGGCGGAGCGGGTGCGCCGTCTCGATGTCGCCACCGGCGGACTGAAGCCGAGGCCGCTGACGGTCTCGATCGAGGAAGGCCGACGCCGATCGAACGATCTTGGCCAGCGTCTGGCGCGGGCCGGCGGACAGGCGATAACCCGGGCAGAGAGCGATCTCGCGCGTCTGGGCCAGCTCCTCGACAGCTATTCCTACGAGCGCGTGCTGGAACGCGGCTTCGTCTTGGTGCGCGACCGCTCGGGCGCGCCGGTGACGTCGGCAGCCGAGGTCAGGGGAGGCGAGCGTATCAACCTCCGCTTCGCCGACGGCGAGCGGACGGCTTTGGCCGAAGGCGAGGCGAAGCGAAAGCCGAAGACGGCCGCCGACCAGGGAACCCTGATCTAGGTCAGCGCTTGCCGCCCATCCGGCGAATGACGTCGGTGGTCGAATGGCCCTCGGCAAGCTCGGCCAGATAGACCTCGCCGCCATAGCTGTGGACCACGTCGGCGCCGACGACCGTGTCGACCGTATAGTCGGCGCCCTTCACCAGCAGGTCGGGCTTGAGGGCCCGGATGATCTCGAGCGGCGTGTCCTCGCCGAAGACGACGACCAGGTCGACGGTGGCGAGCGATCCGAGCACGGCGGCGCGGGAGGCTTCGGAATGGACCGGGCGCTCCGGACCTTTGAGACGGGAGACCGAGGCATCGGAGTTGATGGCGACGATCAGCTTGTCGCATCGCGACCGCGCCTGGGCCAGCAGGGAAACATGCCCGGGGTGGAGCAGGTCGAAGCAGCCGTTGGTGAAGCCGATACGAAAGCCCTGCCGGCGCCAGCCGGCGACCCGCTCCAGGGCCTGGTCCAGACTGGCAGCCTTGGCCTCGCCAAACCGCAGATCCTCGGCCCGAAGCGCGAACACCAGCTCTTCAGGATGAACCACGGCGGTCCCGGTCTTGCCGACGACGATGCCGGCGGCGACCGAGGCGAGCCTTGCCGCGTCGACGAGGGAGAGCCCGGACGCCAGCCCGCAGGCCAGCAGGGCCACGACCGTGTCGCCGGCGCCGGAGACGTCGTAGACCTCGCGCGCCTCGGCCCGCAGATGGTGCTCCTCGCCTCTGGCCGTGAACAGGGCCATGCCGTCCTGGCTCAACGTCACCAGCACGGCCTCGATGCCGCCCTTCGCCATGACCCCGCGCGCGGCGTCACGGATCTGCTCGGGTGCGCCGATCCGCTGTCCGGCGAGCTCGCCGAGCTCACGCCGGTTCGGCGTGATCACGGTGGCGCCGGCGTAGCGCTTGGGATCGCTGCCTCGCGGATCGACCACCACCGGCCGGCCCTGGGCGCGGGCAGCGGCGATGATCCGGCCGATGACGTCGTCGGACAGCACGCCCTTGCCGTAGTCGGAGAGAACCACGGCCTGGCAGTGCTTGAGGTCGTCGGCGGCGCGGCGGACCAGCTCGGCCTCGGTGTGCGGCTTTGCGGGCCGGACCGTCTCACGGTCGGCACGCAGCAGCTGCTGCGATCCCGCGACGTAGCGCACCTTGATGGTGGTGACGCGGTCCGGTTCCGGCAGCAGGTTGGGCTCGACCGAAGGCTCGGCCGCGATCAGGTGGGTCACCTCGCGTCCGGCCGGGTCCTCGCCGATCAGAGAGACGAAGCAGCAGCTCGCCTTGAGGGCGGCGAGGTTGCGCACCACGTTGCCGGCGCCGCCCAGCATCGCCGTCTCGCGGGAGACGGCCAGGATCGGGATCGGCGCCTCCGGCGAGATGCGCTCGACCGTGCCGTAGACGTATCGGTCGAGCATCACGTCGCCGACGCAGAGGATCCGCGCCTTGGCGAAGTCGGCGACCCGCTGAGCGAGATCGGACCGCTCGGTCATACGAAGGCGCGGAAGTAGTCGATCGTGCGCTTGAGGCCGGCCTCCAGCGGGACCGTCGGCTCCCAGCCCAGCTTCGAGCGGGCGAGCGTGATGTCCGGGCAGCGCTGCGTGGGATCGTCCTGGGGAAGCGGTTTGTAGACGAGGGTCGAGGCCGAGCCCGTCAGCTTGATGATGCGCTCGGCCAGCTCCTTCACCGGGATCTCGACCGGGTTGCCGAGATTGACCGGCCCGGTGAAGTCGTCGCCGGTCGCCATCAGCCTGAGGAAGCCTTCGATCAGGTCGTCGACGTAGCAGAAGGCCCGAGTCTGGCTGCCGCTGCCATAGAGCGTGATCGGCTGCCCACGGAGCGCCTGGAGCACGAAGTTGGAGACGACGCGGCCGTCGTTCGGGTGCATGCGCGGGCCATAGGTGTTGAAGATCCGCGCGACCTTGATCCGGACCTTATGCTGGCGGTGGTAGTCGAAGAAGAGCGTCTCGGCGCAGCGCTTGCCCTCGTCGTAGCAGGCACGGGGGCCAATCGGATTGACGTTGCCGCGGTACGACTCGGTCTGCGGATGCTCGATCGGATCGCCATAGACCTCGCTGGTGGAGGCTTGCATGATCTTGGCCTTCACCCGCTTGGCTAGGCCCAGCATGTTGATGGCGCCATGGACCGAAGTCTTGGTCGTCGCCACCGGGTCGAACTGGTAGTGGATGGGTGACGCCGGACAGGCGAGGTTGAAGATCTCGTCGACCTCCACGTAGAGCGGGAAGGTGACGTCTTGCCGCATCGGTTCGAAATGCGGATTCGTCAGCAGCCCGCCGATATTGTCCTTGGTGCCGGTGAAATAATTGTCGACGCACAGCACGTCGTTGCCGGCGGCGATCAGGCGTTCGCACAGGTGGGAGCCGAGGAATCCGGCGCCGCCGGTGACCAAAACCCGTTTTCTGAGCTGCATCGCGTCCGAATCTCCCGAAGCCGAGGCATGGTCGAAGCGTGTAGCCGAAGCCCACGCAATCGCCAAGTTGCGCACGAAACCATGGCCTTCTCATGGCCAAGCCCCGGATTGTTATAGACAAATTGTAAGGTTTTGTTATCCAATCCTTGCATTGGCCAAGGCTCGGCGGTGGTCGCATGGACGGAACCCGAGCGTGGCGTTAAGGTTCGACATGGGTTCGATGCATTATGGGGTGGTCGTTTTGACAGGGGCGCCGGCGACATGACTACGCCGGGTTCGCGCGCGCCCAGCCAAGAATACATGCTGATGGACTACCTGCAGCGGCTCGGGAAGAATCTCGAGGGCCGGCGGGCGGTCCACATCCACCTCTCGCGGCTTCGGCCCCAGAACCGGCGCGACTATCACATCAAGATCGCGGCGGCGACCTTCGAAGGCATCGTGCAGAACTTCGAAGGCCAGACCTTCATCATGTCGAACTCCGACATCTTCTTCGTCTGCAAGGGGGCGTCGGTCACCGACATCGACACCGCGGTGATGAAGGTGCGCTTCCTCTTCAGCGAGGATCCGCTCAGCCAGGGCGAGGACGAGGAGGATCTGGCGCGCTTCTGCACCTGGTACAACCTCGAGCTCCAGTACGACGAAGTCTTCCAGATGGTGCAGCAGGCGCACCGGGAGAGGGAGCGGAAGTCTCGCCTCTCGGTCTCCGCCGAGCAGGCCGCCGAGTTCAAGAACAAGAACACCCGGAAGCCGATCGATCCGGAGCAGCTCGGAAAGCTCGAAGGCTTCCTCCAGCGCGCCGATCTCTCGAACCTGATGCGCCGCCAGCCGGTCTGCGCGATCGCACCGGGTTCGACGACGCCGCAGCCGGTGTTCCGCGAGCTCTACATCTCGATCGCCGACCTGCAGTCGACGGTGCTGCCGGAATACGACCTCTCGGGCAACATCTGGCTGTTCCAGCATCTGACGCACGTGCTCGACCAGCGCATGCTGTCGCTGCTGATGCGCAACGACGACACCACGATCGCCAGCTCCTTCTCGATCAACATGAATGTCGGCACCATCCTGTCGCCGGCCTTCCTCAACTTCGACTCCTCGCTGAAGGCGGTCGCCCGCGGCACGGTGGTGATCGAGCTGCAGAAGATCGATATCTTCGGCGACATGGGCGCCTTCATGTTCGCCCGCGACTTCATGCGCGAGCGCGGATACCGCATCTGCCTCGACGGCATGAACCACCTGACGCTTCAGTTCATCGACCGCGAGCGTCTCGGCCTCGACCTGATCAAGCTGGTGTGGACTCCGGACATGAACGACGACGCGACCGGGCGCCGTCAGACCGAGATCAAGGAGCACATCGACCGCTCCGGCCGGGCCCGCATCATCCTCTGCCGCTGCGATTCCGAGGAGGCGATCCGCTTCGGCCAATCGATGGGCATCACCATGTTCCAGGGCCGGATCATCGACAAGATGATCCAGTCGGAACGCCGGATCTGACCACATCGTCGTCGGCGGCTAACCGACGACCCCACTCAGATCCAGCTCCTCCGCCCGGTGACAGGCGACCGCGCGTCCGTCCTCGCTCTCGACCAGCGGCGGCGCCTCGACGCGGCAGCGCTCGATCGCGTAGCGGCAGCGCGGATGGAAGGCGCAACCCGGGGGCGGCCGCGCCGGGTCGGCCACTTCCCCTTCGAGGACGATGCGCCTGGCGCGTTGTCGCGGATCAGGCACCGGCACCGCCGAGAGCAACGCCTCGGTATAGGGATGCTTCGGCGAACGGAACAGCGCGGCTGTCGGAGCGACCTCGACTATACGGCCGACATACATGACGGCGACGCGATGGCTGACATGCTTGACGACCGAAAGGTCGTGCGCGACGAACAGATACGAAAGTCCCAACCGATCCTGCAGATCGAGCATCAGGTTGATGATCTGTGCCTGAACGGAAACGTCTAGCGCCGAAACCGGCTCGTCCGCGACGATGAGTGCCGGATTCAGAGCCAGCGCCCGCGCGATGCCGATGCGTTGGCGCTGTCCCCCGGAAAAAGCGTGGGGGAAACGGTTCATATAGGCCAGGGGTAGCTGCACTACGTCGAGGAGCTCGGCCACGCGCAGGCGACGAGCCGTCAGATCGCCCATGCCATTGACCAGCAGCGGCTCGCCGATGATGTCCGCGATCGTCATCCGCGGGTTGAGCGACGAGTACGGGTCCTGGAAGATCATCTGCATCTGCCGCCGCAGCGGGCGCAGTTCCGTCCGCGTCATGTCGGCGACATTGACATTGCGGCTTTCGTCGGTGCGGAACTGGATTGCGCCTGCCGTCGGGCGGATCGCGCGCAGGATGCAGCGCGACGTCGTCGTCTTGCCGCAGCCGGACTCGCCGACGAGCGAGAGCGTTTCGCCGCGGGCGATCTTGAATGAGACGTCGTCGACGGCCTTCACGTTCCCGACGACACGGCGCAGAAGTCCGCGACGAATCGGGAAGTACTTCTTGAGACCCTCCACCGAGAGAACGATCTGCTCGGTCGTCATGCGACGGCCTCGGCTGGCGCCTCGTAGAGGAAGCAGCGGACCTCATGCTCCGGGTCGAGCCTCGTCACCGGCGGCGCGCTCCGATCGCAGGTGCCGGGCATGAAGTTCTGGCAACGCGGATGGAACGGGCAGCCCGGCGGTCGCGCGTAGGGATGCGGGATGCTGCCGGCGATGGTCGTGAGGCGCGATCGCGGCTCGGCGAGCACCGAGGGAATAGAGCGCAGGAGCGCCTGCGTATAGGGATGTCGCGGCGCGTGAAAGATGGTGTCGACCGGCCCCGACTCGACGACTTTTCCGAGATACATGACCGAGACGGAGTCGGCCATCTCGGCGATGACACCCATGTCATGGGTGATCAAGATGACCGCTAGGTTGCGGTCGGCCTGGATCTTCCTGATGAGCTCGAGGATCTGGGCCTGAGTGGTGACGTCGAGCGCGGTGGTCGGCTCGTCGGCGATCAGGATGCGCGGCTCGGCGGCGAGGGCGAGGGCGATCATGACCCGTTGGCGGAGGCCGCCGGAGAGCTCGAAGGAGTAGGAGTCGACTCGTTGCTCGGGCCTGGGGATACCGACCAGCTGCAGCAGCTCGATCGCCCGGTCTCTCGCCTCCTTTGCGGACACCGCGCGATGCAGGCGGATGGCTTCGACGACCTGGTTGCCGATGGTGTGAAAGGACGAGAGCGAGCTCATCGGTTCCTGGAAGACGTAGCCGATCTCGCCGCCGCGGATGTCTCGCATCTCCGCGCTCTTTGCGTCTATCGCGACCAGATCGACGATCCGACCATCGCCTCGTCGCAGCAACGCCTCGCCGCGTTCGACCTTTCCGGGGTGATCGACGATGCGAAGGATCGATCGCGCGGTAACGCTCTTCCCGCAACCCGACTCGCCGACGATCCCCAGGGTACGGCCGGGATAGAGGTCGAAGGACGCCCCGTCGACCGCGCGCACGATGCCCTCGTCCGGTCGAAAGAAGGTTTCGAGATCCCGTACCGAGAGAATGGGCTCACCCATAAGGGTCCGCCGCATCCCTGAGGCCGTCGCCGAGGAAGTTGAACGCGAGGATGACGATGATGACGGGAACGGCGACGACCAGCAGCCAGGGCGCGATGCCGAGCGCCTGGATGTTCTGCGCGTCCTGCAGCAGCACGCCCCAGGAGATCGCGGGCGGGCGCAGGCCGAGGCCGAGGAAGGACAGCGTGGTCTCGCTGATGATCATCGCCGGCAGCGCCAGGCTCACGGCCGCGATGATGTGCGACAGGAAGGACGGCACCATATGGCGGAAGATGATGCGCAGCCGCGAGGCGCCGGCGAGCTCGGCCGCCGTGATGAAGTCCTCCTCGCGCAGCGCGAGGAAGCGGCCGCGCACGACCCGCGCGAGCTCCGTCCAGCCGATCAGCGAGATGATGACGGTGATCGCGATGTAGACCTGCGTCACCGACCAGGTGTTCGGCAGCGCCGCGGCCAGTCCCATCCACAAGGGGATCGTCGGGATCGAGCGCAGGATCTCGATGACGCGTTGGATCACCGTGTCGACGACGCCGCCATAGAGTCCCGATATGCCGCCGAGCAGCACGCCGAGGAATAGCGACAGCCCGACGCCGATCAGGCCGATGAACAGCGAGGTGCGGGTGGCGAGCATCAGGCGGGACCACACGTCGCGGCCGAGCTGGTCGGTGCCGAGCAGGAACAGCGCGTCCTCGGCCTTGCCGCGATCGAGGCCGATGAGATGGCGGTTGGTCTCGAAGATGCCGAGCAGGTTGTAGCTGTAGCCATCGGCGAACAGGCGCAGGTAGCGCTTGTCGGCAGGGTCGGGCGCGTAGATCAGCTTGAAGGTGCGCATATCGCGCCGGCCCTTGAGCGCATAGACATGCGGCTTGAAGCTGCCGTCCTCGTCGAAGAAGTGGATGGCCTGCGGCGGGATGTAGCTGCGCGCCGCCTCGGTGGCGTGCGGTTCGGTCACGGCAAGGAAGTCGGCGAAGATCGCGCCGATGTAGAACAGGATCACCAGGATGCCACTGGCGACCGCGAGCCTGTGCTTGCGGAACCGCCACCAGGTCAGCTGCAGCTGGGTCGCCGCGGCGACCTTCTCCTCGGCGACGGTGACGAGCGGGCTGGCCGCCGCGGTCTGGGTCGGCGCGCTCATCCGTGCATGCCCGCCCGAATGCGCGGGTCGATCCACATCAGGATCAGGTCCGAGATGAAGGTGCCGATGACGGTGAGCACGCCAAGCAGCAGCACGATCGTGCCGGCGAGGAACATGTCCTGGGCGATCAGCGAACGCAGCAGGAGCGGGCCGACGGTCGGCAGCGACAGCACCAGCGACACGACGATCGAGCCCGAGACGACGAAGGGCAGGAGATAGCCGATGGTGCTGGCGAAGGGATTGAGCGCCGCGCGCACCGGGTACTTCATGATCACGCGCCATTCCGGCAGACCGCGGGCGCGCGCCGTCGTGACATAGGGCCGGCGCAGCTCGTCGAGCAGGTTGGCGCGCATGATGCGGATCAGCTGCGCGGTGCCGGCGAGCGCCAGGATGACGGCCGGCAGCGGCAGGTGCTTGGTCAGGTCCCAGATCTTGCCCCAGGACCAGGGTGCCAGCTGGTACTCGGCCGAGAACAGCCCGCCGATGTTGAGATCGAAGAGCTTGAATCCGAAATACATGATGATCAGCGCGAGCAGGAAGTTCGGCACCGCGAGGCCGACGAAGCCGATCAGCGTGAAGACGTAATCGGGAATCGAGTACTGGCGCACCGCCGAGTAGATGCCGATCGGTAGCGCGATGCCCCAGGTGACCAGGATCGCCGCGATCGAGATCACGATGGTGAGCCAGAGTCGGTCGCCGATCACTTCGAGGACCGGGCGGCCCCATTCCATCGACATGCCGAAGTCGCCGGTCGCGACGCGCGAGAGCCATTTCCAGTACTGGACCCAGATCGGCTGGTCGAGCCCGTACTGGATGCGCAGCGCCGCCGCCTCCTCGGCCCGCACGGCCGAGCCGGAGGCGGCGAGGTTGGTGATGTAGGTGTCGACGAAATCGCCGGGCGGCAGCTGGATGATCACGAAGGAGACGACCGAGATCGCCAAGATCGTCAGGAGCGCGAGCCCGAGGCGCTGCAGGATGTACGTCACCATGAGCAGGTCAGCCCGCGGTGACGAACCGCGGGCTGCCCTTCAGTGGCGCTGTCTGGAACGCGGGTCAATTCTTATAGAACCACGTCTCCGGATGCGCCCCGCCCGGCGTGCGGCAGTGCTGCGCGATGCAGTTGCGGCTGGGGATGTTGCCGAGCCGGTTGCTCACCAGGCGCACGCCCATCAGCGCCGAGGACTGGCCGACCGTCGCGATGCCGTATTGCTGGTCGATCACGATCTTCCAGATCTCCTGCGCGGTCTTGATGCGACCGTCGGTCTTCTGGCCGGCGGCCGAGCGGAAGAGGTCGAAGATCTTGAGGATCTCGGGATCCTCGGGCTTCTTGCCCTGCGTGCCACCCGAGACGAACCACTTGCCATGCTCCGGACCCATGAAGGCCTCGCTGGGATGCGCTTCGACCGGGATCGCGTGGCGCGGGAACAGGTAGAGCAGTTCGGTCCCGCCGTTGGTCCACACCATGATCTGGTGCTCGTTGTTGCCGCTGCGGGTCATCGCCAGCGTGCGCTCGGTGTCGCGCACGTCGGCCTGGATCCCGACCTTCCCCCACTGGTCGGCGACCATCTCCGAGATCTTGGGCCAGGGGAGGAAGGCCTGCACCGCCTGAATCTGCAGCCGCAGGCGCTGGCCGTTGTCAGTGCGCACGCGGAAGCCCTGGGCGTCCTTCTTCGAAAGCCCGATCTTGTCGAGCATCTCGTTGGCCATCTTCTGGTCGAAGGTCGACCATTTCTCGCGCCAGCCCGGGCCGGGGAAATAGGGCAGCGATTCGCCGGGTGCGGCCGAGCCCGGTACGGCGACGCCGAGCCAGAACGCCTCGTTGAGTTGCTTGCGATCGAGGGCCAGCGACAGCGCGCGGCGGAAATCGACGTTGCGCAGCCACTTCGCGACCTCCGGATCCGCGTCGTAGCTCTGGTTGAGGTAGTAGACCGCGTCCGAGCCGTTGCTTGCGAGGTCAAGATGGACCTTGTACTTGCCGCGGGTCTGGTTCTCGAGGATCACCGGCAGCTTGCCGATGTCGATGTGGCGCTCCTGCAGGTCATACTCGCCGGCCATCGCGCGCAGGTTCAGCACCTCGAGATTCTCGGCCAGCGTCATCACGACGCCGTCCATGTAAGGCAACTGGTTGCCCGCCGTGTCGACCGCCCAGTAGTACGGATTGCGCTCCATCACCCAGGTGGCCTTGTTGATCGCCTGGGTGGTCTTGAAGGGCCCGAGGACCGGCAGCTCCGGATTGAGCGACCAGTCCTTCTTGAAGTGCAGGCGCGCGACCCAGTTATCATAGCCCTCGGCCTTCGCCGCGGCATTTGCGCCGTCGAGCCCGCCCGGCGCGTATTTGGGAAGGAACTGCTTGAGGTAATGCGCCGGCGCGTAGCCGCCGTGGCTGCGCTTGTCGGACTGGCGCACCGCCTGGCCGCCGCCAATCAGCGTATCGCCGGCCATCAGGTCCTCGAACAGGAAGAACGGCACGTCGAACTCGAAGTTCACCGTGTAGTCGTCGACCTTGACCATGCGCCCGGGTTTTCCCTGGGGGGACAGGTCGGAGATCGGAGTTGGCACGATGTCCTTGTTGCCGTAGATGTCCTCGAACCAGAACACGAAATCGTTCGCCGTCATCGGCGCGCCGTCGGACCAGCGCAGGCCGCGGCGAAGGTTGAGCGTGAAGGTCTTGCCGTCGTCGCTCATCTTCCAAGCCTTGGCGAGCGACGGGTTAGGACTGGCGCCGGTGTGATCGACCAGGATCGGGCGATCGGAGGCATTGATCCGGTTGCCGTTCTCGTTGTCGCCGGGACCGGTGAAGCCGCGACGCCAGACGCCGCCATACTTGCCGATCTCCTTGACCGGCTTGATGACCATCAGATCTTGGGGAAGCCGGTCCTTGACCGCGGGCAGCTTGCCCTGCTTGACCAGCTCTGCGAGCTGCGGGGCCTCATTGAAGCTCTTCGGCCATTGGGCCGGGTCGGCAATGATCGTGATGCCCTCGGGCTGTCCGACGAGTCCGGATTGTCCGAGAGAAGACTGCGCCAATGCGGCCGGCACAATGCCGGTCACGAGAGCCGAGCCCAGCACCAATCGGGCCAAGAACTGCGATCCGATAGCCACGTTTCCTCCCTTTCCGTCGAGGTCGGCAACCCGCCCGACTTGTTAGGCGCAGTAAAGCACACCTGCTCGCCGCGGGGTCAAGGGCCGTTCTGGTCCTTGGCAGCAAGCGAGGCGCCGCGGGAAGGGACAAGAGCGACCGTCCATCCCGAGTCTGAGCATGGTCACGTTGATAGCCGGCTGGCGACCGCTGCGGCGATCCGTTAGCCCAGTAGATGAGCAAAATCAGCTATTCCGGCTACCGGATCCCGCCTGCGATCATTCACCGGGCGATCTGGTTCGATCTCCGGTTCACCCTGAGCCTCCGCGACGTCGAAGATCTGTTGTCGGAGCGCGGTATCACGGTTTCCTACGAGACGGTTCGGCGCTGGGTAAACCATTTCGGGCCCATGATCGCCGCGGACTTGCGCAGCCGCTCGCCGTTGTCGGTGCGCACGCGGAAGCCCTCGCCGTCCTTCTTGGTCAGCCCGATCGCATCCAGCATCTGGTTGGCCTTGGCGACGTCGAGCGTCGACCACTTCTTGTCCCACTCCTTGCCCGGGTTGTAGGGCGAGGAGGAGGCGGGCACCGTTGAGCCGGTGGTGCCGATGCCGAGCCAGAAGGTCTCGTTCAGCTGGTCTCGGTCGATGCCGAGCGAAAGCGCCCGGCGGAAGTCGGCGTTGGTCAGCCACTTGGCGATCTCTGGATCGGCGCGGAAGCTCTGGTTCACCTGCAGCACCGTGTCGGCGCCGTGCAGGGCCAGGTCGAGATGGACCTTGTAGCCGCCTTTCTGCTGGTTCTCGAGGATGACGGGCAGCTTGCTCAAGGTGATGTGCCGCTCTTGCATGTCATAGGTGCCGGCGACGGCCCTCAAGTTGACCACCTCGGCGTCCTCGGCCAGCGTCAGCACCACCCGGTCGATGTAGGGAAGCTGGTTGCCGGCGGTGTCGACCGCCCAGTAGTAGGGATTGCGCTCCAGCACCCAGGTCGGCGAGTTGATCGACCGCACCATCTTCCAGGGGCCGAGCGTCGGCAGCTCGGAATTGAGCGACCAGTCCTTGTGGACGTGGATCGCCTTGACCCAGTTCTCGTAGCCGGCGGCGCGGGCCTTCTGGTTTACGGCGTCCTCGGAGGAGTACTTCGGCAGGAACTGCTTCAGATAGTGCTTCGGCGAATAGGCGCCGAAGGTGAAGCCCTGGGATTGGCGCACCGACTGGCCGCCGCCGATCAGCGTGTCGCCGGCGAGCAGCTCGACGAACAGGAAGTGCGGGTTCTCGAACTGGAACTCGACCGTGGTCTCGTCGATCTTGATGACCTTGCCCTGCTTGCCGCCGGCCGCCATGTCGGCGATCGGCGAGGGCACCACGTCCTTGTTGAGGTAGAGGTCCTCGTACCAGAAGACGAAATCGTCAGCGGTGAAGGGCGCGCCGTCCGACCATTTCATGCCCTTCCTGAGCCAGACGCGGATGGTCTTGCCGTCGGGGGTCATCTCCCAGGCCTTGGCGACGCTGGGGACGATCTTGGTGCCGTTGAAATCCCAGAACAGCAGCTTGTCGGAGGCGTTGAGGCGGTTGCCGTTCTCGACGTCGCCGGGTCCGAGGAATCCGCGCCGCCAGGTGCCGCCGTACTTGCCGACCTGCTGTAGCGGCTTCACAACCAGAGGCTCCTCGGGCAGCCGGTCCTTCACCGCCGGAAGCTTGCCGGCCTTAACCAGGGCCGCGAGGTCGGGCGCTTCGTTGAAGGTTTTCGGCCATTGGGCCTTGTCGAGCACGAGCTCGGGTCCCTCCAGCTTGCCGACCAGCCCGGAGGCGGCAAGGCCGCCGGCCTGAGCCCGGGCGTCCGAGGACGGCCACGCCGCTCCTAGAAGCGCCAGCGCAACGGTAAAGCCGACGACGGTCGTTGTATGTCTCTTCACGGTTTTCCTCCCTGGTCGCCCGTTGATGAGGATCCTGCCGGGTTCAAATTCCGGCTTCGCCGCTTGGGACGGCTGATCCGTTTCTGTGGGCGTTTACTTGTACGATAACCTAAGACGCGTCCCAGCCGAGGAACCGGGAGGAGTCAAGAGTCCCTCGACCGGGGGTAGCGGATCAGTCCCGGGGCGCGTGCTTGGCGAGAATGCGCTGGAGCGTGCGCCGGTGCATCCGGAGCCGTCGCGCCGTCTCGGAGACGTTGCGGTCGCATTGCTCAAAGACCCGCTGGATGTGTTCCCAGCGCACGCGGTCGGCGGACATAGGGTTTTCCGGCGGGGCCGGCATGATCTGGGCGTGGGCGCGGAGCGCCGCCTCGATCGCGTCCGCGTCCGCGGGCTTCGGCAGGTAGTCGACGGCGCCGGCCTTCACCGCCGCGACCGCGGTCGCGATGTTGCCGTAGCCGGTCAGCACGACCACGCGCACGTCGGCGCGGGCGTCTCTCAGGGCCTGGACGACGTCGAGGCCGCTGCCGTCACCGAGCCTGAGATCGACCACGGCGAAGGCCGGGGGCGATGCGGTCGCGTGGGCCTTGCCGTCGGCGACGGACTCGGCGGTGGCGACGACGAAGCCCCGCTTCTCCAGCGCGCGGGCGAGGCGGGTCCGCAGCGGCTCGTCGTCGTCGACGATCAGGAGGTTCTGGTCGTCCGGCGACCTGGTCATCGCGGTCTCGCTCATGGGGTGCGGCCTCCCTCCAGTATGGCGCGATCCCAGCGGATCACAACCCGGGCGCCGCCTTCCGGCCGGTTGTCGAAGGCGACGGCCGCCCCGCCGCGGTCGAGGAGGGAGAGGGCGATGAAGACGCCGAGGCCCATATGGCCGCCGCCGCCCGATCGGCTGGAAACATAGGGCTCGCCAAGCTCGGCCAGGACCACCGGCGAGAAGCCCGGGCCGTCGTCGAGGATGGTGACCCGGGCCTCGGCCTCGTCCCAGCCGGTCTCGACCGCGACCCGGGTCTTGGCGAACTGCACCGCGTTCTGGATGAGCGTGCCAAGACCGTGCAGTAGTTCGGGCGTCCGCGGGACCACCGGCTCCGGCGAACCGCCCTCGGCCCGCTGGTGGAAGTCGACCTCGATGTCGTCCTTCTCGTAGGGGAGCGCCGCCAGCTCGACCAGGGCCGAGAGCGGCAGGCGCTCGAAGGGTGTCGCTGGGTCGACCTCCTCGGGCAGGCGCGAGAGCTGGGCCAGGATCTCGCTGCAGCGGCGGCTCTGGCTCACCAGCAGGCGGACGTCGTCGGCATAGGGCGAATCGGCCGGGACCTCGCGGGCCAGCTCCTTGGCGGCGACGGCGATGGTCGAGAGCGGCGATCCCAGCTCATGCGCTGCGGCCGCCGCGAGGCCGCCGAGCGCCGAGACCCGCTGCTCGCGGGCAAGGGCCATCTGGGTCGCCGACAGGGCGTCCGACATCCGCCTCGCCTCCTCGGCGACGGCGAAGGTGTAGCTCGCCATGAAGACGATGGCGCAGACCAGCGCGACCCAGAGCCCGAGCGCCACCAGCCGCGACGGCTCGACCCAGAGGACCGGCGAGGGCAGCGGCAGATGCCAGAACGCCAGGATCGAGACCAGGAACATCGCGAGCACGGAGAGCGCGATCGTGGTGTGGCGCGAGAGCACGGTCGCCGAGATCGTCACCGGCGCCAGGATCAGCACCGCGAAGGGGTTGTAGAGGCCTCCGGTCAGGAACAGCAGCGCCGCGAGCTGGAGAAGGTCATAGGTGAGGAACAGCGTCGCCTGGCGGTGATCGATGCGCCCGCCCGATGGCGGGCTCAGCAGCAGGACCAGGTTGAGGAGGCCGGAGACCCCGACGATGCCGAGCGCCAGCACCATCGGCAGATCGAGGCTGAAACCGACATGGACGACGAAGAGCGCGACGGCCTGGCCGATCACGCCGATCCAGCGGATCAGCATCAGCGTGCGGAAGCGCACCGGGCCGGACGGAACCGACCGGGGAATGGCGTAGGCCGGTGTCGGCCGGGTCGAGTCTGCGCGGGCGGTCACGCTCTTGGCCTCGTCATCGATCCCTCCCTATATTCCCTCGATGGCTCATCCCGCAATCGAGGTCGTCGGCCTCACCAAGCGCTTCGAGAAGGTGACGGCGGTGGACGGCCTCACCTTCGAGGTCCAGGCCGGCACCACCGTGGCGCTGCTCGGCGGCAACGGCGCCGGCAAGACGACGACGCTCGCCATGCTGCTCGGCCTGCTCGAGCCGACCGCGGGCGAGATCCGCGTCCTCGGCCGCGACATGCGCCACGAGCGTGCCCATGTGCTGCCGCGGATGAACTTCTCGTCCCCTTACGTGGACCTGCCGCATCGCCTCAGCACCCGGCAGAACTTGAAGATCTACGGCTATCTCTACGGCATCGTCGACATCGATGTGCGCATCACCAGCCTGATCGAGGATCTCGACCTCGTCGGGTTCGCCGACCGGCCGGTCGGCAGCCTCTCGGCCGGGCAGCGCACGCGCGTCGCCCTCGCCAAGGCCCTGATCAACGAGCCGGAGCTGCTGCTGCTGGATGAGCCGACCGCCTCCCTCGACCCGGACACCGGCGACTGGGTGCGCTCCTACCTCGAGGCCTACCAGCGCCGCCTCGGTGCCACCATCCTGCTCGCCTCCCACAACATGGGCGAGGTCGAGCGGCTCTGCCGGCATGTGCTGGTGATGCGCCAGGGACGGATCGTCGATCGCGGCGCGCCCGAGGACCTGATCAGCCGCTACGGCCGCGACAACCTCGAGCAGGTGTTCCTGGACATCGCCCGCCAGCAAGGGCTTGCCGCGGAATGACGTCGATCCGCCTCCGCCAGAAATCGCCGGTCGGGCTTTCCTTCGGCCGCATCGGCGCCATCGTGCTCCGCCACTACTATCTCCTGAAGGGGTCGTGGACGCGGATCGTCGAGCTCGCTTACTGGCCGACCATGCAGATGATCATCTGGGGCTTCACCACCCAGTTCTTCATCGGCCATTCGAGCTGGGTCGCGCGCGCGACCGGCGTGCTGCTGGCCGCCGTGCTGCTGTGGGACATCGTCTTCCGCGCTCAGCTCGGCATCACCGTCTCCTTCCTCGAGGAGCACTGGTCGCGCAATCTCGCCAATCTGTTCGTGACGCCGCTGAAGCCGACGGAGTTCGCGCTCGGGCTCATGGTCATGAGCATCATCCGGACGGCGATCGGCGTCGGGCCGGCGGTCCTGCTGGCGATCCCGCTCTATCACTTCTCGATCTTCGACCTCGGCCTGCCGCTGATCCCGTTCTTCACCTGCCTGATGATCATGGGTTGGGGCATCGGGCTCGCCGTCTGCGGCCTCATCCTTCGCTTTGGCGCCGGAGCCGAAAGCTTCGCCTGGGCCACCGTCTTCGGTTTCGCACCGATCAGCGGCATCTACTACCCGATCTCCACATTGCCCGGCTGGCTGCAGCCGGTCGCCTGGCTGACACCGGCGGCCTATGTCTTCGAGGGCATGCGGGCGGTGATGTACGAGGGCGTCTTCCGCTGGGATCTGCTCGCCGGCGCGCTCATCGTCGATGGCGTCTACATCATCATCGGCATCGTTCTCTTCTTCGTCGCCTTCCGCTGGGCCAGGCGCCAGGGGAAGCTGCTTCAGCAGGGCGAGTAGGAGGGCCTCAACCCAGGCTGATCCGGAGCGGGCTGCCGACGGCGAGACCGAGGTCGCGATCGGCCCGGCCCCGGTTGACGGCGACCTCGATCAGGCCGTTGGCGTTCTCGTACCAGAAGGCCGCACCCTCGCCGGCGTCGGAGAAGGTGCGGAGCCGGGCGAGGCGGCGGCCGCCGATCTCGACCATCGCTCCCGCCGGGACAGCCTCGGCGCGGAGACCGGTCATGGCGTTGCCGTAGTGGTCGATATAGACGATCTCCCTTAGGTCATCCGGCCAGGCGCGCGGCGCCGCCGCGAGGCCGTCGACGGCCGAGAGCGCCACGCCCTGTCCCGAAGCCAGGCGCGCCGCCACCGGCGCGAAGAGGTCGCGGCCGTGGAATGAGGAAGAGAGTCGGTCCGGGCGCCAGTCGATGGCGAGGGTCCGCCGCTGGGTCGCCCGCCGCCACACCAGCTCGAACAGCCCGTTGTCGGGGCCGACGAAACGGCGGCCGTCGGCCTCAACCACGATCGCCCGGCGGTCGCCGCCGACGCCGGGATCGACGACGGCGAGGAACGTCGCTGGTGGCGGGAACTCGCTCGCATAGGCCGCCAGCAGGTAGGCCGAGCGTCGGGCATCGAAGGCCGGCGCGTCGGCGAAGAGGCCGATGACCGGAATCCCCGGCGCCTCGCGATGCAGCACGGCCTTCATTTGCCCGATATAGGGACCGGCGAGGCCGAAGTCGGTGAAGAGCAGGATCATACGACCAAGAGGGCGCAAAGACCGTCGGGGAGTGAGGTCGAGGCGCGGAGCCCGAGCCCGGCGATCGCCCGCGACGGATCACCGATCGAGGCGCGGATGTCGCCGGCTCGCGCCGGACCATGGCGGATCTCAAAGGTGTGGCCCGCGGCCTTCATCATCGTTCGGGCGAGATGGAGGATCGAGGTGGCTTTGCCGGTGCAGACATTGAAGACGCGCGCCTCGGGCGTCGAGGTCGACATCGCCGCGACCAGGTGGTCGACGACGTCGGCGACGAAGATGAAATCACGGGTCTGGCCGCCGTCGCCGTGGATGCCGATGCGCCGTCCGGTGAGGACGCACTCGGCGAAGACCGAGATGACGCCGGAGTAGGGCGACTTCGGATCCTGACGCGGACCGTAGACGTTGAAGAAGCGCATACCGGTGGTGGGCACGCCGTGGACGACGCCGGCGACGCGCGCATGCAGCTCGCTGCCGAGCTTGTCCGCGCCGTACGCAGTCAGTGGCCGTGTCGGCGCGGTCTCCGCCAGCGGAAGCTCCTGGCAGTCGCCATAGACGGCGGCGGAGGAGGCGTAGACGACGGGGATCGGGGTGCCGTTCCGCGCGCGCCTCGCTGCGTCGAACACGGTGATGCTGCCGGTCAGGTTGGCGCGATGGGTCCCGAGCCAGTCTTCGTTCGAGCGCAGGACCGAGGCGATCGCCGCCAGGTGGAAGCAGCCGTCGGCGCCATCGATTGCGGCCTTGACCGCCGCGGCATCGGCGACGTCGGCCTCGATCAACCGGACCCCGGGCGGCAGGTTCGAGCGGCGCCCGGTCGAGAGGTCGTCGAGGACGACCACCTCGTCGCCCCGCGCCAGGAGCGCATCGACCAGATGCGAGCCGATGAAGCCGGCCCCGCCGGTGACCAGATACCGAGCCAATGCACGCCCCCGATCGAGGTAAATCCCGCCGCAAACTAGCGGCGCTGGGCGGTAGCGCAAGGGCCGAGGGTTGACGACTGCGTGAACCGACACTAGGTTTCCCATAGTCATGTCGACGAACCGACAGGTCCTGGAGCTGCGACTTACGAACCCGGCACTCTGAAAAGAGGCCGGGACATCGTCGTTTGTCGTTTCCACCCTCAGTCGGAAGTACCCGTGCCATGACTCCGTTCCCGAAGCTGCCTGCCCACAAATACCGTCCGTTCCCGCCGATCGATCTCGCCGATCGCCGCTGGCCGTCCCGCGTCATCGACAAGGCCCCGATGTGGTGCTCGGTCGATCTCCGCGACGGCAACCAGGCACTGATCGAGCCGATGGGGCCCGAGCGCAAGCGCCGCATGTTCGACCTCCTGGTCCGCATGGGCTTCAAGGAGATCGAGGTCGGCTTCCCCTCGGCCTCCCAGACCGATTTCGACTTCGTCCGCCAGATCATCGAGGAGAAGCTGATCCCGGACGATGTCACCATCCAGGTGCTGACCCAGGCGCGGGAAGAGCTGATCCGCCGCACCTTCGAGTCGATCAAGGGGGCCAAGCGGGCGATCCTGCACCTCTACAACTCGACCTCGACCCTACAGCGCCGCGTCGTCTTCGGCCTCGACCGCCGGGGCATCGTCGACATCGCGGTCAACGGCGCCAAGCTGGTACGCAGCCTCGCCGACGAGGCCGAGAAGGCCGGCACCAAGATCGTCATGCAGTATTCGCCGGAGAGCTTCACCGGCACCGAGCTCGACTTCGCCATCGAGATCTGCGAGCGGGTGATGGACGTCTGGGGGCCGACCGCGAAGGACCGGATCATCTTCAACCTGCCGGCCACCGTCGAGATGGCGACCCCGAATGTCTATGCCGACCAGATCGAGTGGTTCTCCCGCAAGATCCGCGACCGCGACAAGATCATCCTGTCGCTGCACCCGCACAACGACCGCGGCACCGGCGTCGCCGCGGCCGAGCTCGGCATCATGGCCGGCGCCGACCGCATCGAAGGCACGCTGTTCGGCAATGGCGAGCGGACCGGCAATGTCGACGTCGTGACCCTGGCGCTCAACATGTACAGCCAGGGCGTCGATCCCGGCCTCGGCGTCGGCGACATCGACGAGATGAAGAGCGCGGTCGAATACTGCAACCAGCTACCGGTACATCCGCGCCACCCATATGCGGGCGAGCTGGTGTTCACCGCCTTCTCCGGCTCGCACCAGGACGCCATCAAGAAGGGCTTCGCCGCGCTCGAGAAGAGCAACAGCGGAATCTGGGAGGTGCCGTACCTGCCGATCGATCCCAAGGATCTCGGGCGCGACTACCAGGCCGTGATCCGCATCAACAGCCAGTCCGGCAAGGGCGGCGTCGCCTATGTGATGCAGCAGGATTACGGCCTCGACATGCCCCGCAAGCTACAGATCGAATTCAGCCAGGTGATTCAGGACATCGCCGACCTGACCGGCAAGGAGATCCAGCCCTCGACCATCAAGACGGCCTTCGACAAGGAGTATCTCTCGGAGGACGGACTTGCCTTCGTCGAACACCGCACTGTGCCCGGCGGCAAGGGTGGCGGGCGCAACCTCGATGCCACCATCCGTGTTGACGGCAAGGACCGCGAGGTGCGCGGCACCGGGAACGGGCCGATCGACGCTTTCGTCGATGCGATTTCCAAGGACCTCGGCGTCAGCGTGAAGGTCCTCGACTATCGCGAGCATGCGGTCGGTTCGGGCGCCGATGCGAACGCCGTTGCCTATGTCGAGGCCAAGATCGGCGACGGCCAGCCGCTGTTCGGGGTCGGCATCGACCCCAACATCGTCGCCGCTTCGCTCCGCGCCGTCGTCAGCGCGGTCAACCGGGCACGGCGCTCAAAGTAGGGCGCGGACGACACCGACGACCGAGAGGGCGAGGAGAAGGACCAGAACCGCCTTCCGGAAGGCGGCTGGGTCGGTCCTGATGAATCCGCGGCTGCCGACAACGATGCCGACCGCAAGCAAGGGCAGCATCAGCAATGCGGTGAGGAAGGTTCTGGTCGTGACCAGGCCTTCCGCCGCGCCGAGGACCAGCGCGTAGGTGTCGGTCGCCAAGAAGTAGGCGACGAGCGATGCGCGGACGGCAGCCGTGCCGGCCGGCGACGATAGATAGAAGAGGATGACCGGCGGGCCGCCGATGCCGAGCCCGCCGTTGAGAAGGCCAACCGCGGTGCCGGTCGCCAGGGTTGCGCCGAGACCGGGCACGCGCTTCAGCGCAAACCCCCGCCAGATGAGGATCGTCGTCGTCACCACCAGGGCGGCGATAGCGAGGCGGACCGGGGTCTCGGGCAACGTCGCCAGCAGGTGCACGCCGAAGGGCGTGGCGACCAGGGCACCGACGACCAGCGGCCACAGCGATCTCCAGTCCACTTGACGCCAGACGCCGGGAAGCATGTGGATGCTGGCGGCGACCTCCAGGATGAAGACGATCGGAACCGCCTCCGCTGGCGGCAAGGCGAGAGTGAGGCCGGAGACCGCCAGCATCGAGAAGCCGAAGCCGGAGTAGCCTCGTACGATCGCGGCGATCAGAAGAGCGAGACCGAGGGCGACGAGCGTGCCGACGGGAAGCTGAGCTAAGTCGGCGAGAGCGGCCATGAGCGACCATAGCGCGACGCCGCGGCCCTGGCCCAGCGGTCGGCATTGGACCGGCTTTGCCGGGACCGCTATACCTTCTGCTCATGATCGATACTGCAGATCACGCCGGCGATGCCGATGGCCGCTCGCCCTGGGCCGGGCTTCAGGGAATCCGTTTCGCCGAGTTGCGCCCTGCCGGCCGGCCGATCTCCGGCACCGTCACCGTCCCCGGCAGCAAGAGCTTCACCAACCGGGCCTTGATCCTGGCCGGGGCGGCGGAAGGCTCGTCGGTGCTCACCGGCCTGCTGCGGAGCGATGATTCCTACTGGTGCATCGATGCGCTGAAGCGGCTCGGGGTCGGGGTCGAGATCGAGGGCACGACAGCGCGCATCCAGGGCGCCGGCTCGCGCTGGCCGGTCGCCTCGGCCGAACTATTCGTCGGCTCGGCCGGTACCATCGGTCGTTTTCTGCCGGGTGTTCTCGCGGCGTCATCCGCGGGCCGCTATCGCGTCACCGCCAGCCGGCAGCTCACCCGCCGGCCGGTGGCACCCCTTATCGACGCGCTGACGGCGCTCGGTGCCGAGATCGCGCATGAGGGTGAGCCCGGCGGCTTCCCGATGATCGTCACTGCCCATGGGCTCAAGGGCGGCCGGGTCACCATGTCCGGCAAGGTCTCCAGCCAGTTCATCTCGGGCGCCCTGATCGCAGCGCCCTTGGCGGCGGCGCCGGTCAGGCTCGACGTCGTCGATCACATCGTCCAGGCCGATTATGTCCGCATGACGCTGGATGCGATGGCGGCCTTCGGCGTCGCCATCGCTCATGACGAGGCGCTCACCCGCTTCGACGCCCAGCCCGGGCGTTATCGCGGCGTCGCCTTCGCCATCGAGGCGGATGCGTCCACCACCACCTATTTTCTGGCGCTGGCCGCGGTCACGCGGGGGCGCATCGTCATCGACAACATCGGCACCGCGACGCGCCAGCCCGATCTCAGGCTGATCGATGTTTTGGAACGAATGGGCTGCACGGTAGAGCGCACGGCCGGCCGCGTGACGCTTTCCGGGCCTGAGCGGCTGAAGGGCGGGTTCTCCGTCGACATGAAGCCGATGTCGGATGCGACGCTGACCTTGGCGGCGCTGGCACCCTTTGCCGACGCACCGATCACCATGACCGGCGTCGCCCACATCCGCAAGCACGAGAGCGACCGCATCCGCGTCATGGCGGACGCGCTCGCCAAGCTCGGCGTCGGCGTCGAGGAGCGGCCGGACGGGCTGGTCGTCCAGCCCGGGCGGCCGCGCTTCGCAGAGCTCGACACCCATGACGACCATCGCGTCGCCATGTCGCTGGCGGTGTTGGGAGCGGCAGCGGACGGCGTGCGTCTCGCCGATCCGGGCTGCGTGTCGAAGACTTGCCCGGTGTTCTTCGAGGAGATCGCAGCCCTCGGCGTGCCCGTCAGTCTTTCCTAGCGCACGTAGATGCGCATCGCGCGATCGACGCGGACGGTCAGGTCGGCGATGCCGACGGGCTTCACCAGGAAGCCGTCGATCCCGACTTCCTTCGCCTTCATCACCACCTCGCGCTCGGTATGCGAGGTCAGGAACAGGATCGGCGTGCGGAAGCTGCCGCTGTTGCGCTGGCGTACCCATTTGACGAAGGCGAAGCCATTGGTAGGCGTCATGTTGATATCGCAGATGATGAGGTCGGACGGCCGGTTGGCGTATTGCTCCTTCGCGGCCTCGCCGTTGCCGGCCTCGAGGATGGCGCCGAAACCGAGCGAACGCAGCATCAGCCGAACCGAATCCCGTACGGCTTCCTGATCGTCGACGACCAGGACCGTGAAGGTCTTGTAACGCTCGTTGGCGCTGGCGGGTTGGTCCGGCACGGCGTCGAAGTCTATGGATGGCTGGACACTGCTTCAAGCCGTTGGCTCGGGCAACTCCAGGATCGCTCTCGCAAGCGCCGTCGCCTCGCCGATGAGATCGATGCCGGTCGCGGTATCCCAATCCGAGACCGCTACGGCAACCTCAAAGGCCCGTGCCGCCCGGCCGAGCCGCATCGCACCGGCGCTGAACGCCGCTCCTTTCAGCGCATGGGCACGTCCTTGGGCGGCTTCGGAGTCCAGGTCGTTCGCGGCGGCCATCGCCTCCGTTGCCAGCTGTCTCGCTTGGCCGGCAAATCGCTGTAGCATGGCCACGAGCTCCGGCGTCATCCCGCCCGCGATCGATTCCAGCTCGGCCAGGTCCAGGATCGGTGCGTCGGTGGTCTCGCCCGCACTGCGGCTGGCCGGTCCGGTGAGGGCTGAGGTCAGGCTCTCGGGCGAGACCGGCCATGCGCAGGCGGCGTCGATCCCGTCGGGTGGCGCGGCGCTGGAAACGATCACCAGGCGGAGTTCGAAGAGAGCGGGCGAGGTCCGGATGGCTCGCGCCAGGACCGTCCCGTCCCCGTCGCCGAGGCGCTCGCCCAGGATCACGCCGTGGAAGTCGGAGGCTTCGAGGAGATCGAGGGCCTGATGTAGGGTCGATGCAAGCTCGGCCGCCGCACCGATCTCGGTCAGGATCCGGGCAATCGCCTCCCGCCGCATCGCATTGGCGTCGGCGACGAGAAGACGTCGTCCGCGAAGAGCCGGAGAACCAGAGGTCATGGACCGCCCATTTCCGATGTTATATTATATGTGTCTAAGTATTCGCGCCGCCGGAGAGACTCGCCATGATCAATCGCCGCAACGCGCTTCGTTTGTCCACCAGCTTCGTTGCTCTCGCCGCCTTCGGGCTCGGTGAGGCGAAGGCCGGGCCGGCGCGTGTCGCCCTCGAAGAGATCCATCGCGAGCCCGAGCTGCCGGGCGTCGAGTATTCGTCCAAGGTGCGAAAACTGGCGGGCCAGCGCGTCCGCGTCGAGGGTTTCCTCGCCCCCCATGCCGGCGGGCGGGCGGCGCCGTTCCTGGTCCTGGCGGGCCAGCCGATGGTCGGATGCCCGCATTGCCTGGGCGCGCTCGACCTGCCGGGGGATAGCCTCGTCGCCTATTTCGGCGCCAAGCTGGGCATGGCGGAGACCGGCATTCCGGTCGCGGTCGAGGGTGTCCTCGACCTCGGCTCGCGCACCGACGTCCAGACCGGCTTCGTCTCGACCGTCCGCCTGTTCGACGCCCGTCTCGTTTCCTGAGCTGAGTGGCTTTAGGCGCGATTGCTGCTGAGCTTCCGGCTTGACGATTTGGTAAGTAACGACTTACGGTAAGCAATGCCTTACCAGTCAGCCGTTTTCACCGCCTTGTCCGATCCGACCCGCCGGATAGTCCTGGAGCGCCTCCGGCCCGGGCCTCTCGCCGTCGGCGAGATCGCCCGCGGCCTCTCGGTGAGCCGGCCGGCCGTCACCCAGCACCTTAAGGTGCTGAAGGACGCGGGCCTGGTGGCCGACCATGCGGAGGGAACGCGGCGGGTCTATCGGATCGACCCTCGCGGCCTCGGCCAGCTCCGCGGCTGGCTCGACCAGTTCTGGGAGACCGCGCTCGATGCTTTCAAGGCCGAGGTCGAGCGTCCTGACGGAGAGACCAGGTGAGCGAGACGAAGATCAAGCCGGCGCCGGTGCGCCGCAGCGTGACGGTGAAGGCTGCCCAGGCCCGCGCCTTCCAGGTGTTCACCGACGGCTTCGGCCGCTGGTGGCCGAAGGACCATCACATCGGCAAGGTGGCAATGACCGCGGGCGTGATCGAGCCGCGCGTCGGCGGCCGCTGGTACGAGGTCAGCGAGGACGGCTCGCAATGCGACTGGGGCAAGGTCCTCGTGTGGGAGCCGCCGGCACGTATCGTGCTCGCCTGGCAGCTCACCGCGCAATGGCAATACGCCCCGGACTTCCAGACCGAGGTCGAGGTGCGGTTCACGCCCGAGGGCGATGCGACCCGGGTCGAGCTCGAGCATCGCTGTCTCGAGCGCTTCGGCATCGATGCCGAAAAGGTGCGGACGTCGATCGACTCTCCGAAGGGCTGGCCCGACATCCTCCGGCAATATGCCGAGGCGGCTTCGGAGTAGAGCGGGAGACCGTCAGGCCTCCCCCGGCGACGTCACATCTCGGCGTTGCGGATGATGAGGAAGCCGACCGGATGGCTGGAGATGTTCTTCACATTCGGCTTCCTCAGGCCGGCGGTGACTGGGATCGGCAGCGAGAAGCCGCCCCAGTCGGCCATCAGGATCTTCTCCGCCTGCTCGAACAGCTTGAGCCGCGCCGCGTGATCGGTGGTACCACGCGCCTTCTCGACAAGCGCGTCGTACTCGTCGTTCTTCCAGCGCGCGCGGTTGATGCCGCTCTTGCTGTGCCACATCTCGTCGAGGAACACGGCCGGGTCGTTGTAGCTTGCGGTCCAGCGCGAGGCGAAGAACGCGACCTCGCCGGCATTGACCGACTTGATCCAGGTCGCGCGCTCGATGATCTCGGGGTTTATCTGCATGCCGAGCACCGACTTCATCTGCGCGGCGTAATAGGCGATCATGTCCTTGGTTTCCGGCCAGCCGACGATGGCGATCGGCGGCAGGCCCTTGCCGTCCGGATATCCTGCTTCCGCGATCAGCTTCTTGGCGCGCGCCGGGTCGTAAACCAGCGCCGGCAGATCCGGCTTGTAGCCGCCGATGCCGGGCGGCACGAAGCCGTTCATCGAGAAGGCGGCGCCGCGGAACATGCCGTTGATCATCCCCTCGCGGTTGATCGCGAGCGACACCGCTTCTCGCACGCGCTTGTCCTTGAACGGCGCATAATGGTTCTGGTTCATGCCCATCCACCAGACCGCAGCGCGCGGCCCCTGCACGAGATCCGGCTTGTAGCGGGGATCGCGCATGACGCGGTCGAACATCGTCTCCTGCAGGTCGGCGACGTCGAGCTCGCCCGCATCGTACTGGTTGAAGACGGTGTCCGGATTCGGGACGACCAGGAAGCGGATGCCGGCGATCTTCGGAGCCCCACCCCAATAGCCCGGATAGGCCACGGTCTCGATCTTGACGCCGCGCGTCCAGGCATTGGCCCCGTGCTGGAACGGCCCGGTGCCTGCGGAGCCCTTGGCTGGCCATTCCGCCCCGTGATCGGCGACGAAAGCGGCGTCGAGGAACTGGATCGGGATGTTGGGGAAGGTCACGCTCGGCTGAGTGAACTCGACCTCGACCGTGCGGTCGTCGATGACACGCACGCCCGGAAGATCGGTGCGCATGCCGGCCTTCATCTCGGCAGCGCCGATGACGGTCTGCAGGAAGTGGACGTTGTTCCCGGCCTTCCACTTCGGGTCCATCATCATTTCGAAGGTGGCCTTCACGTCCTTCGCGCCGAAGGGGCGGCCAGTGTGGAACTTCACGCCCTCGCGCAGCGTGAAGCGGAAGCCGTGGCGGCCGCCGTCGAGCGCGGTCCAGGATGTCGCCAGCGCCGGCACGTTGCCGCCATCCGAAGTCGAGGCGGTGAAGCTCTCGTAGATATCGGTGATGATCCGATAGGCGATGTTCTCCTGGTAGATGATGGGGTTCATGTGCGGCGGGTCGTTGTGGATGTTGACCCGCATCGTCTTCTGCGCGCCGGCATCGCCGGCGAGGACGGCAAGGCCGACCGCCGCAAGAAGTCCCGCTCGAAGCATTCTCGTCATGGTGAGTCTCCCCTCTTCCCTGCTGTTGGAGCGCTCAGTCTTCAAAGGTGCAATCCGGCAGATGGAAACGCCGCGGCTTGCCGCCGTCGATACGCGCCGCCTCGACCGTCCAGCGCGCCGCCTTCCCGCTCGAGGTGCCGAGCGTGAGAAGCCCCAGCGCCTGCAGCGTGCGGAGGTCGGGGCCGGGCGTGACGCCGGCCGGCAGGTCGAGCGTCCATTTGACGATGTCGCCGAAGCCGCCCGGCCGCTGCCGCTGGCCCGAGAGCCCGTCGGTCCACTCCTTCGGCGGAGTGCTGCGCTGTCCGCGGAACAGGAAAGGCTGGGTGATGTCGTCGCTCGAATTGGCGACGGTCACGACATTCTTCATGTCGGAGACGCTGGGCGGCTTGAACTGCCAGCCCTCGAACGGGAACGGGACCTCCGGCTCCGGCGCGCGGAGCGCAAGCCCGAACGGCATCGCGCCCTGGTCGCGCTTGCGCTTGCGCTCGATCAGCCGCAGGCCGACCGGCGAGGTCGCCGCCTCGGCCTCGTTCTCGATCCAGATGAGTTCGAGAAAGGCGTTATCGAAGCAGAGGAAGATGTTGGCGGTGCCCATGCCGACATGCTTGCGCGACCAGCTCTGGGTGAGGCCGCCCTTCGCGAGCGCGTCCATCTCGCGTCCGGCCTTCGGCTCCACCAGCATGAAGACGTGGTCGATGGCGAAAGGCGATCCGCCCTTCTGTGCCGGCTTCGGAGACGCGAGATAGGCTTCGGACATGCCGTGACCCTTTGATCTGGAAACGAAGCATACGCCCGCCGTCTGGAGCCCCCGAAATACAGCTTCGAGACGCTGATCATGCCTTTTTGAGATGGATGGCGCGTCAGGGGCCGAGCGGCGACGTCACCGTCAGGGGGCTGGATCCGGCCGGCTGGCCGACCGAAGCGGCAAGCCAGCGGGCGACGCGGTCGACCGCCGAGCCCTGGCCGGCCCGATGCACGGCGAAGCGTCCCCAATCGGTCTCGACCGACAGCGGCGAGGCCCGGACCAGGAGGCCGCGCTCCATGAAGTCGCCGAGCAGGTGGTTCCACCCGAGCGTGACGCCGCCGCCGGAAATTGCCTCGAACAGGCTGCCGGCATAGTTGGGGAAGCTGCGCTCCTCGACCGCAGGAGGCACCGGCACGCCGGCGCGGGCGAACCATTGTCGCCAGCGCACGCCCCTCAGCGTGTCCTTATGTTCGAGGTGGAGGAGCGGAAGCTTGACCAGCCACCGCGGGTTGCCGTCTCGAAGCTCCGGGTGTGCTGCGAGGAAGGCGGGCGAGCAGACGGGGAAGACTTCCTCGTCGAACAGCTTCACCGCGACCGTGTCCGGCCAGTCGGTCGCATGCCCGAAGCGGATCGATAGGTCGATCGACGCATCCTCGTAGGCGCGATGGTCGGTGGTGGTGATCAGGCGCAGCTCGCGGTCCGGGACCTCGCCGCGCAACGCACCGAAGCGCGGCATCAGCCAGAGATAGGCGACGTCATAGGAGCAGGCGATGGTGATCACCGCGTCGGCCCGGGTGGTGCGCATCTCGTTCGCGACGCTGCGGATATGGCCGAGCCCGATGCCGACCGCGTCCGCCAGCTTGCGCCCCTCGGCCGTCACCGCGAGGCGCCGGCCGGAGCGGACGAACAGTTGGATGGCGAAGAAGCGTTCGAGGTTGGAGACGTGGCGGCTGACCGCCGACTGCGCGATGCCGAGCTCGCGGGCGGCGGCGGTGAAGCTGCCGGTGCGGGCGGCGACCTCGAACACCGCCAGCGCGTTCAGAAACGGAAGGTCCTGGCGGAGGCTCATCAGGGTTCGGCCAGGCTCTCCAGGGTCGTCGGTGGCCGGTAGAGCCGGTTCTCCCAGTCGGGGACGGCGGCCTGGGCTCGAGCCACCTCGTCCTCGCTCATCTGCTCTTCCAACTGGAAGAGGACGCCGGTCACGCGGTTGATCATGGCATCGTCGCCGTAGAGGCCGGCGGTCGCGAACCAGCGATAGGCCTCGACCTTGTCCTGCGCCGTGCCCTGGCCGCGCCAGAACATAGTGCCGAGGTTGAAGGCGCCGGCAGGATTATTGTGACCGGCGGCCCTGCGGAACCACCGCATCGCCTCCGCCGGGTCCTCCTTCAGGCCGTGGGCGCCGAAGAGGTGGAAGTTGCCGATCGCGTTCTCCGCCTCGCCATGGCCGGCGATGGCGGCGCGACGGTAAAAGTCGAAGGCCGCCTTCGGATCGCGGCGAACGCCGCGGCCGAGCTCGTGGGCGTTGGCGAGGGCGAACAGCGCCTGCGACTGGTTGCCTGCGGCGGCCCAGCCGAGCCAGGCGAGCCCGCCCGCCACGTCCTCCGGCCCGCCCTCGCCCTCCAGCAGCATGGCGCCGAGCGAGGCGGCGGACCCGAGGTGGCCGCGATCGGCTGCAGCAGCGAACCATCGCCGTGCGTCGTCCTTGCGCTGGGGCGTGCCGAGGCCGCGATAGGAGAGGACGGCGCAATTGTGCTGGGCGCCGACATGGCCGTTTTCGGCGGCGCGGCAGAACCAGCGGGCGGCATCGACCGCCATGCCGTCCTTGTAGGCGATGGCGCCGAGATAGAAGATCGACTCGACATCGCCTGCCTGCGCCATCCTGCCGAACATCCGATAGGCGGTGGTGAGATCGCCCGCCTTGTAGGCCGCGACCGCATCCGACTTGTCGTCGGCGCTGGCAGGAAACGTCAGTAGCAGAAGGATCAGGAGGGCGCGGATCATGGCTCGGCCAGGGCGTCGGTGACACCGTCGACGAGGTTGTGGGCGAGAAGCCGGGCGCTGTCGAGCGAGGCCGTTCCCCGTGCGGGGGCGAGTGCGGCGGCGAACCGGCGAAGCTGATCGGCCAGCGCCCGGCGATGCATGGCGGCGCCGGCGAGATCGGTCCGTGCGAAGCGGACGACATCGCCCGGCCGGCAGCGTGCCAGGAACCCCAGGTCGGCGGAAATCACCGTCGCGATCTTCGGATAGCCGCCGGTGGTCTGGCGGTCGGCGAACAGCACGATCGGCTGGCCAGCGCCGGGAACCTGGATGGAGCCCGGCGCGATGCCGTCGGAGACGATGTTATAGCCGCCGGCATGCTGGACCTTTGGCCCGGAGAGCCGTGCGCCCATGCGGTCGGCTTCCGGCGTCACCGTGTAGTCGGCGGAGAACAGCGTCTCCAGTCCCTCGCGCGTGAAGGCGTCGTCCTGCGGCCCGGGGATGGCGCGGATGCGGGCGGGCCTTGCCGGCAGGGCCGCCGGATCGAGCGCGAGGTCAGGCCCAGCCGGCGCCGAGGCGAGCGCGAGTGGCAGTTCCTGTCCGGTGCGGATCGGGCCGCCGTCGATGCCGCCGAGACGCGAGCGGAGATGGGTCGAGCGGCTGCCGAGCACCGCCTCGAAGTCGAAGCCGCCGGCGACGGCGAGATAGCCGCGGGCGGCATTCGCCGCCGCGCTGAGCGCCAGCCTCTGGCCGCGCTGGAGCGTATGGGCGCGGCCGGGCGCAGCCGGGCGGCCGTCGATGGTGAGGGAGAAATCGGCGCCGCCGATGGCGAGGCGGACGGAGTCCGCACCGGCTTCCCAGGTACCGCCGAGCAGGGTCACCTCGATCGCCGCGGTACCCGGCGGGTTGCCGGCCAGCAGATTGGCGATGGCGAGACCGACCGGGTCCATGGCGCCGGCGACCGAGACGCCGAAGCGCTGCCAGCCATGCCGCCCCGAATCCTGGATCGTCGCCAGCGGCCCGGGGTCGACACAGCGAAGGAGGGGGGGACTCATGCGGCCTCGCAGGGCGGCGACCACCCGTCCTCGGCGCGCTGCGAGAGCGTGTCGAAGTCGGCGGCGGAGATGCGCTCGAAACGGATGCGGTCGCCGGGCCGGAACAGGAAGGGATCCGTGCGGGCGGCATCGAAGGCGCGGACCGGCGTCCGGCCCAGCAGGTGCCAGCCGCTCGGCGCCTCGATCGAGGCGACGGCGGCCTGAATGCCGCCGATCGAGATGGTGCCGGCCGGTGTCTTCAGGCGCGGCGTCTCCCGTCGCGGCAGATGCAGCTTGGGATCGAGCCCGCCGAGATAGGTGAAACCCGGCTGGAAGCCGATCATGTAGACCCGGTAGTCGCCGGCCATGTGGCGCTCCACCACCTCGTCGGCGGTCAGGCCGGTGCGCTCGGCGACCGCATCCAGATCGATCCCGTGCTGGCCGCCATAGGCGACGGGCACCGTCCAGCGTCGCCCCGCGGCAAGCGTGTCATCGAGGTCGACGGCAAGGCGCTCGATCGTTGCCGTCAGCGTCTCGATCGAGATTGCCTCGGGGTCGTAGTGGATCTGAAGCGAGCGATAGGTCGGCACGGTCTCGACGATGCCCGAAAGCTTGGCATCGGCAAGCGCGCGGTCGAGGGCGATCACCCGGGCGTTGATCGCAGGGTCGACGGTGTCGCTGAGCTCGACCGTGAGCGCGGTGTCGCCGGCAAGCAGGAGGCGCGGGCGCTCGCCGGTCATGGCGCCGTGCTATCCTCGATGGGTAATCCGGTGCGAGAGGAAGCCATGAGCGTGGCGGTCGATCTCAACAGCGACATGGGCGAGAGCTTCGGAGTCTACAAGCTCGGCGACGACGCGGCCATGCTGGCGATCGTGTCCTCGGCCAACGTCGCCTGCGGCTTCCATGCCGGCGATCCCCTGGTCATGCACGAGACCGTGCGAACGGCGAAGGTCAACGGGGTCGCTGTCGGGGCGCATCCGAGCTTCCGCGACCTCTGGGGCTTCGGCCGGCGCCCGATCATGGGCGAGCCGCCCGAGGACGTGGCCAAGGAGGTCGTCTACCAGATCGGCGCCCTGCAGGCGATCGCGCGCTCGGTCGGCCACCGGATGAGCCACGTCAAGACCCACGGGTCGCTCGGCAACCTGATCGCGGTCGACGAGGCGATGGCCGACGGCGTCGCCCGCGCCATCCGCGATGCCGCCCCCGACGCCATCTTCGTGGTCATGCCGGGAACCGCGATGGAGCGGGCGGGGCAGCGTCACAATCTCCGCTTGGCGCGCGAGGTTTATGCCGACCGCACCTATCAGGACGACGGCACGCTGACCTCGCGGAAGCTGCCAGGCGCGGTCCTGCACGATCCGGAGGTGGCGGCGCGGCGGGTGCTTGCCATGGTTCGCGAGCGCGCCATCGTCAGCGTCGGCGGCAGCCGCGTGCCGGTGTCGATCGACACGGTCTGTGTGCATGGCGACAACCCGGAGGCTGTCGCCATGGCGCGCCGCGTCCGCGAGGTCCTGGAAGCCGATGGGGTGCGCATCCGCCCGATGGCGGAGGTGATCGGCTAGCTGACCAGCCGGAGCGCCGCCGGAGCGGGCGCCAGGGAGGTCAGGCTGCGCTCGACCGGGAAGGCGGTGGTTACCACGAAGCGGCCGCCGGAGGTCTGCAGGTCGAGGCGCCCGCCATGCAGCCGCATCAGGTCGGAGGCGAGCGTCAGGCCGACCGAGCCGTCCAGAGAATCCTTGGCATAGCCGTCGCGCGACTCCACCGATCGGGCCGCACCCTGGACCACGAGGACGAGCTGGTCCTTCTCCACATGTCCGTCGACGGTGATGACGCTGTCCGGCGTCACCCGCTTCAGCGCGGTCGAGACAACATTGAGAAGCATCTGGCGAACCGCGCGCTCGTCGGCGAGAAGCAGCGGCAGGTCGGCTGCGATGCTGGATTCCATCGTCACCTGGGCAAGCCTCGCCCTGGCGCTGACCATGGTGAAGACCGCCTCGACGTTGCGTGCCAGCGAGACGGCCCGCTCCTCGAGCTGCCAGCGCCCGGATTCGACCTTCGAGAGGTCGAGCAGGTCGTTGATCAGATCGAGCAGGTCGTGGCCGCTGGATTCGATGTCGCGGGCGTAGTCGACATAGCGCTGGACGCCGACCGGGCCGAACATCTGGTCGCGGATGATCTGGGAGAGTCCGATGATGATGTTCAAGGGCGTGCGCAGATCGTGGCTCATATGGGCGAGGAACGAGGAGCGGGACCTGCCGGTCGCCGCCGCGTCGCGGCGTGCGCGGTCGAGCTCACGGGCATGCTCCGCCCGCTCGCTCATGTCGCGGACGAGGCCGAGGATCTCGACGGCCCGGCCGGCCGGCTGGTCGCGCCTGAGCCGCGAGGTGAACTCGACGCTGACATAGCCGCCGGTCTTGCGCCGGAATCGGAGCGCCGAGGAAGGCGTGCCGCCCGAGAGCAGCACGTCGTGGTTCTGGCGGGCGACCGAAAGGTCGTCGGGGTGGATAAAATCGTAGCAGGAGCGGCCGATCATCTCCTGCGGCTCGTATCCGAGAAGGCGGGTGACCGGCGCGGAGACCCCGAGGAAGGTCGCATCGGGCGCGAGACGGAGGAAGACGTCGGTCGACAGCTCGGCCAGCAGCCGGTGCCGCTCCAGCATCTCGCGCAGCTCGGCGAAACGATCGACCGCGCCGTCCACGGCGCGGGCGAGGTCGCCGAAGTCGCTCTGGGGGTAGGGACCGCCCAGACGTTCGCAGCGCTCGCCGCTGGCGAGCGCCCGCAACAGACCCGCCAGCCGGCTGGTGTCGTCGCTGGTCGCCCGGCCGAGGCCGAGCGCGCCGATCCAGGCGCCGAGGCCGGCACCGATCGGGGCAAGAAGGGTCAAGGTCGCCCAGCCGGCGGCATTGTCGGCACTGTCGATCGCCTGGTCGACGCCGACGACGAACAGCACCATGGCCGCGGGCGCGGCGGCGGCGAGGCCGAGGAGAGCCCCGCGCAGGCGGCCGCCGACGGGCTTTCTGGCCGGTGGAAGCGTCGCGAACGTCGCTGCCGTCGTCATGTCCGGGTCCCTAGCTGCGCCTATCGAGCGTCAGACTAAGGCGACAAGGTTAACAATGCCTTTACGAGCTAGCGCCCTCCCCGATCACGCAAAATCCAAGGCAACGCCGCAGGCTTCGGCCGAACCGACGCGGATTGCGTCCGAGGCGGTCTCGTGGAAGGGCACCCCGGCCCGGTTCAGGATCGCCCGCACGGCGCCCCGATCTGAAACGTTGAATCCGACGCCGATCGGCACCGGTCGCCTGTAGCGGAGAACGGGGTCGCCGGCGAACTCGATGGCGGTTTGTTCCGGTGACAGCAGCCGGATCGACGCCCGCTTTCCGGGTATGTCGATGCCGCCGGGTCGCGGAACCGGCGTCGTGCCGGCGAACCGGCCATAGGCCGCGGCTGCGGCGGCAGGGTCGTCCACGGCCAGCGTCACATGGGCGAGCGACGTGGCGGTGTTCGGCTGTCCGAGATACTCCGGCCGCCAGACCAGCTCGGGCGTGTGGTGCTGGCAGACGAAGAGCCGGATCCCCTCGACCGCGGTCGGCTCCAGGTAGGTGAGGGTGAACTTCGCCTGGGAAACCTTGTCGCCGAGATCGACCGGGCGGCTGAACTCGGCCGGATCGGTCGGCGAGAACCCGCCGGCCTTGAGGTGCCTGTGGGTGGCACGAACGTCATCGCTGGTGAAAGCGAGGCCCCAAAGGCCCTCGCGTTCGGCGATGGCGTCGGCCCATTGCTTGTTGAAGTCGGTCGGGGTCTCGATCCCCAGCATCTCGAAGAAATCCTCGTCGAACATGATCAGGTGATTGGCCGTGCCGACATTGTTGTGGCGGCCGATGGGGGTCGTCCTGAATCCGAGGCGCCGGTAGGCGGCTTCCGCCTCGGCCAGATCGGCGACCAGGATGGCGGCGTGGTCGATGCCCTTGATGCCGGTGGACGAACTCACCGAGCGCCCTTTCAGACGAGGTCGATGACGACGCCGTTGGCGTGAGAGGACGCGACCCGGAGGCCGCCTCCGGCGGTGTCCATGATGGGGACGCCGCGGGATTCGAGGGCGCGGCGTGCCGCGTGGCGATCCGAGACCGCAAGCCCAAGGGCGAGCGGCACCGGCCGCCGATTAGAAAGGACCGGGTCGCCGGTGAATTCGGTCCCTGCCTGGGCACCGGATAGAATGCGGATCTCGGCCTGTCCGGCCGGCACCGTGAAGCCGCCGGGGCATGGCGTCGGTGTGGTGCCGAAGACCCGGCCATAGGCCTTGGCCGCGGCAGCCGGGTCATCGACGGCGAGCGTCACGTAGGAGAGAGACTTTGCGGCATTGGCCTGGCCGAGATAGTCCGGCCGCCAGACAACGTCGCGGGTGTAGTGCTGGCAGAGGAACAGCCGAAGGCCGGGCACGGCCTCCGGCTCGAAATAGAAGACGGTGAAACGCGCCTCGGTCGTCCGTCCCGGCAGCTCCACCGGGCGGGCGAAGTCGACCGGATCGGTCGGCGAGAACCCTGCCGCCTTCAGCCGGCCATGGGCGGCGCGCGCGTCGTCGGTCTGCAACGCCAGCGCCCACAGTCCCTCGCGCTCCTTCAGCGTCGCCTGCTGCTCCTCGTTGAACGGGCCGGGCTTGCCGACCGCCAGCACCTCGAAATAGTCGCGCTCGAGCATGATGCAGTGGTTGATGGTGTCGAGCTTGGTGTGGTGGCCCTTCGGCGTCGGCCGGAAGCCGAGGCGCTTGTAGTTGGTCTCCGCGGCGGCGAGGTCGCGGACGAGGATGACGGCATGGTCGATGCCGGTGATTCCGGTGGATGAGGTCACGGGGGTCTTTCCGGATCGTGGAAGCGATTGCAGGAGGAACCGACGGGCGGTTACGGTACCGGCTCCCGCCGCAACCGTCGAATCCCCGCCATGACCGCCGCCCCCCGCACCCAAGACGCCCCCTTCGTGCATCCGGAGATGGCCAAGATCATCGCCTGGTATGTGGGCCTCGGCCTTCCCGACACCACCAAGATCCCGCTCGCCGAGGCGCGGCCGCTGACCAACCGGGTCTCGACCCATTGGAACTGGCCGAAGCCGGACATGGAGGTGGTCGACCTCTACATCCCGGGACCGACCCGCGGCTTGAAGGCGCGGCTCTACCGTCCGGCCGGCGCGACCGGCAAGCTGCCGGTCATCCTTTTCCTCCATGGCGGCGGCTGGGTCTTTTGCGACCTCGACACCCATGACCGGCTGATGCGGATGCTGGCGGTCGAGGCCGGGGCAGCGGTGCTCGGCCTCGACTATCGCCTGGCGCCGGAGCATCCGTTCCCTGCCGCGCATGACGACGCGATGGCGGCGGTCGCCTGGCTCCGTTCCGATGGCCCGTCCCGCAACCTCGATCCCGAGCGTATCGTCGCTGCCGGCGACTCCGCCGGCGCCAACTTGGCGATGGGGCTTCTGGTGGGTCTCCGCGACGGCGGCCACAAGCAGATCAAGGGCGCAGCGCTCTTCTACGGCTGTCTTGCTCCCGATCACGAGACCGACAGCCACAAGCGCTTCGGCAGCGGTACCTTTAATCTCTCGACCGAGCGCATGCGCTGGTTCTGGAACGCCTGGCTCGGCGGCAACCCGGCCTCGCCCGACACGCGCGCGGCGCCGCTGCTGGCCGACATCAAGGGGCTGCCGCGTCTCTATCTGAATGCGGCGTCGCTGGACCCGCTGCTCGACGACACCGTCCGGCTGGCGGAGAAGCTCAAGGCCGCCAAGGTGCCGCACAAGTTCGATCTCTACGACGGCGTCATCCACGGCTTCATGAACATGAGCCGCGAGCTCGAGCTCGGCCGGAAGGCGATCGCCGACGCCGGCCGCGGCATCAAGGAGATCTTCGCCGCGTGAAGCTGTTCGACCTCAAGGGCAAGGTCGCCGTCGTCACCGGTGGCAGCCGTGGCATCGGGCGTGCCATTTGTCTCGCCATGGCCGAGCATGGCGCCTCGGTCGTGGTCTCCAGCCGCAAGCTCGATGCCTGCGAGGCGGTGGTGAAGGAGATCGAGGCGGCCGGCGGCAGGGCCAAGGCGATCGCCTGCAACATCGGCCACCGCGAGCCGGTCGAGGCCCTGGTCGCGGGAGCCAAGGCCGCTTTCGGCAAGATCGACATCCTGGTCTGCAACGCCGCGATCAACCCGCATGCGGGGCCGCTCTCGGAAGTCACCGACTCGATCTTCGACAAGGTGATGGCGAGCAACGTCCGCTCCAACCTCTGGCTCGCCAACCTGGCGGTCCCGGAGATGGCGGCGCGCGGCGACGGCGCGGTGATCATCATCTCCTCGATCGCCGGTATGCGCGGATCGGGCAGCATCGGCATGTACGGTATCTCGAAGGCCGCCGACTTCCAGCTCGCCCGTCAGCTCGCGGTCGAATGGGGGCCGAAGAACGTCCGCGTCAATGCCATCGCTCCCGGCCTCGTCCGAACCGACTTCGCCAGGTATCTCTGGGAGAACCCGGAGCTCTACGAGAAGGCGATCTCAGGCTATCCGCTGCGCCGGATCGGGGAGCCCGACGACATCGCCGGCATCGCCGTGTTCCTGGCGAGCAAGGCGGGCGCCTTCGTCACCGGCCAGGTGCTGGTGGCCGACGGCGGAGCCACCATCACCGCCTGGCGCTGACTTAGAGAATCGTCCTTCGCGTCACCTCCGCCCAACCGGGGATCTCTCATGCTCGAACGCCATCCGCTCTTTCCCGAGGTCGAGCCCAGGGAGACCGGCAAGCTCGCCGTCGACAATCGGCATACGCTTCACTGGGAGCGCGTCGGAAACGCCAAGGGCGTGCCCGCGCTCTTCCTCCATGGCGGCCCGGGTGGCGGCACGCGGCCGGCGAGCCGGCGGACCTACGACCCGGCCTTCTTCGACGTGACGCTGTTCGACCAGCGCGGATGCGGGCGCTCGACGCCGCTCTCGGAGCTCGAAGGCAACGACACGCAGAACCTGATCGAGGACATCGAGAAGCTGCGAAAGCATCTCGGCATCGAGAAGTGGCTGGTGACCGGCGGCTCCTGGGGAAGCTTCCTCTCGCTCGCCTACGCCCAGGCCTTTCCCGAACGCTGCCTCGGCCTGATCGTGCGCGGCATCTTCACCGGCGGCGATGACGAGATCCACTGGTGGTACTACGGTATCCGCAACCTGTTCCCGGAAGCCTGGGAGGCCTTCGCCAACTTCCTGCCGGCCGACGAGCGGGGCGACCTGCTGGGTGCGTACTACCGGCGGGTGACCTCCGACGATCCCAAGGTCAATTTTCCTGCCGCGCTCGCGCTTCGCACCTACTCCGGATGGACCCAGTCCTTCCGTGCGACGGAGGAGACGGTCAAGGCGCTGCTGGCGCCGGAGATGTGCGTGCCGCTGGCACGCTTCTTCACGCATTTCTGCGTCAACCGCTTCTTCATGAAGCCGGGCCAGCTGATCGAGAACATGCCGAAGATCCGCCACCTGCCGGGGATCATCGTCCAGGGCCGCTACGACGTCGTGACCCGGCCGGAGATCGCCTACAAGCTGAAGAAGGCCTGGCCTGAGGCTGAGCTGCAGATCGTCGTCGAGGCCGGCCACAACTCGACCGAGCCGGTGCTGGCGGAATCGCTGACTGCCGCCTGCGAGCGGATGAAGGCGAGGCTCGCCGCATCCGGTCACAAGCCGCGCTGATGACCCTCGATCCGGTGAAGCTCTATCCGGAGATCGAGCCGCGCCAGTCTGGCAGACTCCAGGTCGACGACACGCACTCGCTCGCCTGGTGGCGGCTCGGCAATCCCGAGGGCGTGCCCGTGGTCTTTCTGCATGGCGGTCCCGGGGGCACGACACGGCCGTTCTATCGTCGCTTCTACGACCCGGCCTATTACGACATCTGCATGTTCGACCAGCGCGGTGCCGGTCAGTCGACGCCGACGGCGGAACTGAAGGATAACACCACCTGGCACCTGGTCGACGACATCGAGCGCCTGCGGACGCATTTTGGCGTCGACAAATGGCTGGTGAGCGGCGGCTCGTGGGGCTCGACGCTGTCGATGGTCTACGGGATCGCGCATCCCGAGCGCTGCCTCGGATTCGTGATGAACGGCATCACCATGGGCGATCCCGAGAACATCCGCTTCTGGTTCCACGGCATCGGCAACGTCTTTCCCGAAGCCTGGGACGAGTTCAGCCGCTTCATCCCCGAGGCCGAGCGCGGCGATCTGCTGGCGGCCTACCACAAGCGGGTGATCGACCCGGACCCTTCCGTGCACCTGCCGGCGGCGGTCGCGCTCCGCACCTTCTCCGGCCGTACCCAATCCTTCAACGCCACCGACGACATGGTGAAGTCGCTGCTGGCGCCCGAGCTCTGCGTGCCGCTGGCACGCTTCTTCACCCACTACGTGACGCAAGGCTCGTTCCTGAAGCCGAACCACGTGCGCGACAACCTGCACAAGATCCGCCACCTGCCCTGCCTCCTGGTGCAGGGCCGCTACGACGTGGTGACGCGGCCGCTGCTCGCCTGGCAGCTCCACCAGGCCTGGCCCGAGGCGGAGCTGCACTTCGTCAACGAGGCCGGCCACAACACGACCGAGTCCCCGATGGCCGAGACCATGTGCGCCGCCTTCGACCGGATGAAGGAGCGGCTGAAGATGCGGAGGGTGGGGCCGAGGAATTAGACCCTCTCCCCGGAGGGAGAGGGTCTTTGAGCAACGTCAGGCCGCCGCCTTGAGCTGGCCTTGCAGCGCCGCCTCACCGCCGATTGTGGCGGCGACCGCATGAACGGTGGCGGCGATGCGGATCGCGGCCTGGATCGCCTCGACCGAGACGCCATGCCCGCGCAGCACCTTCTCGTGCGAGTCGATGCAGGCCCCGCAGCCGTTGATGGCGGAGACAGCGATCGACCACAGCTCGAAGTCGGCCTTGTCGACGCCCGGCTTCGCCAGCGCGTTCATCCTGAGCTTGGCCGGCAGCGTCTTGTAGTCGGGCGCCGAGGCCAGGTGGACGAAGCGGTAGTAGATGTTGTTCATCGCCATGATCGCGGCTGCGGTCTTCGCCGCTTCGAGGGCCTCGGCCGAGAGTTTCGGGCCGAACTCGGCCGTGATCCCGGCGATGACCTCAGGGTTGCGGGACGCGATGGCCGAGGCGACGAACGCGCCAGCACGCTGCTGCTCGGTCAGGGCCGCTTCCGCCGCCAGGGACGAGAGGTTGAGCCTCAGGTCCTTGGCGTAGTCGGGAAGCCGCGACTTCAGGGTTTCGATGCTCATGCTCAGGCCGCCTTCAGGACGTCGTCGCCCTTCTGCCAGTTGCACGGGCAGAGCTCGTCGGTCTGCAGCGCGTCGAGGACGCGCATGACCTCCTGCGGGTTGCGCCCGACCGAGAGGTCGTTGACCGCGACGAAGCGGATGACGCCCTCGGGATCGACGATGAAGGTCGCACGCAGCGCCACGCCCTCGTTCCTGTCGAGGATGCCGAGCGACTGCGAGAGCTCACGCTTGATATCGGCCAGCATCGGGATCGGCAGGTCCTTGAGGTCGGGGTGGTTGTTGCGCCAGGCCAGGTGCACGAACTCGGAGTCGGTCGAGACGCCGTAGACCACCGTGTCGCGGTCCTTGAACTCTTGAGCGAGCTTGCCGAATGCGGCGATCTCGGTCGGGCAGACGAAGGTGAAGTCCTTCGGCCAGAAGAACACGACCTTCCACTTGCCGGCGTCGCTCTTGTCGGAGAGGTCGACGAAGGCGGTCTTGGGGTCGCGGGAGACGACGGCCTTGAGCTGGAAGGCCGGGAAGGTGTCGCCGATGGTCAGCATGGAAACGCTCCTGAGGTTTTGCGAATTGGAATGCGTCTAATATGGAGAGATTCCTTGATCGGTCCAATGAGTTATCTCATATGATATGATCGGAAATTCCGATGATGAACCTGCCGACGCTCCGCCAGCTCCACTATCTCGATGCGCTTGCCCGCGCCGGCCATTTCGGCCGCGCTGCCGAAACGGCGAACGTCACCCAGTCGACGCTCAGCGCCGGAGTGAGGGACCTGGAGGCGACCTTAGGGGTGACCCTGGTCGACCGCGGCAAGCGCCGCGTGCTGTTCACCCCCGCCGGCGAGGAGGTCTTAAGGCGCGGGCGGCTGCTTCTCGAAGGGGCGGAGGCCCTGGTGGAGGCGGCCCAGGCGACGCGGGCGCCCCTTTCGGGCCTCGTCCGCCTCGGCGTGATCCCGACCATCGGCCCTTTCCTGCTGCCCAAGGTTCTGCCGGGCCTGAGGCGCGCCTTCCCCAAGCTGAGGCTGATGCTGGTCGAGGACCAGACGGCGCGGATCGTCGATCAGCTCGAGTCGGGCGCGCTCGACGTGCTGCTGCTGGCGCTGCCTTGCGACTGCGGCACCGCCGAGACCATGGACCTGTTCGAGGATGAGTTCCTGGCGACCCTTCCCAAGAGTCATGATCTGGCGAAGTTGCCCGCGATCCCGCCCGAGCGCCTGGCCGGCGAGCCGCTGCTGCTGCTCTCGGAGGGGCATTGTCTCCGCTCCCATGCTTTGTCGGTCTGCAACCTTGCCGATACCTCGCTGGGATCGGCGGTCGAGGGGACCAGCCTGCACACGCTGGTGCAGATGGTCGATGGCGGGCTCGGGCTGACCCTACTGCCGCGGATGGCGGTCGATGCCGGCATCCTCCGCGGCACCGGCCTCGTCACCCGGCCGCTCGACGTCCAGCCGCGATCGCGCCGCATCGGGCTCGCCTGGCGGCGCGGCACCGGGCGGCGAGGCGACTTCGAGCTGCTCGGGCGGACGATCGCGGAAAGTCAGCGCGGGAAGAGCGGCGCCACCAGCCGGAAGAGCCCCCGCAGCGCCCAGTAGCCGGCGAAGCCTCCGACAGCGAGAGCGGCCATGCCGAGGCCGTAGCGGAGCCAGGGCATCGCCTCGGCCCATGGCTGCAGATGGCTCCAGCCGTCGAATGCGCGCGAAACGGCGTAGCCGATGGTGGGCGCGAACAGGAAGGAGAGAAAACGGGCGATCCGGGTGTAGCGGCCGCCGCCGGCGTCGCTAATGGCGGGTCTTCATCTGAGCGACGCGGCGCTCGACCTCGGCCAGGATCTCGGCCCGCTGGCGGCCGTTGCCGGACATCGCCTGCTGGAACAGGCGGACGGCCTCGCTCGGCTTCGACGGCAGTCCCAGATGGGCGCGGGCCATGCGCTCGGCCGAGTCCAGAACGTCGGGGTCCATCTTCCGACGGAGCTCGGCGATCTGTTTCATGACCTGCTGGCGGGGCGAGGTAGCCATGGCGACCGAGGAGAGCACAGAGGCCCCCGGGACGCAAGGCGAGGGGTGGTGGTAAGGTTGTGAGCGATGAAATGCTGCGTCTGCGATGCACCTGCCGTCGTCAGTTTCGGGGTCGAGCCCGGGGCCGTCGCCCGCTACCCGGAGGCCCGGCGCACCTACTACGCCTATGCCGAGCACGACCACGACAGGCTGCTGGTGTTCTGCGCCGCGCATTTCGAATCGGCGGCGTTGGGCTGGCCCGGCCTGATCGGCAATCCGGTGCAGCCGGTCCACCGAGCTGCGGCGGCCGGGTGGGCCGCTATCGAGCAGGTGCGAAAGCGACTCAAGGATCCGGCGGTCAGGCTCAAGGTCATGCTGCTCTGGCGCCAGGCATCCAAGCGCTGGGGCCTGTCGGCACCAGAAGCCAAGAAGCAGGCCCGGCGCTACCCGGTCACCCGCCGGCGCATCGAGCTGATCCGTCAGCTCATGGCCGCCCAGCGCGGAGATGCCGCCCCCTAGGAGACTATCCGCGCAATAACCACGACCGGAATCATGGCTATTGCTCGGACCGGCTCCTAGCCTCTTTCGTTGCAGCCCGGCCCGCCTTGGGGCAAGCTGCCCATGGCTTCGGCCCGGTTGGCCGGCCCAACGTGCTTCTCCAAAAAACGCTTCGGCTAGATGCCTGAAAAGAAGTGACTTCGAGGGAGGGAAGACGCATGCGGACCACGGCTACGGCTAAACGAAAAGCGACTCCGGCGCGAGCGCGCGCACCGGCGAAGGCGCCAGCGAAAGCGCCGGCGAAATCGGTGAGCGCCGACCGGTTGCGCGCGCTGGCGCGACGCTGTCGCGTCGTCTCCGAGGAGACGGCGATGCCGGAGATCAGCCAGGAAATGGTTCACATCGCCGAGGCCCTCGAGGACGAAGCGGACACTCTCGCCGGAAGATAGCGTCCGGCCACCGCCGGACTTCGCTCCGGCGGCGGCTCGAAGGACGCGCTGGAGCCCATAGACGTGCAACCTACCGACATCGCCAACCCCGACTACTTCCACAAAGTCGTGGACTGCCAATGGGCCTGTCCGGCCCATACCCCCGTCCCCGAATACATCCGCCTGATCGCGGCCGGCCGAAACGCCGACGCCTACATGGTCAACTGGAAGTCCAACGTCTTCCCCGGCATCCTCGGCCGCACCTGCGACCGGCCCTGCGAGCCCGCCTGCCGGCGCGGACGGATCGAGGCCGAGCCGGTCGCGATCTGCCGCCTGAAGCGCGTCGCCGCCGACAACAAGGGCGACGTCAGCGGCCTGATGCCGGCGAAGACGACTGTCGGCAATGACCGCCGCGTCGCCTTCGTCGGCGCCGGCCCCGCCTCGCTCTCGGTCGTCCGCGACCTGGTGCCGCTCGGCTACAGCTGCACCATCTATGACTCAGATCCCAAGGCCGGCGGCATGATCCGAAGCCAGATCCCGCGCTTCCGCCTGCCGGAACAGGTGATCGACGAGGAAGTTGGCTACATCCTCGGCATGGGCAACATCGAACTCAGGCTCGGCCAGCGCGTCGACAGCCTGAAGTCTCTCATCGACGAGGGCTACGACGCGATCTTCGTCGGCTCCGGCGCGCCGCGCGGCCGCGACCTCGATATCCCTGGCCGGAAGGAAGCGGCTGCCAACATCCATATCGGCATCGACTGGCTCTCCAGCGTCTCCTTCGGCCACATCGAAAAGATCGGCAAGCGCGTCATCGTGCTCGGCGGCGGCAACACCGCGATGGACTGCTGCCGGTCGTCCAAGCGGCTCGGCGGCGAGGAGGTCACGGTCGTCGTCCGCTCCGGCTTCGGCGAGATGAAGGCGTCGCCCTGGGAGAAGGAGGACGCCCAGCACGAGGGCATCCCGATCAAGAACTTCCTGGTGCCGAAGGCCTTCATCCACGAGGGCGGCAGGTTGAAGGCGATGAGCTTCGATAAGGTCGAGGCCAAGATCGACGCCAAGGGACGCCGCGAGCTGGTGCCGACCGGCGAGCCCGAGGTGATGATCGAGTGCGACGACGTGCTGGTCGCCATCGGCCAGGAGAACTCCTTCCCCTGGATCGAGCGCGACATTGGCATGGAGTTCGACCGCTGGGGCATGCCCAAGGTCGATCCCAAGACCCTGCAGTCGACCATCCCCAACGTCTTCTTCGGCGGCGACGCCGCCTTCGGGCCGAAGAACATCATCTGGGCCGTCGCCCACGGCCACGACGCCGCCATCTCGATCGACAAGTTCCTGAACGGCGAGGACCTGTCGGTGAGGCCGCCGCCGGGGGTGCAGGTCTCGTCCCAGAAGATGGGCATCCACGAGTGGAGCTACGACAACGACATCTCGGCGGCGATCCGCAACAAGGTGCCGTGGCGCGACCTCGGCACGACGCTGAAGGACATCAAGGTCGAGGTCGAGATGGGCTTCGACCTGAAGCTCGCCTACTCCGAGACCCAGCGCTGCCTCAACTGTGACATCCAGACCGTGTTCGCGCGCAACCTCTGCATCGAGTGCGACGCCTGCGTCGACATCTGTCCGGTCGACTGCCTGACCTTCACCGAGAACGGCGAGGAGGACGATCTCCGTGGCCGCCTGACCCAGCCGGCGCGCAACAGGACCCAGGACCTCTATCTCTCCGACGTGTTGAAGACCGGCCGCATCATGGCCAAGGACGAGGACGTCTGCCTGCATTGCGGGCTTTGTGCCGAGCGCTGCCCCACCGGCGCCTGGGACATGCAGAAATTCCTGATCGAGATGACCCACGCGGGGACCGCATGCCGAAGCCGCTAGAACGCGTCAACGATTTCGTTATCAAGTTCGCCAACGTCAACGGCTCGGGCTCGGCGAGCGCAAACACGCTGTTCGGCAAGATCATCCTCCGGATGGGCGTGCCGGCGACGCCGCGCAACATCTTCCCGTCCAACATTCAGGGCCTGCCGACCTGGTACGAGATCCGCGTGTCGGAAGCCGGCTGGCTCGGCAGCCGCGGCGGCGTCGACCTGATGGTGCCGATGAACCCGCAGACCTGGGACGCCGACATGGCCTCGGTCGAGCCGGGCGGCTACGTCCTCTATGACTCGACCAAGCCGCTGCCGCCGTCGAAGTTCCGCGACGACGTGACGGTGCTGGGCGTGCCGCTGACCGAGATGTGCAACGCCGCCTACACCGATCCCCGCCAGCGCCAGTTGTTCAAGAACATCATGTATGTCGGCGCGCTCTCGGCGCTGCTCGACATGGAGGTAGAGGTCGTCGAGAAGCTGATCGCCGAGCAGTACTGGGGCAAGGACAAGCTGATCAAGCCGAACATCGCGGCCATGCATATGGGCCGCGACTATGCGCTGAAGCATCTGCCCTGCCCGATCGGGCTCCGGCTGCGGCGTTCCGACAAGGTCGGCGACCGCATCATGATCGACGGCAACGCCGCGGCGGCTCTCGGCGCCGTCTATGGCGGCGCCACCGTCTGCGCCTGGTATCCGATCACGCCGTCGTCGTCGCTGGCCGAGGCCTTCGCCAGCCACTGCAAGCGCTTCCGCACCGACCCGACGACGACCAAGCGCCGCTACGCCATCGTCCAGGCCGAGGACGAACTGGCCTCGATCGGCATGGTGATCGGCGCCGCTTGGAACGGCGCCCGCGCCTTCACCTCGACATCCGGTCCTGGCGTCTCGTTGATGCAGGAGTTCATCGGCTTGGCATATTTCGCCGAGATCCCGGCGGTGATCTTCGACGTGCAGCGGGGCGGGCCGTCGACCGGCATGCCGACCCGCACCCAGCAGGCCGACATCCTGTCGGCCGCCTATGCCTCCCACGGCGACACCAAGCACGTGCTGCTGCTGCCCGAGGACCCGAAGGAGTGCTTCGACTTCGGCGCCCAGGCCTTCGATCTCGCCGACCGGCTGCAGACGCCGATCTTTGTCATGCTCGACCTTGAGATCGGCATGAACGAGCGGCTGTCGGCGCCGTTCAAATGGGACGACAGCCGCCGCATGGACCGCGGCAAGGTGATAACCGCTGAGGACCTCGAATCCGGCAAACCCTTCGGCCGCTACCTCGACGTCGACGGCGACGGCATCCCCTTCCGCACTTATCCGGGCACACATCCGACCCGCGGTGCGTTCTTCACTCGCGGCACCACCAAGGACGCCTATGCCCGCTACACCGAGGAAGGGCCAGCTTATATCGAGAACATGACGCGGCTGATGCGGAAGTTCGACACCGCGAAGACGCTGGTGCCGCAGCCGATCCGCCGCGACGCAGCGCAGCCGACCAAGCTCGGCGCCATCTACTACGGCTCGACCTCGGCGGCGATGGACGAGGCGCTCGATCGCCTGGCCGGCGAGGGCGTGCAACTCAACACGCTCCGGCTCCGCGCGTTTCCGTTCCCCCAGGAGGTCAACGCCTTCTGCGCCGCGCATGACCGGGTGTTCGTGGTCGAGCAGAACCGCGACGGCCAGATCCGCACCCTCCTGATGAGCGAGTGCGGCATCGACCCCGCCAAGCTCGTTCCCGTGCTGCACTATGACGGCACGCCGATCACCGCCAAGTTCGTCGCCGACGCCATCGGCGAAGAGGCGGCTGTCGTTCCCTTCCGGAAGGCCGTGTCATGAGCTACCTGCCTAAGCCGAAGTTCCGCCATCCTGACCTGCCGAAGAACGCGCTGGGATACACCCGCCGCGACTACGAGGGCTCGGTCTCGACGCTTTGCGCCGGCTGCGGGCACGACTCGATCTCGGCCGCGATCATCCAGGCCTGCTACGAGCTCGACATCGAGCCGCATCGCCTCGCCAAGCTTTCCGGCATCGGCTGCTCGTCGAAGACGCCGACCTACTTCCTGGGGCAAAGCCACGGGTTCAATTCGGTCCATGGCCGCATGCCCTCGGTGCTGACCGGCGCCAACCTCGCCAACCGCGACCTGATCTATCTCGGCGTCTCCGGCGACGGCGATTCCGCCTCGATCGGCCTGGGCCAGTTCGCGCATTCGATCCGCCGCGGCGTCAACATGGTCTACATCGTCGAGAACAACGGCGTGTACGGCCTGACCAAGGGCCAGTTCTCGGCGACGGCGGATGCGGGATCGAAGAGCAAGTGGGGCGCCGACAACAACGACTCGCCGATCGACATGGTGGGCCTGGCGCTTCAGCTCGGCGCCACCTACGTCGCCCGCTCGTTCTCCGGCGACAAGCACCAGCTGGTGCCGCTGATCAAGGGCGCGATCCGTCACAGCGGCGCCGCCTTCATCGACTGCATCTCGCCCTGCGTCGCCTTCAACAACCACGCGGGCTCGACCAAGAGCTTCGACTATGTCCGCGAGCACAACGAGGCGGTGAACGCGCTCGACTACATGCCGGTCCGCTCGGAGATCACCACGGACTACGCGCCCGGCGCCGTCGAGGAGGTGACCCAGCACGACGGCTCGGTGCTAAAGCTCCGGAAGCTCGCCCCCGACTACGACCCGCATGACCGCATCGCCGCGCTGACCTACCTGCAGAAGAAGAACGCCGAGGGCGAGATCGCGACCGGTCTCCTCTACATCGATCCGGAGCCGAAGGACCTGCACGCTCACCTCAACACCATCGAGACGCCGCTCAACCATCTGGGCGACGCCGACCTCGTTCCGGGCGCCGCGGCGCTGGAGAAGTTCAACGCGGCGAGAAGGTGAGGGCGGCGCGGCTTCGACCACGAAAACCTGAAGCGTCTCTCGGGTGCTAAGCGATACTCCAATCGGCTTTGTTCAGCAGAGATCAAAAGGCGCGAAGGTGCGCCAACTCGTTATGTCCTGACAGGTGAATTGCCGTCGGCCATAACAAACTTATGAGGCGTCGCCCGGGGCGCATGTCCCCGCTTCGTCACAGGCTCATGCCGTGGGGCGAAATCCTTCGGCCAGCACCGCCGAGCGGAAGGCGGTCTCGATCTCCAGCTGCTTCATCTCCGAGCCGAGGAAGTCGCGGGAGGAGACGACGCCGAGCAGCTTGTCGCCGTCCACGATCGGCATATGGCGGAAGCCGCCGTCGCGCATGCGCCTGAGCGCCACCACAGCCGGGTCGTTCGGTGTCATCGTCTCCGGCATCGGCGTCATCACCTCGACGAGCTTGGTGGCATCGAGGTCGAGGCCCGGCGCGGCGACGCGCTTTACCAGGTCGCGCTCGGTGAAGATGCCGGCGAGCCTGCCGCCGGCCTCCGTCACCAGCACGGCGCCGACGGCACGCTCCGCCATCAGCTTGCAGGCCTGGCGGACGGTTGCGGTCGGCGCCAGCTTGGCGAGCTTCTGGCGCTTGATGATGTCCGAGATTTTCCGGGTCATGGCGGTCTCCGCGTCTCTTGCCGCTTCCAGCACTTCGTCGACCAGCGCCTGGGTGGCGTCGATCGACTGGCTGCCGGGGCGGGCGGTCAATGTCCTGATGGCGAGCGCGAGGGCGAGGGCGGCCAGAACATCCGCGGTCTCGTTCTTGGCGCCGGCCTTCAGCAGCTTGTCCAAGAGAGCCTTCACCTTCTCCGGATCGCGGCCGCGGGGCAGCGGCAGCGCGGCGCCGACGGCGGCGCCGTCGGCACGTTCGGCCTGGAGATGAAGGCTCGATTCCATTGGGGAATTCTCGGCGCAGGACGAGCACGGCCGCAAGCCGGTCGTCTCGCACTGCGATTTCGCAAGGGCGTCTCGCACTGGCAAATGGCCCGCCTTGCGGCATTGGCCGATACCGGGTAACCAACGGATATGGCGATGACATTGGGACTGATCGGCGCCGGCGTGATGGGCGGCGCCCTGGCGCAGAACCTCGCGGATCGGGGCGTCACGGTGGTCGTGTTCGACCGCGATGCTGCGGCGCGGTCGCGCCTCGCGGCGGATTCCCGCCTGGTTATCGTCGCCGATATCGGCGCGCTGATCGCTCGCCTGCCGGCGCCCCGGACCGTGCTGCTGATGGTCAATGCCGGCGGCCCGGTCGAGTCTGCCACCGCCGACCTTCGTGCTCATCTGTCGCCGGGCGACATGATCGTCGATGGCGGCAATTCCGACTGGCGGGACACGCGGCGACGGACCGCCGACCTGGCGACGGCGGGGCTCGACTTCGTCGGCCTCGGTGTCTCCGGCGGCGAGGACGGCGCGCGCCATGGCCCGGCGCTGATGTCGGGCGGTACCGAGGCCGCCTATGGCCGCATCCGTCCCTGGCTCGACGCCATCGCCGCCCGTGCCGACGGCCAACCCTGCGCCGACTGGTTCGGGCCGGATGCCGGCGGCCACTTCGTCAAGATGTCGCACAACGCCATCGAGTACGGCGTCATGCAGGCGATCGCCGAGGCCGTGCAGCTCCTGCAGCGCGGGCTCGGGCTCTCCTTTCCCGAGATGCGCATAGAGGCCGAGGGGTGGGCGCGGGGCGAGCGTGCCTCCTATCTTCTTGAGCTGACCGCGAACGTGCTCGGCCGCTCCGACCGCGAGACTGGAAAACCGTTGCTGGACGTGATCTCCGACCGCGCCGGGCAGAAGGGCACCGGCGGCTGGGCGATCGAGGCGGCGCTGTCGCTCGGCGTCGCCGTTCCCACGCTTTCTGAAGCGGTCTTCGCCCGCACGGTCTCGGGCGCGGCCGAGCGCAAGGACGCGGTCGCCCGATTGGGCGCGCCGGACCGAAAGGGCGACGCCGCGGTGCGCGCCGATCTCGGCGATGCGCTCTTCGCCTCGACGCTGGTCTGCTATGCCCAGGGCTTCCAGCTGATCCGCGCCGGCGTCGCGGCGCATGGCTGGGTCGGCGACCTCGCCCGGGCGGCGCGGGTCTGGCAGGCCGGCTGCATCCTCCGTGCCCGCTTCCTCACCGACATCGCGGCCGCCTATGGCGACGAACCGGATCTCGCCAACCTGCTGCTGGCGCCCCGTTTCAAGGCGACGCTGACGGCCTGCGAACCCGGCTGGCGCCGTGTCGTAGCCTTCGCCGCCGCCAACGGTATCGCCGCGCCGGCGCTCTCATCGTCGCTCGCCTATCTCGATGCGCTCAGGACCGCGCGCGGCTCGACCGCGATGATCCAGGCGATGCGCGACGGCTTCGGCGCCCATGGCTTCGAGCGGGTCGACCGTCCGGGCATGCACCATGCGGATTGGTCGTGAGCATCAAGGTAGTCGTTCTCATGGGCGTCTCGGGCTCCGGCAAGACCACGGTCGGCCGCGGCTTCGCCGAAGCGGTCGGCTGGGCCTTCGAGGAGGGCGACCGCTGGCACCCGCCGGCCAATGTCGAGAAGATGCGGAGCGGCCGGCCGCTCGACGACGCCGACCGCTGGCCCTGGCTCGACGCGCTCGCGCGGGCGATCGGCGAGTGGATCGCGACCGACCGCCCGACCGTGCTCGCCTGCTCGGCCTTGAAGCAGGCCTACCGCGAGCGGCTGTCGGCCAGCCGGCCCGAGGTCGCCTTCGCCTATCTCAAGGGCACGCCCGAGCTGGTCGGATCCAGGGTGTCGAGCCGTCGGCACGAATACATGCCGCCGACGCTGCTGCCGAGCCAGTTCGCCACGCTGGAGGAACCGTCGGGCGCGATCATGCTCGACATCGGAAAGCCGCCGGCCGAGCTGATCCGGCAGCTTCGCGACACGCTCGGCGTTTGACTGGCGGCGCAAGGGCCATAAGACTGCGGACGGCCGGCGGTCGCGCCGGCTCCCGTAGCTGTCCCGGACGGCATCCAAGGTTGGCGGATAAGTGCTTTTCAACTCCTACCCCTTCTTTTTTGGCTTCCTTCCGCTCGCCCTGGCCGGTTTCTACCTCCTTCGATGGGTGGCGCCGGGAGCCGTGATCGGCTGGCTCCTGGTCGTTTCGCTCGGCTTCTATGGATACTGGAACGCCCTCAGTGTTCCGCTGCTCCTCGGCTCGATCGCGGTCAACTACGGCCTCGGTCTGTCGTTCTCCAACAATGCGGGTGGCCGGACTCTCAAGCTGATTGCCGGTCTCGTCTTCAACTTATCGATCATCGGCTATTTCAAATACGCTTCCTTCGTTGCGATGAACCTGACTGCGCTCACCGGTTGGCCGGTGGCTCTGCAGGTCACGCTGCCCCTGGCGATCTCGTTCTTCACCTTTCAGCAGATCGCCTATCTCGTCGACTGCTATCGAGGCCAGCCGCCGGAGCGGAACTTCATCCACTACGCGTTCTTCATCGCTTTCTTCCCTCACCTCATCGCTGGCCCGATCGTGCTGAAGAATGATCTGCTGAGTCAGCTTCCGAATCATCGGGAGCCTCATACGCCGGAGTGGTGGTTCCAGCATGTGGCCTGCGGTACCGCGATGTTCGCATTCGGGCTGCTCAAGAAGGTGATGATCGCGGACTCCGTTGCCGGTTACGCGACCGACGTCTTCGGCGCGGCGGAGAAGGGGGCGCCACTTTCTGTGATCGAGGCCTGGGGCGGTGCGGTAGCCTACACGCTTCAGATCTATTTCGATTTCTCCGGGTACTCCGACATGGCCATCGGGCTGGCCTTGCTCTTCGGGTTCCGTTTGCCGCTGAACTTCGATTCACCCTACAAGGCGACCTCGATCATCGATTTTTGGCGTCGCTGGCACATGACGCTATCCAGGTTCCTGCGGGAGTACCTCTACCTGCCTCTGGGCGGCAACCGCCGCCATCCGGCTCGACGCTACCTCAACATCCTCATCGTCATGGTGCTCGGCGGCCTATGGCATGGGGCCGGTTGGACCTTTGTCTTGTGGGGGGCGCTTCACGGTGTCTTTCTCATGGTAAACCATCTTTGGCGGGGGCTGTTCGGGGACCGCAGGCAAGTCATGCCTGGACCGGTCGCCCACATTCTGTCCTGGGCGGCGACCTTCGTCGCGGTGGTCGTCGCCTGGGTCCTCTTCCGCGCCAAGACCGTCGATGGCGCTGCAATGATGCTCAAGGCGATGGCATGGGGCAACGCGTGGACCGTCGACCGTGGCGGCGCGCAGGGAGAGGGCTATCAGGTGTTGCTGTTTCTGGCAGGCCTCGTTGTCGTCTGCATCATGCTTCCCAACACCCAACAGGTCATGAAGGCCGCCCTTTCCGGCTTCCTTGTGCCGCGCCTCCCAGAAAATCCCTTGCTCGCCCGCCTGGCTTGGTCGCCGAACCTCTTCTGGGCTCTGACGATATCGGCGCTCCTCTACGTCTCGGTGTCCTTCATGGGCAGCCGCTACTCGGAATTTATCTACTTTAACTTCTGATGGCACACCGCTTCGGCAGATATCTGGTCCTAGTGCTTGTCGCCATAGTGGCGATGCTCGCTGTTGCGGGCGCGGTCGGCGACCAGCTCCTGTTCCGGAAGGCCGAGGAGTCATCCAAGCCAGCCAATGTGAGAAGAGTCGACAAGGTCTATCGCTTGGGCTTCATCGACTGGTTCATCGCCCGGCGGATGACGGGAAGCGCGAAGCCACTCATCGTCGTCCTCGGCGATTCCCAGCCCTACGGCTTCGGACTACCGGAGGGGGAGATCGTATCGGCCCGCATCCAGGAGGCTCGTCCTGCCTATCGGGTCTTCAACCTCGCGGTCCAGGCCGGTACCGTTACGGATGTTCGCGCCATCATCAATCGTATCGCGAAGAATGGAGTCAGGCCGAACTACCTCGTCATCAGCTTCAAGTTCAACGATTTTTCTGGGGACGAGGATGAACGGCTTGGCCCGCTTGCGGTTCCTCCTGCCATTTATTTCATGAATTTGCAGCGCTTGGTTTCGTTCGGGGTATTCGACGAGTCTCTTCGCTTCGCAGGCGTTCCCGACAACCAGTTTTTCGTTTACCAGGATACTCGCAAGGAAGACTACACTCTAGACGAAGTGCGATTGACGCGCTATCTCGCCGCCTTGCGGGAGATGATCGCGGAAGCGCGAAGGGTTTCGGATCATGTGATCTTGTTCTCGACGGCTGTCGTGACGCAGTCGATGGCGACTCACTACGGCATCGACGTAGGTGAGTATCGTCGCATTGTTCAGGTCACACTTGAGGCCTGCCGGGCAGCCGGTGTCGTTTGCCTGGATCTGACCGAAGCCTTTCCGGGGACGCTCTTCTTCGATCTGGTGCATCTCAATCGAGGCGGGCACCGCGCGCTGGCCCAACGGTTGGTCGAACACATCGCCGTGAGGCCATAGCGATCTCTCGCTTCCCGGAATTTGACCGCCCTGGCGTGGCAAGGCACCATCCGGAAGGCTCATGTGCGGCGCCCCTGTATTGGCGCCCGTTCGACCGGGAGGAATCCATGTCCGTTGCGCTGAAGCTCCCGCCCGCGAGCGCGGGCAAGGACGAGGTGCGCGGCGCTTATTCGGACGCGATCGACCGGCTCCTCGCGCAGTGGGACAAGCCGGCGACGCCGGGCGCGCTGGTCGCCGTCGTCAAGGACGGCGAGGTCATCCATCAGCGCGGTTACGGCGAGGCGGTGATCGAGCACGGCATCCGGCACATGCCGACCACCCGTTATCGCATCGCCTCGGTCACCAAGCACTTCCTCTCGACCGTTGCCCTCATGCTTCAGGACGAAGGCAAGCTGAAGCTCGACGACAAGATCGGCAGGCACGTCCCCGAGCTCAAGCCGTGGTCGAGGCAGGTCAGCATCCGCCAGATGCTGACCATGACCAGCGGCATCCGCGATCTCGGCGAGGCGATGACGCTGTCCGGCAGCCCGAGCACGGCGAATGTGCGGGCCGAGCAGCTGATGGATCTCTCCTGCCGCCTCGAGACGCTCAACTTCCCGCCGTCCCGCCAGATCTCCTACTGCAACACCAACTACCGCCTGGTGCAGGTGGCGATCGAGCGGAAGGACGGCTGCTCGCTCGCCGAGTCCCTGCAACGCCGTCTCTTCGGGCCGCTCGGAATGGACCGCACCCGGCTCGCCAACGACCAGAGCGAAGTCGACATGGAGATGGCGGGCGGATACTGGTTCGACTCCGACGGCAAGGCCCGCCGCGGCATCTACGGCATGAACTACTCGGGCTCCGGGGGCATCGTCTCCTGCCTCGCCGACATGTTGAAATGGCACCAGGCCTTCCGCGACGGCGGGCCTTTCCGCAAGGGTCTGCTGCTGGACCTGCTGCAGCCGGGCAAGCTCACCAACGGCCGCGTTCTCGACTACAATCTCGGCCTCACCACCGTTCCCTATCGCGGCTTCAAGACCTTCGGGCATGGCGGCAGCCTTCCCGGGTTCAAGACGCATTTCATGCGCTTCCCCGAGATCGACCTCGGCACCATCATCCTCTCCAACCGCGAGGACATGGTTCCCTACCAGCTCTCCCGCCAGATCGGCGGCATCGTGCTCGGCGAGCGGGCGAAGCCGCTGCCGAAGGCGCCGGCGGGCCTGGACCGTCTGGTCGGAACCTATGTCGACAAGGCGACCGGCTACACGCTCGAGCTCAAGCTGAAGGACGGCGTCCTCTTCGGCGGCACGCTCGGCGGCGAGGAGCGCCTGGAGGCGACCGGCGACGGCCGCATGGCGACGACCGGCGGTCACTTCCTGATCGACATCGGCCCGATCCCGGTCGGGGACGGCCAGCCGAAGAAGCTTCCGGGCATGCTCGATGGCGGCCTTCCGATGACCTGGGAACCGGCGCCGATGAAGCGGCCGGGACCGGCCAAGCTGAAGGAACTCGCAGGCCGCTACCAGTGCGCCGAGACCGGCGCCACCCACGAGGTCGCCGTTCGCGGCAGGGATCTCGCGATCAAGCTCGCGGTCGGCCACGCCAATCCCGAACCCTGGACCGCGATGCAGGCGGTGATGGCCGACACGTTCCGCTACGAGGTGCCGCACATGCAGTGGACCTCCAAACCCTCGGCCCGGTTCCGGCGCGATCGGGCGGGGAAGGTGACGGCGCTCGTTCTGTCCAGCAACCGCTGCCGAGACCTTGTCTTCAAGCGCATCAAATAACGGGGAGGAAAGTCATGAACCGTGCAACCAATCCGCCGACCGTGGCGGCACCGATCGGCGCCTACAGCCACTCGGTCGAGATCCCGCCGCACTCGCGCATCCTCTATATCTCGGGCCAGGTCGGGATCGGCCCCGACGGTCTGTTGAAGGAAGGCGTCGAGGCGCAGACCGAGCAGGTCTGCCGCAACATCGTCGCCATCCTCGAAGCCAACGGTATGGGCATCGCCGACCTGGTGAAGGTGAACTCCTACATCATCAACCCGGGCGATCTCGGTGCCTTCCGCGCCGCCCGCACACGGGTCTTCGGCGATGCCAAGCCGGCGTCCACGCTGGCGGTGATCCAGGCCCTGGCCGGGCCGCAATATCTGGTGGAGATCGAGGCGATCGCCGCGCAGTCGGTGGCGATGCGGGATCTGCCGGCTGCTAGGCCGGCCGCGCGCAAGTCTGCGAAGAAGGCGCCGGCCAAGAAGCCGGCGAAGAAGGTTGTAAAGAAAGCCGCCAAGAAGGCGGCCAAGAGGCCGGCCAAGAAGCCGGCACCGAAGAAGACCGCAAAGAAGGCATCGAAGAAAGCGCGTCGCCGCTAGATCGACGCATCATCAAGCAAAAGGGCCGCTCCTCGGAGCGGCCCTCGTCGTTTCAGAGATATATGAGGCCCGCTCCCTAACTCTCCCCCGCCTCCGGCGGGGGAGAGGACGCCATCGCCGAACCGCCAGGGTTAGCGGCCGATGGCGTAGCCCTGCATGCCGCGCGGGTTGGCGCCGGCCTTGAGGATCTCGCCGTCCTTGGCGGCGGCCGAGAGCCGGCCCTCGGTCCATTCCGCGCCCATCTCGACATCGTGGCCGCGGGCCTTCAGCGCGTCCGCCGTCGCCTTGGGGAAGCGTCCCTCGAGGACGACGCGGCCAGGCTTGGCGCCGCGCGGATAGAACGAACTCGGGAAGTGGTCGGTGTGGAAGGCCGGGCAGTCGATGGCCGCCTGCAGGTTCATGTCGTGATGGACATGGTGCAGGAAGAACATCACCTGCCACTGGTCCTGCTGGTCGCCGCCGGGTGTGCCGAACGGCATATAGGCCTCGCCGTCGCGATGGGCGAAGGAGGGGGTGAGGGTGGTGCGCGGGCGCTTGCCGGGCTTCAGGCCATTGGGCGCGGACTCGTCCAGCCAGAACATCTGGCCGCGGGTGCCGAGCTGGAATCCTAGGCCCGGGATCGTCGGCGAGCTCGACAGCCAGCCGCCCGACGGCGTCGCCGAGACCATGTTGCCCCACTGGTCGACGACGTCGAGATGGCAGGTGTCGCCGGCAGCGGCGCCGCGGAGATGCAGCGGCTTGTCCTGCCCCTGGACGGTCGGCTCGCCGGCGCCGAGGATGCGGTCGAAGTCCTTCGGCCGGTGCTGCGCGGCGGCCAGCGCGTAGTCGATCCGGTTGTCGAATCCTGCGATCTTGCCCGGGACCAGCTCGTAGGAGGCGCGGTCGCCGACCAGCTTGGCGCGCTCGGCATTGTACCCCTCGCTCAGCAGGGTCTCGATCGGCACGTTCACGAAGCTCGGGTCGCCGTAATAGGCCTCGCGGTCGGCGAAGGCGAGCTTGGCCGCCTCGACCACCTTGTGGACGAAGTCAGGGCCGACCGGGTCGGTGCCGTCGATGCCGAGATGCTTCAGGATGGCGAGCTGCTGCAACAGCACCGGCCCCTGGCTCCAGGTGCCGCATTTGCTCACCGTGTAGCGGCCGTACTGATAGGTCAGCGGCTGTTCGTAGCTGGCCTGCCATCCGGCGAGGTCGTCGGCGGTCATCAGGCCGGCGTTCCGGCGCCCGGTGGTGTCCATCACCTCGGTCCTGACGAACCTGTCGATCGCGTCCGCGACGAAGCCCTTGTAGAAGGCGGCGCGGGCGGCCTCGATCTGGCGGACGCGGTCGCCGCCGGCGGCCTCGGCCTCCTTGACGATCCGCGTATACATGGCCGCCATGTCGCGGTTGCGGAACAGCGTTCCCGCCTTCGGCACGCTGTCGTTCGGCAGGTAGATAGCGGCCGAGCTCGGCCATTCCTTGCGGAACATCTCGGCGACGCCCTCGATCGCCTGGGGGATGCGCGGCACCAGCGGATAGCCCCGCTCGGCCATGGCGATCACCGGGGAGAGCACGTCGCGCACCGTCTTGGTGCCGTAGTCCCGAAGCATCAGCATCCAAGCGTCGAAGGATCCGGGCGTGGTCGCCGCCAGGAACCCGGTGCCGGGAACCAGGTCGAGCCCGAGGCTCCGGTAGTGCGCGACCGTCGCCTTCGCCGGGGCCACGCCCTGGCCGCAGAGGACCCGCGTCGCCCGCGTCTTGGCGTGGTGCAGGATGATCGGTACCTCGCCGCCCGGGCCGTTGAGATGCGGCTCGACCAGCTGGAGGACGAAGCCGGTGGCGACGGCGGCATCGAAGGCGTTGCCGTCCTTCTCCAGGATGGTCATGCCGGTCTGGGTGGCGAGCCAGTGCGTCGAGGCGACGACGCCGAAGGTGCCGAGGATCTCGGGGCGGGTGGTGAACATGACGGCTCCCGGGGAGGAAGGGGGCGGGCGAAAGGGGGTACCCTGACGGTTGTGAGGTTAGCCCAGGGGCGATACCCCGGCAAATGGTCGGCTAGAACGACGAGCCGGGCTGCTTCAGGAAATCCGCCTCGTCGACCGTGGTCTCGCGCCCCAGCGCCGGGTTGCGATGCGGGAAGCGGCCGAAGCGCTGGATGATGTGCAGATGCTTGAGCGCCGCCTCCAGCCCCTTCTCCAGCCAGGCCTCCTCGCCGGCGAGGCTCCGGAACAGCGCGACCGAGCGCTCCTGGTCGGGGAGGCTCTCGCTGTGCTCGAACGGCAGGTAGAAAAACAGCCGCTCGCAGGGCACGAACTCGCGGTCGAAGCCGCGGGCCAGCGCCAGGTCGGCAACCTCGCGCGCCTTCCGGTCGGCGGCGAAGGCCTTGGCCTGGCTCCGGTAGAGGTTGCGCGGGAACTGGTCGAGCAGGATGACCAACGCTAGCGTGCCCCGGGCATCCGCCTGCAGCCGGTCGTGCTCTCCTCTCGCCGCCGCCTCGGTCGCCTCCAGGAAGTGCCGGCGGATTTCATTGTCGAAATCCGGGTCCTTGCGGAACCAGGCTTCGCGGAACTGGCCGCGGCCGGGTGAGCCGGGGGCGCCGAACCAGAAGTCGAGGACGTCGGAGACCAGGGTCATGGGCCGGGATCATGCCGGCGCCCGCGTCATCCTGTCCATGCGTCCCCGCCTTTCCAATTGGGAAAATTTGGCTAGTATCGCGCGCCGTTCTCAATGCCTCGGGGGGCTCCAAGTGAAGATCAAGCATCCGTACCTGCTGTTCATCGGCGATGCCGCCGACCAGCTCGCGGCCAAGACCGCCAACGGCGTCAAGGTCTGGCGCCCGGACTGGTGCAAGGGGCAGTTCCGCCTGCCGGGCTGCAAGGCCGACCTCGGCATTCCCGACATGAACATCGCCCAGGCGGCAAAGGCGGGGGTGAAGACGGTCCTGGTCGGCGTCGCCAATCGCGGCGGCGTCATTCCCGCCTCCTGGGAGAAGCACCTGGTCAAGGCCGTCGAACTGGGTATGGACGTCGCGAGCGGCCTGCACACCAGCCTGCACGACCTGCCGAAGCTGGCCGCCGCCGCCAAGGCCAACGGCCGCTCGCTCTTCGACGTCCGCCGTCCCGACCGCGAGTTCGATGTCGGCAACGGCATCAAGCGCAAGGGCAAGCGCCTGCTCACCGTCGGCACCGACTGCTCGGTCGGCAAGATGTTCACCACGCTCGCGCTTGAGAGGGAGATGCGGGCCCGCAAGATGAAGGCCGACTTCCGCGCCACCGGCCAGACCGGCATCTTCATCGCCGGCCGCGGCGTCTCCATCGATGCGGTGGTCTCCGATTTCATCTCGGGAGCCGTCGAATGGCTGGCGCCGGAGAACGATGCCGATCACTGGGACCTGATCGAAGGCCAGGGATCGCTGTTCCATGCCTCCTACGCCGGCGTGACCCTCGGCCTCATCCATGGCTCCCAGGCGGATGCGATGGTGGTCTGCCACGAGCACGGCCGCCCGCATATGCGCGGCCTCCCCGGCTACAAGCATCCGAGCCTGGAAGACTGCATCGCCCGCAACGTCGAGGCGGGGCAGCTCACCAATCCGAAGGTGAAGTGCGTCGGCATCGCCATCAACACCCAGCGCCTCGGCGAAAAGGACGCGATCAAGCTCCTGAAGAAGACCGAGGACAAGCTCGGTCTCCCGACGGTCGATCCGCTCCGCACCGGCGTCGCCCCCATCGTCGACGTGCTCCGATGATGCCAAGGCGCCTCGCCGCGCGTCAGGAGGTGTTCCCGATCCGGGGCGCCTTCAAGATTAGCCGGGAGACGCGCACACAGCAGCCGGTCGTCCTGGTCGAGATCGCCGATGGCGACGTCGTCGGCCGCGCTGAATGCGTGCCCTACAAGCGATACGGCGAGTCGATGGACGGCGTCGTCGAGACGATCATGAGCGTCGCTGACGACATCGCCAAGGGGCTCGATCGCGCCGGCCTCGAGAAGAGGCTGAAACCCGGTGCCGCGCGCAACGGCGTCGACTGCGCGCTCTGGGACCTCGAGGCGAAGAAGGCAGGCAAGCGAGTGTGGGATCTCGCCGGCCGGCCGGCGCCGAAGCCGGTGGTGACCGCCTTCACCATCAGCTTTGACGATCCTAAGAAGATGAAGGCCGACGCGGCTGCTTCGGCGGACCGGCCGCTGCTCAAGATCAAGCTCGGCGGCGACGGCGACGATGCCCGCATCCGCGCCGTCCGCGAAGGCGCACCGAAGTCCCGGCTGATCGTCGATCCGAACGAGGCCTGGACCATCGACCACTTCACGCGCTTCTCGCCTGAGTTCGCGCGTCTCGGGGTCGAGATGATCGAGCAGCCACTGCCCTCCGATCGCGACGCGGTGCTGGCCACGGTGCCGCACCCGGTCATCGTCTGCGCCGACGAGAGCGTGCACGACCGTCATCACCTGGCCGAGCTCAAGGGCCGCTACGAGGCGATCAACGTCAAGCTGGACAAGGCCGGCGGCCTGACCGAGGCGCTGGCGCTCGCGGATGCGGCACGCGCCGCCGGGTTCGAGGTGATGGTCGGCTGCATGCTGGCGACCTCGCTCGCGATGGCGCCGGCGGTTCTGGTGGCGCAAACCGCGCGTTGGGCCGATCTCGACGGTCCGCTGCTGCTGGCCAAGGACCGCGAGCCGGGCCTCGTCTTCGAGGGCAGCAGCATCCTGCCTCCCGAAGCCGCGCTCTGGGGCTGACGCCTTCCGCAGACAGCCGCCCGCAGCTATGGTCGCGGGCGGACGGGGGACGGAGCCGAATGGATCTTGACGGGTTGAAGGCATGGGTCGGCCGGCGCAGCAGCGCCGAGGACATTGCCGCCTTGCCGCCGGTCGCGGCGCTCGCCGCAACCCTCGATCGCACCGATCCGCCACCGAAGGCGGGCGACGCTCTGCCGCCGCTCTGGCACTGGCTTTATTTCCTCGAGGCCAAGCCCGCGTCCGAGTTGGGTCCCGATGGTCATCCGCGGCGGGGCGGATTCCTGCCGCCGGTGCCGCTGCCGCGGCGGATGTGGGCGGGAAGCCGGCTTACCTTCCTGCGGCCGATCCCGCTCGGCGAGCCGATCCGCCGCGATTCGGAGATCCTGAAGGTCGAAGCCAAGGAAGGACGCTCCGGTCCTCTCGTCTTCGTCACCGTGCGCCATCAGGTGCTTTCGGCGGGCGTGCTGGCGCTCGACGAGGAGCACGACATCGTCTATCGCGGCAGCCCGAAGCCCGGCGACCCGGCGCCGGCGGCAAAGCCTCAGCCGGCGGATGCCGCCTGGACGCGGCGTCTGGTCCCCGATCCGGTCCTGCTGTTCCGCTATTCGGCGCTGACCTTCAACGGCCACCGCATCCACTACGACCATCCTTACGTGACGGCGATCGAGGGCTATCCCGGCCTGGTCGTGCACGGACCGCTGCAGGCGACGCTGATGCTCGACCTTCTGCGACGGCAGCGGCCGGATGCCCGCGTGCGGGGTTTCAGCTTCCGGGCGCTGTCGCCGGTCTTCGCCGACCGTCCGCTCACTGTCGGCGGCAAGCCGGCGGAGTCCGGCAAGGCGGTCGCCCTTTGGGCCGCCAACGAGACCGGCGCCCTCGCCATGGAGGGCGAGGCGATGCTGGCGGAGGCCTGAGATGGAGAGCGGACACTCGGCCTCTGCGTCGACCGCGCCCTTGCCGCCCGATCCGATGTCGGACGCCTGCGCCCGGTTCTTCCGCACCCATGCGGAGCTCTGGCGCTTCATCGGATTCGTCTCCGACCTGGCGCTTCGCGTCGACGACATGGCGCGGCTGGCATCCGAGGCGGTGCCGCCCGGTGTCAGCGGCCGCCCCGTCGGCGGCGGCGCCCAAGTGCCGTCGGCCGAGGGAGCGATGGCCCGCACGCTTCGCGGCCAGCGCCACGTCTTCCTGCACATGGTCTTGAGCCGCGTCGTCGACAGCTATCTGGCCTATCTCGCCGAGTTGACCGTGCTGCTCGCCGTCAACAACCCGCGCGCGCTGGGGCCGGGCGAGGGCGTGCCGCTCGAGCTTCTGGTCGAGCACGACTCCGTCGACGAGATCGTCGATACCCTGGTCCGCGACCGCGTCTTCCAGCTCTCGGCCGCGGGCCTGGAGGCGCTCGAACGCTGGGTCGCCGATCGGTTCGGCTTCGCGCTCTTCGTCGAGGACAGCGTCCGCGACCGGGTGGCCCGCCTGGTCGAGATCCGCAACCTGATCGCGCGTCACCGCGGCTTGGCCACCCGCCGCTTCGCCGGGACCGACCGCGAAGGCCGGGCCCGGGTCGGTCAGCCGATCGAACTCACGGTCGATCAGCTCTTCTCGGATTCAAGCCTGCTGGCCCGCTCGGTTGCGGACATCGACGTCCGTGCCTCGGACCAGTTCGACCTGCCCCGCGCGGTGTCGCCGGCGCTGCCCATCGGCTGACGGTTGCGCCGCACCATATTTAGCCCGCTCCAGTTTGGGTTCGATGTGAAACGCTACTTAATCGATTGATCAAATTGAGAGATAAATTCGCGGATTGACTTTGCTGCGCCGCGGGAGCACATATTGCAACGCGGCGGATGCAAGCCTTCGGGCCCGTCCAACGCAATGCCCTTATGGGCGTTTCCTCCCTAAACTCGGGCCGTGCCTTCGGGCACGGCCTCTTCTTTTTTTGGCCGGCTCTCAAGCCGAGGGCGGGGTCGAGGCGCCGGGGCCGAGCGGGCGTTGCATCAGGACGCTGTCGACCCAGCGGCCGTGCTTGAAGCCCGCACCTTCGACCTTCCCCACCATCCTGAAGCCCAGCGCCGTATGCAGCCCGATCGAGGCATGGTTGGCGCTGTCGCCGATTACGGCCACCATTTGGCGCTTGCCGAGAGCCGTCGCCCGCTCGATCAGCGTCTCCAGCAGGCGTCGCCCGATACCGCGCCGCGCCGCTTCGGGCGCCAGATAGACCGAGTTCTCGACCGAAAAGCGATAGGCCGGCCGGGGACGGTAGGGGCCGCAATAGGAATAGCCCAGCACCTGGCCCTCGGCCTCGGCCACCAGGTAGGGGAAACCCGCCTCGGTCAGCGTCGCGAAGCGCCGGCGCATCTCCTCGACGTCCGGCGGCACCTCCTCGAAGCTGGCAAGGCCTTGGGCGACGTGGTGGGCGTAGATCGCCTGGATCGCGGGCAGATCCGCCGGCGTCGCCGGACGGATGATCGGCTCGTCGCTCATCGCGGGCCGCGGATCTCCAGGGAGGCTTGCCCGAGCGCCTCGACCAGGCCGAGGAGGTCGCGAGAGACGGCGGCGAAGGCGGCAATCGGCTCGATGCGCGCCTCGTCGAGATAGAGCGCGCGGTTGATCTCGATCTGGAGTGCGTGGATGCCCTCGGCGGGCCGTCCGTAGTGGCGCGTGGTGAAGCCGCCGGCATAGGGCGTGTTGCGGACGACGGCGTAGCCGTGGCCGGCGAGATAGGTCTCGGCCCGCTCGACGAAACGCGGGTCGCAGGACTGGCCGAACGCGTCGCCGAGCACGATGTCGGCCAGCGTCTCTCCGCCGGCGGTGTCGCCGACCCCGCCGGCGGACGGCATCGAGTGGCAGTCGATCAGGAGGGCGACGCCGAAGCGCGCCTGGGCCGCGTCGACGAGGCCGGCAAGCGCGCGGTGATAGGGACGCCAGAAGCGATCGATCGAGGCGAGCGCATCGGCCACCGGAAGCGGGCGGCGGTAAAGCGGGCGCCCGCCGGCCGAAAGCCGGGGGATGGCGCCGAGACCGGCGGCGACGCGGGGCGAGCGCGTGTTCGCCTCGGCCGGCAATGCGCCGTCGAACATCTCGGGGTCGAGCTCGAGGGCCTCCCGGTTGACGTCGACCATCGACCTCGGGAACTCGGCCGCGAGCAGCGGCACGCCGAGCCCGGGGGCGGCGGCGAACAGGCGGTCGACGAAGGCGTCCTCGGCCCGCCTCAGCTCGCCCTCGGGCACCTCGACCAGGGCCAGGAACTCGGGTGCGTAGTGCCGGCCGCTGTGCGGAGACGCCAGCACCACCGGAAGCGACAGCAGGCGCGGCTCGGCGAGGGTGATCGGCGAGCGGCCGGGCAAGGCTTCCGCGTGACAGTCCATAGCTAGCGATTTAGACGAATCCGGCGGCGCTGTCATCGTCATGCCGAGGGCCTGCATTTGACCGGCCTCCCGACTGAGAGTAGGGGAGGTCGAAATCGTCTGGGCGAGGGAACGTTCGGCTGGCGGTTAACTGTCGCAATTTGAAGCAAGCGCGATGTCCGAGCCGAACAAAGTCCCCATCGCGCTTCTGGGCTGTCGCCACGGCCTGTTCTTCGTCCTGTTGTCGGACCTCTACATCGGCCGGTCGCTCGCCGCCTACGGCGAATACAGCGAGATCGAGGTGGCGTTCCTGGTTTCACTGGTCCGGCCCGGCGCGACCGTCCTCGACGTCGGTGCCAACATCGGCAGCATCACCGTGCCGCTGGCGCGGGCGGCCGGACCGACCGGTCGTGTGCTCGCATTCGAGCCCCAGACCTTTCTTCACCGCATCCTCCGTGCCAATGTCGCGGTGAACAGCCTCGCGTCCGTTGCGGTTCCCGTGAGGGCCGCGGTCGGCGAGGAGCCCGGACACATCGATGTCCCGGTCCTCGACTACGCGAGTGAGGACAATTTCGGCGGATTCGACATATCGCTTCGCGACTTCACGGACCAGCCGACCCGCGCGGTCGCCGCGGAGGCGGTCCCGCTTCTGACCATCGACGCGCTCGACCTTCCGGCGTGCGACCTCATCAAGATCGACGTCGAGGGTATGGAGCTCGACGTCGTTTCCGGCGCGACGGCGACGATCGAGCGCCACCGGCCGATCGTCTATCTGGAAGTCTCCAGGAAGGCCCCGGCGCTGCTGATGAGCCTCGACGCGCTGGGGTATCGAGCCTGGTGGCACCGGCCGCCCCTCTTCAACCCCGCCAACCATCGACAGCGCGCCGAGAATTTCTGGCCGGGCGTCGTCTCCTGCAACATCGTCTGCCTGCCCGCCGATCGGACGCTGGCGGAGGAGACGGTTCGCCTTCACGGGTTGGTCCCGATCCTGGATCCGTTCGCCGCGCCCGGGCAGAGCCGGCCCGGACGGATCGCCGACGGCCGCGGTCCCTAGATCAGCTCGCGCCGCGACAAGCGGCGTCGTCGAGCGGAGCGCGCGCCGCTGCCCAAGGCTGTTGCGCCCCGGTCGTTTTTGATGGTAGAGGCACGCCCTCGGTGGCCGGTACCGCCAAGAGGGCGGGCGCGTAGCTCAGCGGGAGAGCACTACCTTGACATGGTAGGGGTCACAGGTTCAATCCCTGTCGCGCCCACCACCGAGCTCCCGACCCTTCGAAACGACCCGAAAACACGGGCTCAATCGCGTGCGGTGAGCTGCGACATCACCGAGCAGCAGAGCGCGGCGAACGTCACGACTGCATTGACGGCATGGGAGTATTCCCATTGCGCTCGGAGGTCGGCCCGATTGGCCGGAGCCGTCGCCCTCGGCACCATGGCCATGGCGCCGAGGACGATGGCGAGGAAATACGCGGTCTTCCGGCCCATGGCCTGCCAACGCCGGAGCGCCGGCGTTCGTTCCTCGGCCGGTGTTGCCGCCGCGCCCGAAGCGTCCTAGTGTCCTGGGTCAGAAGATCATCGTCTCATGAGTTCTGAGCCGTTTTGTTGTAGACGCAGAAGCGCTCGATCGACGCGAGGATGTGGTCGGCGGACTTGGTCCAGCGAAATGGCTTGGGATCGGCGTTGTGCTTGGTGATGAAGGC
>CAMBVS010000001.1 GCA_945871425.1 Rhizobium sp. Q54 | reverse complement strand
GCGGACGGGGGAGCGGGCAGGGCCATCACACGCTCGTGACTGCAAACCGGCGGCTTCAGCCGCGGACCAGCCAGACGATCCCGACGCCGAGCAGGGCGGCGGCAACCCCGGCGAGGCGGAGCTGGTCGGGAGGAAGGGCCAGCGCCATTGCCAGCGCGCGGCGCATTCCCTCGGGGAACAAGGCGTAGAGCGCGCCCTCCACCGCCAGCACGAGGCCGAGTGCGAGGAGGGCGTCCTCCATTTCGGGCCTACCTGCCGTTACCCTTGCCGGTGATGTCGTTGAAGAAGCGGAAGAACTGGCTGTCCGGCGACAGCACCAGCGTGGTCGAGCCGTCGCCGAGCGCGTTCTTGTAGGCCTCCATCGAGCGGTAGAAGGCGAAGAACTCCGCGTCCTGGCCGAAGGCATCGGCATAGATCTGGATCGCCTGGCCGTCGCCCTGGCCGCGAAGCGTCTGCGCTTCCCTGGCCGCGGTGGCGACGGTGACCACGCGTTGGCGGTCGGCGTCGGCGCGGATCTGCTGGGCGACCTCGGAGCCTTCGCCCCGGAACTCCCTCGCTTCGCGATCGCGCTCGGACTTCATCCGGGCGTAGATCGCCTGGCTGGTCTGGTCCGGGTAGTCGGCTCGCTTGACGCGGACGTCGATCACCTCGATGCCGAGCGGCAGCGCCGCCTGGCTGACGTCCTGGAAGATCGCCTGGGTGATCTGGCCGCGCCTGACCGAGAGCAGATTGGTCAGGGACTCGGTGCCGAGCACGCGGCGCATCGCCGAGTTGATGATGGCGCCGAGACGGGCGCGGGCGCCGACCTCGTTCGACACCGTCTGGTAGAAGCGCAGCGGATCGACGATGCGGTAACGCCCATAGGCGTCGACGTCGAGCCGCTTCTGGTCGACCAGGATGACCTGCTGCTTCGGCGGGTCGATATCGAGGATGCGCTTCTCGAAATACTGCACGTCCTGGATGAAGGGCAGCTTGACCTTGAGGCCCGGGTCGGGGATCGCGCGCTTGGGATCGCCGAACTGCAGCACCAGCGCCTGCTGGTGCTGGGGCACGGTGAACAGCGACCCCCAGGCGACGACGACGATGGCGACGACGGCGGCGCCGAGCGCGCCCAGGAACTGGCGGCTCATGGCTTCTTCTCCTCGGCCTTCTTCTTGAGTTCGGGCAGCGGCAGGTACGGCAAGACGCCGGAGCCGGTGGACGACTTGTCGATCACGACCTTCTGGGCGCCTTTGAGGATCTCTTCCAGCGTCTCCAGGTAGATTCGCTGGGTGGTCACGTCCTTGTTGACCTTGTAGGCCTCGTAGATCGCCATGAAGCGGTTGGCATCGCCGGTGGCGCGCGCCACCACCTCCTCGCGATAGGCGCGGGCCTCCTGGATCAGCTTCTCGGCCTCGCCTCGGGCGCGCGGCACCACGTCGTTGCGGTAGGCGTCGGCCTCGTTCCTGAGGCGCTCCTTGTCGGCACGGGCGCGCTGGACCTCGTTGAAGGCGTCGACCACCTGGGACGGCGGATCGACCTCGAGCATCTGCACCTGGCGGATCTCGATGCCAGCCTTGTACTCGTCGAGAAGCCGCTGGAGGCTCTCGACCGTCTGCTGCTCGATCTGGGCGCGGCCTTCGGTGAAGACCGTCTGAATCGGCTTCTGGCCAACGGCCTCGCGCAGAGCCGACTCGGCCGCCGCCTTCACCGTCGCCTCGGGCTGGCGGTTGTTGAAGAGGAACTGGCCGGCATCCTTGACCCGCCAGAAGACGACGAAGTCGATGTCGACGATGTTCTCGTCGCCGGTCAGCATCAGGCTCTCGTCGAGCACGTCGCGCTTGGGCCCGGCGCGGGTGCCGTCGGCGCTGCGGAAGCCGATCTCGATCCGGTTCTCGCGGGTGACGTTGGGCGTCAGCACAGATTCGATCGGCTTCGGCAGGTGATAGTTGAGGCCCGGGCCGGCCGTGCGGACCCATTGCCCGAAGCGGAGCACGACGCCCTGCTCGTCGGGCGCGACCCGGTAGAAGCCGCTGGCGAACCACAGAAGGACGCCGATGAGCACGGCGAAGCCGACGCCGCGGGCGCCGCCGACGCCGCCCGGGAAGATCCGCCGCATGCGGTCCTGCCCCTTGCGGAGCATGTCCTCGAGGTCGGGTTGGATGCCGCCGGGACCGCGGCCCCATGGGCTCTTCGGCCCGCCGCTATTGCCGCCGCCGGCCCCCCAGGGACCGCCGCCACCGCCGCTGCCGCCACCGCCGCCCCAGGGGCCACCGCCCCCCTGATTCTGCCAAGGCATTGCCCCTGCTCCTTTTCGCCCCGGCCTTTTTCTAGGATGCTGGCTTGCCGGGGGCCCCACGCATATTGTGAAGGGCCCCCTCAATTCAAGCGCAAACGCCCGGACGAGCCCGATGACTCAAGTGACGGAAGCCACGGTCCTGGAGGCCCTAAAGGCCGTAAAGGACCCCGAACGCGGCCAGGACGTGGTCTCGCTCGGCCTCGTCCAGGGCATGGCGATCAAGGGCGGCCACGTCCATTTCACCCTCGAGGTCGAGCCCGAGCGCGGCCCCCGGCTCGAGCCGATGCGGAAGGCGGCGGAGAAGGCGGTCGAGGCGCTCGCCGGCGTGCTTTCGGTCACCGCCGTGCTCACCGCCGACAAGCCCGGCCGTGCTCCGGCCCCGGCGCAGGGTCATGCCCATGCGCACGGCCATGACCACGGCCACGGCCATCAGCAGGGCGGCCAGGCCCAGGGGCGGGGCCAGCCGAACAAGCCGCTGATCCCCGGCGTCAAGACCAACGTCGCCGTCGCCTCGGGCAAGGGCGGCGTCGGCAAGTCGACGACCGCGGTCAACCTCGCGCTGGCGTTGAAGGCCAAGGGCCTCTCGATCGGCATCCTGGATGCCGACATCTACGGGCCGTCGCTGCCGCGCATGATGGGCATCACCGGCAAACCCGACACCAAGGACGGCAAGATCCTCGAGCCCAAGGTGGGCTATGGCATCAAGTGCATGTCGATCGGCTTCCTGATCGCCGAGGACACGCCGATGATCTGGCGCGGGCCTATGGTGATGAGCGCGATCGAGCAGATGCTGCGCGACGTCAACTGGGGCGAGCTCGACATGCTGGTGGTGGACCTTCCGCCCGGCACTGGCGACGCCCAGCTCACCATGGCGCAGCGGGTCCCGCTCACCGGCGCCGTCATCGTCTCGACGCCGCAGGACATCGCGCTGCTCGACGCCCGCAAGGGCCTCGGCATGTTCCGCAAGGTCGACGTGCCCGTGCTCGGCATCATCGAGAACATGAGCTACTTCCTCTGCCCGCATTGCGGCGAGCGGAGCGAGATCTTCGCCCATGGCGGTGCCCGCCGCGAGGCCGCCAAGCTCGGCGCCGAGTTCCTGGGCGAGATCCCGCTCGACATCGCCATCCGCGAGACCTCGGATGAGGGCTATCCCATCGTCATCTCGCAGCCCGACCATCCGCAGTCGAAGATCTACGGCGCCATCGCCGACCGCGTCTGGGCCAAAGTCTCCGGCGCCGGCGCCAGCCCGAACCGGCCGCCGCCGAAGATCGTGGTGAGCTGAGCCCAACGCGGCAGCGAACCTTAAGAACCGAACGGAGGTCGTCCGATGAGCACCCCCGAACCGATGCCCCGCGCGCATGTCGAGGTCTGCCTGGAACGGGCGGGCCTCAAGCTCTCGCCCGATCAGGTCGACGAGCTCCATCGGGTCTCGGGTTATCTCCGCCAGGCGCTCGAACGCCTCGGCAGCGACCGGCCGATGGAGATCGAGCCGGCGCTGACCTTCAAGGTGGCCGCGCCATGAATGACGCGACGAGATTCGAGACGGTCCCGACCATCGCCGAGGCGTCGCGACTGATCGAGACCAGGGCCTTGTCGCCGGTCGAGCTGACCGAGCTCTGCCTCAAGCGCATCGGCGCGGTGGATGCGCGGCTCAACAGCTTCCTGCTGGTGACCGAGACGCTGGCGCGGAAGACGGCGAAGCGCGCCGAAGCCGAGATCGCCGCCGGCAGGCGGCGCGGGCCGCTGCATGGCATCCCGATCGGGCTCAAGGACATCTATTCGACCAAAGGCATCCGCACCACGGCGCATTCCAAGGTGCTGGCCGAGCACGTGCCGGACAAGGACGCGGTCGTCACCGCCAAGCTGGCGAAGGCCGGGACCGTGCTGCTCGGCAAGCTCTCGACGCACGAGTTCGCCATCGGCGGCCCGTCCTTCGACCTGCCCTGGCCACCGGCGCGCAACCCGTGGAATACCGAGCTCAGCCCCGGCGGCTCGTCCAGCGGCAGCGGCGCCGCGATCGCCGCCGGCCTGGTGCTCGGCGCCACCGGCTCCGACACCGGCGGCTCGATCCGCTCGCCCGCGACCTTCTGCGCGATCGCCGGCGTCAAGCCGACCTATGGCCTGGTCAGCCGCAGCGGCATCCTGCCGCTCGCCTTCACCTTGGACCATGCCGGGCCGATGGCCTGGACGGTCGAGGACTGCGCCATCCTGCTGCAGGCGATGGCCGGCCACGACAAGGCCGACCCGGGCAGCGCGAAGGTGAAGATCCCCGACTTCCGGGCGGCGCTGCGCCAGGACCTGAAGGGCGTGCGCGTCGGCGTCATCAACCGCTGGCATGAAGGCGAGCATCCGGTCGAGCCGGAGATGAAGCAGGCGGTCGAGGCCGCGGCGGAGACGATGCGCGGGCTCGGCGCCGAGATCCGCGATGTGGCGATGCCCGGCCTCGCCGATTTCGCGCCCGCCGGCCGCGTCATCATCCTGACCGAGGCCTTCGCCGTTCATCAGAAGACGCTGCAGAGCCGCTACAATGATTATGGCGAGCGCTTCCGCGCCAGCGTGACGCCGGCCGCGCTGTTCTCGGCCGCCGACCACATGCAGGCGATCCGTGCCCGCCGGCAGCTGATCGAGCGCACGGCCGAGGCGATGGCCGGCATCGACGTGATGGTGGTCGCCGCGGCGCCGGGGCCGGCGACCAAGATGGTGGGCTTCGATCCCGACGCCGCCTTCAAGCGGCCTTTGCTGACCATGCCGTTCAACCTGACCGGCCTGCCGGTGGCGACGGTCTGCTGCGGCTTCACCGGCTCGAACCTTCCGCTCGGCATGCAGGTGGTCGGCCATCCGTTCGGCGACGCCACGGCGATGGCGGTGGCGCATGCTTATGAGCGAGCGACGTCCTGGCGCTCGCGGCGTCCGCCGCTGTTCGCCGAGGCCTCCGCCCAAACGGCACGGTAGCGTCGATGGACAGCACCGTCGACCTCGACTGGCGCCGGACGATCCATCCGCTGTTCCGCACCGCCGGCATCCGCCAGGTCGCCTATGTGCCGGATGCCGGGCACACGGCGCTGATCGAGGCCTGCCATGCCGATCCGTCGATGCGCACGGTCGTGCTCACCAACGAGGCCGAGGGCATGGGCGTGCTGGCCGGTGCCTGGCTCGGCGGCCAGCGCGGCGCGATGCTGATGCAGTCCTCCGGCGTCGGCAATTGCGTCAACGCGCTTTCGCTGACGACGATCTGCCGCTTCCCGTTCCTCGCGCTGGTGACCATGCGCGGCGAGTGGGGCGAGTTCAATTCCTGGCAGGTGCCGATGGGCCAGGGCACCGAGGCGGCGTTGAAAGGGGCCGGCGTCATCGTCCAGCGCTGCGAGCGGCCCGAGGACGTGGTGCCAACGGTCGAGGCGGCTGCCGCGCTCGCCTTCGACAGCGAGGTCGCGGTCGCCGTCCTGCTCTCGCAGCGGCTGATCGGCCGGAAGAAGTTCTGATGGCCCTCGACCGACGCCATGCCGTGAAGCGCCTGCTCGCCGACCGCGGCGACCTTCTCGTCGTCTCGGGGCTCGGTTCGCCCACCTACGACGTCGCGGCATGCGGCGACGACGACCGCAACTTCTATCTCTGGGGCGCCATGGGCGCCGCCGCGCCGATCGGGCTCGGCCTCGCGCTGGCGCAGCCGTCCAGGCGCGTGCTGGTGGTCACCGGCGACGGCGAGATGCTGATGGGCCTCGGCAGCCTCGCCTCCATCGGCGTGCAGCGGCCGGCCAACCTCGCCATCGTCGTCCTCGACAACGAACGCTACGGCGAGACCGGCATGCAGCGGAGCCACACCGCCGACGGCGTCGACCTCGCCGGCATCGCCCAGGGAGCGGGATTCCCCATCGTCGCCACGGTGACCGACGACTCCGAGCTCGACCGCATCGCCCGCGAGATCCGCACGGCCACCGGGCCGATGCTCGCCGTGATCAAGATCACCGCTGGCGAGGCGCCGCGCGTGCTGCCCACCCGCGACGGGGTCGACCTCAAGAACCGGTTCAGGCGCGCGATCGGCGTCTAGGGCAGCTTCGGAGTCTCGCAGCTGCGGCCTCTAAGCCGGCTGCAGCTTCGGCGCGGCGCCCTCGCGGTTCTCGCGGATGGTGAAGGCCATGAGTCCTGCCGCGACGGCGACGCCGATCGAGGCGATCCACACCGCGTCGTATTGCGCATAGAGGTCGTAGAGGATGCCGGCCATGAAGGCGCCGGCGGCACCGCCCAGCGCATGGCCGGCGGCGAGCAGGCCCATGGCGAGGCCCATGATGCGCTTGCCGAGGTGCGATGCCACCAGGCTCGCAGTCGGCGGCACCGTCGAATAATCGAACACGCCGAAGGCGACGGCGAAGATGAACAGCATCTGGATGTCGCCGGCGATCCGCATCAGGAGGAGGAAGCAGAGCCCGCGGCCGATATAGATGATGCCGAGCAGCAGCGGCCGGTTCATGCGATCGGTGAGGTATCCGGACAGCGTCATCCCCAGCATGTTGACCCCGGCGAGCACGCCATAGGCGGTGGCGCTGGTCAGCGGCGGGAAGCCGCAGGAGATGGCGTAGGGGATGAGATGCACCTCGACCGTGCCCGAGGTGGTGAAGCCGCAGATGACGAAGCTCCAGAACAGCGCGTGGAACACCGGGCTGGTGAACAGGAACTTCAGCCGCTGGCCGAGCGGCGCATCCGGCTCCTGACTTTCCCGGCTCGCCCCCTGGATCGCGTCGCGCCCCGGAATCATGAAGTAGAGGACCGGCGCCACCACCAGCGCCGCACAGGCCAGCAGGATGTAGCCGAGGCGCCAGCCCGCCGACTGCAGCAGCAACGCCAGCAGCGGCACGATGACGAGCTGGCCTGCGGTGAGGCCGGCGGTCGCGATGCCGGTGGCGAGCCCGCGGTTCTTCTCGAAGAACCAGGCCAGCGTCGGCGCGATGGTGTGGTTGCCGAAGACGCCGAATCCCAGCGCCGTGACGATGCCGAAGGTGACGACGAAGGCGGCGGCCGAGGAGATGAAGGCGGTGAGCGCCGTGCCGGCGGCGATGAACAGCATGCCGGTGACCAGCAGCGGCCTCGGCCCGAAGCGGTCCTGGAAATTGCCGGCGAGCGGCGCCACCACGGCGACCGTGATCAGCATCATCGCGCCGACGAAGGAGACGAAGCCCCGGGTCCAGCCCAGCTCGGCCTCCCAGGTCGGCATCACCAGGCCGATGGTGCCGCGGGCGGACGCGGTCAGCGCCAATCCCAAGAAGCAGAGGACGACGATGGTCCAGCCGCGGCGGTCGCGGTCGGTCATGGCAGGGGTCTTTCGGGCACGAGGGCCGAACGGGTTTGGGGTAGCGGCGAGGGAACACCGCCCGTACCCCATCGGCAAGCGAGATTTCGGCATGCGGAGCATGAGCGGGGCTTATGCGTCGACCGGACGGCCCGCTACGCCAGCCGCTTCTCCATGTCGACGAAGGTCGGGTGCGCGTAGCCGGGATGCGCGTGCTCGGCCGTCTCGACGAAGCCGCAGGCGGCGAAGAGCCGGCGGTTGTCGAGGAGGACGAGGCGGGTCGAGAGATGCAGGCGCGGCAGGTTCCGCGCTCGCGCCTCGGCCTCCGCCGCCGCCAGCATGCGCTTGGCCAGGCCGCGGCCGCGGGCGTCCGGATGAACGGAAACGCGGCCGATGTAGAGCCCGCCGCCCGTCTCTGACCACAAGAGGCAGGCCGCCGGCCCTTCGGCGAGAACCCCGCCGCCACCTTCGGCGAAGTGGCGCGCGATGTTTTCCGCGGTCTCCTTCAGTGCCGATGGCAACGGATCGGTGACCACGGTCTGCCGGGAGAAGGCGAGGCGGATCAGACCCGCCAAGGCGTCGGCGTCCGCGGGAACGGCGGGACGCAACGGAGTCGGATCGCTCATGCGTCGAGCGCTTGCCACTCGCCGCTGTCGATCGACCGGCGCATCGCGTCCAGACGGCGCATGGCGGCGACGCCGGCGGCGATCTCCGGCACGTCGGCGGCCTCGCCCCGCACGCGGGCGAGGAATCCTTGAAGCAAGGCGCGATAGCCCTTGTGGTCCTCGTCGGCGGCCACCGTCGGGTTCGGTTCCCACACCAGCGTGTCCGATGACTCGGCAAGGCTCGCGGACGGATCGTCGACCTTGAAGGCGGGGTCGCGGACATAGCGCACCTCGGTCACGTTCCGGACCTCGACGCGCCGGTGGTCGCCCATCACCTGCCACCATTCGACCGGGGCGCCGCGCGACTGCAGCGTCCCCATCGCCAGCGTCGCCAGCGCGCCCGAGCGGCAGTCCATGTCGACATGCAGCAGGAGCCGGCCGGGCGCCGCCTCGTGCTTGCGCACGCGGAGGCCCGAGAGCGGACCCATCAGCCAGGGCACCAGGTCGAGATAATGGACGCAGTGGTGCAGGTAGAACCCGGCATAGTCGGGGTTGCCCTGGAAGTAGGTGGGCGCGGTCATGTAGTGGCCGAGGAACCCGGCGAGCGGTCCGAACCCGGCCTGCCGCGTCACGTTCCAGGCGATGCGGTTGGCGGTCGAATGCCGCTTCATGAAGCCGACGATCACCGGCTTCCCCGCCCGCTCCGCGGCCACCTGGATGGCTTCGGCCTCGGCGGCGTTCGCCCCCGGCGGCTTCTCGACGAAGACGGGGAGGCCGCGGGCCAGCGCCAGCGGCGCCAGCGCGGCATGGACGGCCGGCCCGACGGCGATGCCGACCGCGTCCAGGCCGGGATGGGCGAGGAGGTCGCGGGCCTCCTCATAGGGGGTCGCCGCCGGCGCCACGAGGCGGCCGCGGGCGAGCGCGCCCGGGTCGGGGTCGGCGATCGCGGCCACCTCGCAGCCGAGCCCGGCCAGTTTCGGCAGCAGCATCGCCACGGCGTGGCGGCCGAGCCCGACCCAGCCGATCTTCATGCCCGTCCCGCTGCCGCCAGGTACTTCCGAAGGAGACGCACGCTCTTCGCGATGTCGGCGTCCTCGTTCCGCGCCGGCGGGCGCCATTGCGCCAGCGGCACGCCGATGCGCTCGTCCTCGCGGCGGAAGGGCTCGAGCGTGATCGGCCCGCGATAGTGGATCTGCGCGAGACCATGGCAGACCGTCGCCCAGTCGACATGGCCGGTGCCGAGGAAGCCCCGATGGTTCTCGCTCGCCTGGAAATGAACGAGGTGCTTGCCGCAGATGCGGATCGCGTCGGCCATGTCGCCTTCCTCCATGTTCATGTGGAAGGTATCCAGCATGACGCCGAGGCCGGGGACGCGGGCGAGGCCGACCAGCTCGACCGCCTGGCGGGCGGTGTTGACCATGTCGGTCTCGAAGCGGTTCAAGGGCTCGATCGCCAGCACCACGTCCTGCGAGGCGGCATAGGCGCCGGCCTCGGCCAGCGCTTCCGCGGCCCAGCCGACCCGTGCCGTCCGCTTCGCCTCGTTGACCGGTTGAGGCGCGCGGCCGGCGAAGACCAGCGGCGCGCCGTAGATCGGCCCGCCGACGATGCGGGCGCCCAAGGCGACGGCGACGTCGGTGCAGCGCTTGAGATACTCGCGCCCCGCCTTCCGGGAGGCCGCGTCGTCGGAGGTGGGATCCCGCGCCGGGTTCATGCGGGCGGCCAGCGCCACCGCAAGGCCCGCGCCCTCGATCGCGGCGCGAAGCTCGCCGATCGCGACCTCGCCCGGCTCCGGCACCAGCATCTCGACGAAATCGAGCCCGGCGGCGCGCATGCGCGGGAACAGAGGGAACTGCGCCGCCGTGAACGGCCGCGCGTAGGACATCGAGATGAGGCCGACGGGGTTCATGCGGCGCGGTCCGACCGCGCTTCGCGCGGCCCCCACCCTCTCCCTCCCCCCTGCGAAGCGCGGGCGAGGGCTAGGTTGGGGGCGTGGTGCAAGCGAAGGCTCACGCCGGCGGCTTGCCGAGCGGATCGCCTGCGCCGGTGCGTTCCAAGATCAGCCCGTAGTGCTCGACGCGGCGATGCTTGGCGAAGTTGAAGATCGACTCCTTGTAGGACCTGCAGCGGTCGAGATCGACGAGCGCGACCGCCACCTCGTCGCCGAGCGTCGTGCATTGCGCCACGATCTCGCCGGACGGCGCGATGATGCAGCTCTGGCCGATCTGGTCGACGCCCTCCTCGACGCCGCATTTGGCGACGCCGACCACCCAGGTGCCGTTCTGGTAGGCGCCGGCCTGCATCGAGAGATGGTTGTGGAAATTGCCGAGGTCGTCGGTTTCCGGCATCGCCGGATTGTTCACCGGCGTGTTGTAGCCCAGCATGACGATCTCGACGCCCTGCAGGCCCATGACGCGGTAGGTCTCGGGCCAGCGCCGGTCGTTGCAGATGGCGAGGCCCATCCTGCCGCCCATCGTCTCCCACACCGGAAAGCCTAAGTCGCCGACCTCGAAGTAGCGCTTCTCCAGATTCTGGAACGGATAGCCGGGCTTGTAGTCGGTGACGCCCGGCAGATGCACCTTCCGGTACTTGCCGACGATGCGTCCCTGCTTGTCGACCAGGATCGCGGTGTTGAAGCGGCGCTTCTTGCCGGTCGAAAAATCGAGCTCGCAGTAGCCGAGCTTGAAGCCCATGCCAATCTTCTTCGCCGCGTCGAACAGGGGTCGCGTCGCCGGCCCCGGCATCTCGCGCTCGAAATAGCTGTCGAGCTCGGCCTCGTCCTCGATCCACCAATGGGGGAAGAAGGCGGTGAGCGCCGCCTCGGTATAGACGATGAGGTCGGCGCCTATGCGCTTGGCCGTCTCCATCATGGCGATCAGGCGGGCGACCACCTCCTGGCGCGGCTGCGTCTTCGGGATCGGCCCCATCTGGGCGGCGGCGACGACGAGCGGGCGGGACATGGACGGCACCTCCGAGGAGATCGCGGGCGACGCCGACTATGGCGGCGAAACCGGAGCGCCTCAATTCCAAAGCGGTCGGGCGCGAATTGACAGCCTCGCCCGGCCCGGCGCCATATCGGTCTCGTCGGAATCGCAGCGGAGGGATCGCCGTGCCGGATACGATCGCGGCCGACCGCCCTCTCGAACGGAGCGTCCGGGTGACCCGATCGGACATCGACATGAACGCCGCCGCGGTCCGCGGCTTCGTGCCCGCGACCGCCACCGTCGCCTTCGTCGACCTGGCCGGGTTCAGCGCGATCACCGATGTCTTCGGCGATGCCTCCGCGGTCGCCATACTCGGACTGTTCGAGGACAGGGTACGGGCGGCGCTGGGCGGGCTCGTCTCGCCGATCAAATGGATCGGCGACGAGGCGATGCTGGCATTTCCCGATCCCGAGGCCGCGCTGCAGGTGCTCGGCCGCCTTCTGCCGGCCTGCCGCGCCGAGCCGCGGCTGCCGCTGACGCGGACGGGGCTCAACCACGGCCCGGTGCTGCGCCGGGCGAACGACTATTTCGGGGCGACCGTCAACGTCGCCGCCCGCCTCACTGACTTGGCCGCCCCGGGGCAGCTGCTGGCGACCCGGCCGGTCGCCGACGTCGCCACGGCTGAGGGGATCGTCGTCCGCGACCTGGGCGAGGTCGCGCTGAGATCGGTCGCCGCCCCCGTCGCCCATTTCGACATCGAGATCGCCGCGGCGCCCGACCCGGCCTGGATCGACCCGGTGTGCAAGATGCACGCGCCCTGGGAGGCGTTCCGCCGGACGCCGCCGACCGGGCCTTGGTTCTGTTCCGACCGCTGCGCCGAGGCGTATCGGCGGTCGCCGGAGACCTACCCGCGCGACTAGCCGAGCCGGTTCGCCGATCCGGCGATCTGCTTGCCGCCTTCCCTCGGTTCCGATACGAAATGCGAGGATCAGCAGGGAGCGTCGAGATGACCGCCATTCGCCGGATCGGTCCCGCCGAGTCGCCGGAGCGCCAGGCGCGGATCGAGCTCGCCGCCTGCTTCCGTATCGCCAACCGTCTCGGCTGGAACGAGGGCATCGCCAACCATTTCTCGGTCCAGGTGGCGCCCGACCGCTACCTGCTCAATCCCTATGAGCTGCATTTCCGCGAGATCACCGCCTCCAACCTGCTGCTGGTCGACGGCGAGGGCAAGGTGCATGCGGGCGAAGGCCAGGTGCGCCGTGCCGCCTTCTTCCTGCATCCCAGGCTGCACACGCTGCTGCCGCGGGCGACCGCGATCATCCATGCGCATCCGCCGAACGCGACCGCGATCTGCTGCGTCAAGAACGGGCGCCTCGATCACTCCAGCGCACATGCGATGCTGTTCGCCAACCAGGTCTGCTACGAGGACGAGATGGGCGGGCCGCCGGACGAGACCGAGATCCGGCGCCTGGTCTCCAAGGTCGGCGACAAGACCATCATCATGCAGGCGATGCACGGCCTCACCACGCTGGGCGCCACCGTCGCCGACGCCTTCGACAATTTCTATTTCACCGAGCGCTGGGCGATGCTGACCATCCTCTCGGCCGGCATGGGCCAGCCCCGCCACCGCATGCCCGACGAGATGCTGTGGAAATCGCCCGACCGCGACAAGACGCTCACCCCCCGGGCCCAGCAGGCGCATCTCAACGCCTGGATGCGCGTGCTCGACATCGAGGAGCCCGACTACAAGAGCTGAGCGGCGCGGGGGCTAGGCGGGGATAAGCCCGGTCGCGAGCAGCGGCAGGGCGAGGCCGAGGCCGCCGATCACCGCGAAGGTCAGCGCCATGCCGAGCACGCGGTAGAACCCGGGCGCCGCCTCGCTCCGCAAGCCGAAGACGTGCGACAGGCGGGCGAGGAGGAAGCCGGCGCCGGCGCTGTGAAGCGCCGCGGCGGGCAGGCCCTGCACCTCCGAGAGCGCCAGCAGGATCAGGAAGAAGGGCGTGTATTCGACGAAGTTGCCGTGAACGCGGATAGCGCGCTCCATCTCGTCGTTGCCCTGATGCCCGATCGAGATGCGGTGCCGCCGCCTGAGCCGGATCACCCGCAGCGACAGGAGGATGAGGCCGAGCGCCGCGACGGCGGCGTAGAAGGAGACGATCATGACCGGTTCATACGGCCGATGGCAGCGGACGGATCAGGCGGGCCGATCTGTGTCGAGCGCGGGGCCGGCCGGCTAGTCCGCGATCACGTCCTTCGCGCCCTCGGCGCCGATGTAGACGGCGAGGATGCGCACGGTGCCGCTGCCGGTGTTGCGCCCGGCATGGGAGACGTTCATCGCCTCCATGAAGCTGTCGCCCTGCTTGTAGACGCGGGTGCCGTGCGCGCCGTAGTCGACGGTGAGCTCGCCCTCCAGCATGTAGGCGAACAGCGGCACGCCGTGGCGATGCAGGATCGTCTTCTCGCCCGGCGCCATCACCACGATCGCCGAGGTGACCACCGCCTTCCCCTTTGGATAGACGATGTCCTCGCCGACGATGGTCTTCGAGGTCGAGACCGTGCCGGTGAGGTTGTAGCTGCCCTGCGCGAGGGCGGGGGCGGAGACGGTGAGGGCACAGACGACGACGACGGCGGAGAGAAGGCGGTTCATCTTGTCCTCGTGGTGCGACATTCCGAGGCGACACTACCGGCTACGGACATCAGCGCAAGCCTGCATCGGAACCCTCTCCCGCGTCTTACGCGGGGGAGGGCAGGGTGGGGGCGAGCGTAGCGAGGGCGTACTCTTTCGGCTGCTGCAGCCTTCGTTCTTCGCCCGTGAATCCGCGTAACTCGTCTGTCACTTGCCAATCTTTCCCCCCTCGGGCGAAAGTCACTCTCCTCTCGTCCCCCTCGAAAGCGCCCGCCCCATGTCCCTCTGCGACCTCTCCACCGTCGAGCTGCGCCGTCTGATCGGCACCAAGGCGATCTCGCCGGTTGAGCTGTTGAAGAGCTGCAAGCAGCGCATCAATGAGGTGAACCCGACGCTGAACGCGGTCGTCGCCACCATCTGGCCGCGTGCCGAGAAGGAGGCGAAGGCAGCGGAGGCGGCGGTGAGGCGCGGCGACGAGCTCGGCGTGCTTCACGGGCTGCCGCTCGGCGTCAAGGATGCGGAGAATGCCGAAGGGCTGCCGACCACTATGGGCTCGCCGATCTTCGCCAAGAACATGGCGAAGGAGGATGCGGCGATGGTGACGGCCTGCCGCAAGGCCGGCGCCATCGTCGTCGGCAAGACCAACATCCCGGAGTTCGGCGCCGGCGCCAACACCAACAACCCGGTCTATGGACCCACCGGCAATCCCTTCGATCCGAAGCGGATCTGCGGCGGCTCCTCGGGCGGCTCGGCCGTCGCGCTGGCCACATCCATGCTGCCGCTCTGCACGGGATCGGACACCGGCGGCAGCCTGCGCATCCCCGCCGCCTTCTGCGGCGTCGTCGGCTTTCGCGGGTCGCCCGGCGTGGTTCCCTCCGAGCGCCGGGCGCTGGGCTGGACGCCGCTGTCGGTGGTCGGCGCCATGGGGCGCAGCGTGGCGGATGCCGGGCTGATGCTCTCGGCCATGGCGGTGTTCGACAGCCGCGACCCGTTCTCGCGCCCGATCGACGGCGAGCAGTTCCGCCTGCTGCGCACCGTCGATCTCTCGCGGCTTCGCGTCGCCTTCACCGAGGACTACGGCTTCTGTCCCGTGGACAACCGTATCCGGAAGACCTTCCGCGAGCGGGTGAAGCGCTTCGCCCCCGTCTTCAAGAGCTGCGTCGAGGCGACGCCGGACATGACCGGCGCCGACGAGAGCTTCGAGGTGCTGCGCGCGGTCTCGTTCCTGCCGAGCTTCAAGGAGCACTACGAGAAGCGGCGCGACCAGCTCGGCCCCAACATCATCGCCAACTACGAGGAGGGGCTGCGCTACACCGCCGCCGATGTCGGCCGCGCGCACACCCAGCAGACGGTGATCTTCCGGAAGGCCCAGGCCTTCTACAAGGACTTCGACCTGGTGCTGTCGCCGACGGTGGCGGTGCCGCCCTTCCCGTGGACCCAGCTCTATGCCGACAAGATCAACGGCAAGGGCACCCGCACCTATTTCCACTGGCTGGCGCTGACCTACGCGATGACCTTGACCGGCCATCCCTCGATCTCGATCCCCTGCGGGCTCGAGCCGACCGGCACCCCCTTCGGCCTGATGATCACCGGCCCGCACGCCGCCGACCGCTTCACGCTCGAGGCGGCGCATGCGCTGGAGCAGCACTTCGCCGCGGATGAAAAGCTGCGGCGGCCGCTGCCGGACCTGAAGGCGCTCGGCCGGCGGTAGCCGGCGCGGGATCGCGGCGTCCTACAGGGGCTCCAGCCCCGTCGGCCCGCCCTTCTTGCGGAGATCGTCGTGGATGGGCATCCACTCGACGCGGTCGGAGAAGAAGATGTGCGCCTTCGGCGCCATGCCGACGTCGCCGTCGAACAGCGCCAGCGGGATGTGGACCTCGTCGGCATAGGCTTCGTGCCGGAAGAACAGCTGGCTGCCGCAGGTCCGACAGAATTGCCGCTCAGCCGGCGGCGAGGACTTGTAGGTCGAGATGTCGTCGGCGCCCTGCGTCACGCGCACCGCCGTCGCCGGATATCCGGCCCAGGTGACGTAGCCCGCCGCATGGGCCCGCCGGCACATGGTGCAGTGACAATGGGCCACCCATTTCGGCGCGCCCGTCGCCTCGAATGCGACCGCGCCGCAGAAGCACTGTCCCGTCGCCATCGGCTCTCCCTCGCGCCCGGGAAAGATGCTATCACGCGCGCCCATGAGCGAAACCGTCGACTTCATCGTCATCGGCGCCGGCATCGCCGGCGCCTCCGCCGCCTACGAGCTGGCCAGCGACTCCCGCGTCGTCGTGCTCGAGCGCGAATCCCAGCCGGGCTACCACACCACCGGCCGCTCGGCCGCGCTCTACACCGAGACCTACGGCAACCGCTCGATCCGCGCCATCACCAGCGCCAGCCGCGCCTTCTTTGAGACCCCGCCTGCCGGGTTCACCGAGCATCCGCTGCTGGCGCCGCGAGGCACGCTGCTGATCGGCCGGGCCGACCAGGAGGCGTCGCTGGCGATGGCGCTGGCCGAGGGGCAGCGCACGGTCGACGCCGTCTCGCTGATCGGCGCCGGTGAGCTGGCGGCGAAGGTTCCGTTCCTGAAGCCCGGCTACGCCAAGGCCGCGGTGTGGGAACCCGATGCCCGCGACATGGATGTGCATGCGATCCACCAGGGCTTCCTCAAGGGTCTCCGCGCCCGCGGCGGCCGGGTGGTCACCGACGCCGAGGTCATGGGCCTCTCCGCCAGCGGCGACTGGACGGTCGAGACCCGCGCCGGGACCTTCAAGGCCCCGGTCGTCGTCAACGCCGCCGGCGCCTGGGCCGACGTGGTCGCGCGCATGGCCGGGGCCCATCACATCGGCCTGGTGCCGAAGCGCCGCACCGCCTTCACCTTCGACGTGCCGGCGGGCACCCATCTGGAAACGGTGCCGGCCGTCATCGATGTGGACGAGACCTGGTACATCAAGCCGGAGGCCGGCCGCCTTCTCGGCAGCCCGGCCGACGAGACCCCGTCCGAGCCTTGCGACGCCCAGCCGGAGGAGCTCGACCTCGCCATCGCCATCGACCGCATCGAGCAGGCGCTGTCCTTCGGCGTCGGCCGGCTCCATTCGAAATGGGCGGGGCTGCGTTCCTTCGTCGCCGACAAGTCGATGGTCGCCGGATTCCCGAAGAAGACGCCCGGCTTCTTCTGGCTCGCCGGCCAGGGCGGCTACGGCATCCAGACCTCGCCCGGCATGGCGCGCATCGCCGGGGCGCTGGCACGCGGGCGTCCGCTTCCCGCCGACATCGCCGACCGCGGCCTCGATGCGCTCGATCTCTCGCCGGATCGGTTGAGCCTCGAGGTCTCGTGATGACGGCGGAGATGGACAACCGCGACATCGACAACCCGGCGCTCGATCCCGAGCTCCGCAAGATCGACGACCTGTTCGTCCGCAGCTATTACGGCAAGAACCTGGACACGCTGTGGGGGGCGATCTTCGATCCCGGCTTCGTCTTCATGGACGGCGCCGACGGCCGCAAGGTCGAGCGCGCCGAGTTCGACCGCGGCTGCCTCGCCCAGCCGCCCTATCGCAACTTGGTGCACGACCAGGTCGCGACCCGCATCGAGGGCGACACCGCCGTCGTCACCGCGCGCAACCGCTACGAGCGCCTGATCAACGGCCGATGGGTCGCCTTCAACACCCGCTACGTCGACGTCTTCCGCCGCGTCGACGGCAAGTGGCGGTGCTTTTTCGCGACGGTCTACAAAGTCTCTTGACGGCCTTCGCTTCGCGAAGAACTCCCGACGCTCGCTTAGTGCCGTCCGCTGCCGCCAACGGCCCGCGCGCTACACCGTTAGCTCTGCGTCCCGCGCTCGCGCGAGGCCCGTCATCTCCCGAGCGCGGGACGCAGAGCCAAGGCGACAGGCGCGCTCTTGCGCACCGGGAGACTTAGCGGAAGCGGAACGCATCGAGCGAGGGTCCGCAGATGCTGCCTATCCGCCGCTGGCGACCGCCGACGGCCGTGCCGTGGTCTGGTCCTGGCCCAGCGTCGGCAGCAGGCGGCGGACGGCGTCCGGCAAGGCGGTGGTCGAGGGAGGTGCCGAGAGCTCCGGTGGCGTCGGCATGCTGTCGGCCTTGGGCGCCAGCCAGAAGCCGACGCCGATCGGGCTCACCAGGATGACCCCGAGCAACAGGCGAAGCGCCAGGCGGCCGAGCCGGCTGCCGGGGGCAGTGCTAGATCCATGCGCCAGGTCCATCATTCTCGGCCTTGCCCTCCCCACTGGGCGTCGGTTCCGGAATGGGTCTCGCTCCCTCCCTCTTTCATACTCAGGGCGCGGGTCCGGTCAAGAGTGTCGTCGACGCCTGTGAATGAACTCAAAAGTATGAATGTTCTTATGGCTCTATGGCGTCAATGTCATCTAACAAATGAGAATCGAGATTAAATATCAATTATTTCAAATAATTAAGCGGCGCGGCTCACCTGACGTCGCGGGCTCTGCAGCCTGTTGACGCGCCGATTCGATTCGCTGCAACTGCGAAGGGCTGGCGCGGCGCAGCACGGCCTTGCTAGGGTGCGCCGCCCTTTCCCGCGCCCCCTGCAGCCGGACCCGATCGATGGATCTGAAAGCCCATATCCGCGGAATCCAGGACTTCCCCAAGCCCGGGATTCTGTTCTACGACATCTCGACCCTGCTGAAGCACCCGCCGGCCTGGCAGGCGACGGTCGACCGGCTGGCCCAGGCGATCGCCCCGCACAAGCCCGACATTCTCGCCGGCATCGAATCACGCGGATTCCTGGTGGCGGCCCCCCTGGCGCTGAAGCTCGGCTGCGGCTTCGTCATGGTGCGGAAGAAGGGCAAGCTTCCGGGCAAGACCAAGGCCTTCAGCTACAAGCTCGAATACGGCGCCGACACCATCGAGGTGCAGGCCGACGCGGTGCAGCCGGGCCAGCGCGTGGTGGTGCTGGACGACCTGCTCGCGACCGGCGGCACGCTGGCGGCGGCGATCGGCCTGGTGCGCGACATGGGCGGCATCGTTCCGGCCGCCGCCTGCATCATCGAGCTCACCTTCCTCGGCGGGCGCAAGCGCCTGGACGTGCCGTTCACCGCGCTGGTGTCCTACGACAGCTGACTTAAACTTTGGGCAAAGGGGCGACCGCGGTTGATTTCGCCGGCCGTTCCCGGCGAAACTCCCGAAGCCCGCGACGGTCACCAGGGAGACCCGAGCGGTCATCCCCCGACCCATGAACGCCATGGAGGAAATATGACCCGCTCGTTCGCCGCGCTCGCGGTCCTCGCCGCGATCGCCGCCGCCACCCCCTCCGCCTTCGCCCAGGACAAGGTCACCAAGGCCACCAACTGGAAGGCCCAGGCCGAGCACGGCGGCTACTACCAGGCGCAGGCCAAAGGCATCTACGCCAAGTACGGCCTCGACGTGACCATCCGCCAGGGCGGGCCGCAGATCGACAACAACCTGCTGATGCTCGCCGGCCGCATCGACTTCAACATGGGCGGCAACTCCGACAGCGTCTTCGCCTTCGCCGAGAAGAACGTGCCGTTCCGCGCCGTCGCCGCGATCTTCCAGAAGGATCCGCAGGTCATCATGTCCCACCCCGGCGTCGGCAACGACAGCCTGGCGGCGCTCAAGGGCAAGAAGATCCTGATCAGCAAGGCGGGGCAGGTCAGCTTCTATCCCTACCTGAAGAAGCTCTTCGGCTTCACCGACGAGCAGGTGGTGCCCTACACCTTCAACCTGGCGCCCTTCCTCGCCGACAAGCAGATCAGCCAGCAGGGCTATGCCACCTCCGAGCCGTTCCAGGCGATCAAGGCCGGCGTGACGCCGGTCGTGCATCTGCTCGCCGACAACGGCTACCGGACCTACTCGACCACGATCGAGGTCGGCCAGAAGCTGATCGACGAGAAGCCGGACCTGGTACAGCGCTTCGTCGACGCCTCGATCCTGGGCTGGAAGGACTACATCTACGGCGATCCCTCGGCGGGCAATGCGCTGATCAAGAAAGACAACCCGGACATGACCGACGACATCATCGCGTTCTCGATCGAGGCGATGAAGAAGTACGGCATCGTCGATTCCGGCGACGCCAAGCAGCTCGGCATCGGCGCCATGACCGACAAGCGCTGGAAGGAGCAGTTCGACGACGCCGTCTCGCTCGGCGTCTATGCGCCGACCATGGACTACACCAAGGCCTTCACCACCAGGTTCGTCAACAAGCGCGTCGGTCTCTGAGCGCGTCCAGGATGGACCCGCTCGTCCGGCTGACGGGCGTCGCCAAGCGCTTCCCGAACGGCACGCTCGCGGTCGATCATGTCGACCTCGCGATCGAGACGGGCAGCTTCGTCACGCTGCTCGGGCCGTCCGGCTGCGGCAAGTCGACGGTGCTTCGGATGATCGCGGGATTGATCCAGCCGAGCGCCGGCCGCATCGACCGGCCGGGGCTGCCGGAGGCGGCGAGGCATGGCGGTCATCCGGAGCTGGGATTCGTGTTCCAGGAGCCGACGCTGATGCCCTGGGCCAGCGTCGCCGACAACGTGGCGCTGCCGCTGAAGGTCGCCGGCTACGCCAAGGCCGAGGTGAAGACGCGCATCGACGAGGCGATTTCCATGGTCGGCCTCGAAGGCTTCGCCCATGTCTATCCGCGCGAGCTCTCCGGCGGCATGAAGATGCGGGTGTCGATCGCGCGTGCGCTCGTCACCCGCCCGAAGCTGCTGTTGATGGACGAGCCCTTCGCGGCGCTGGACGAGATCACCCGCTTCAAGCTCAACAACGACCTGCTCGGGCTCTGGCAGCGCCTCGGTTGGACCGTCGTCTTCGTCACCCACAGCGTCTTCGAGTCGGTCTATCTCTCCAACCGCATCCTGGTGATGTCGGCTAGGCCCGGGCGAATCGTCACCGACGTGCCGATCGACGCTCCCTATCCGCGCGACGACCGCTTTCGCGTCTCCGATGCCTATGGCGATCTCTGCCGCGTGGTTTCGCGCCACCTCCACGAGGCGATCGCCGCATGAGCGACGACAGCCCGCAGCCGCGTCGCCGCGGCGACCCGCTCTGGCTCAAGTTCGGCGCACCGCTCCTGATCGGCGTGCTGGCGCTCGGCGGCTGGGAAGCGCTGGTCACCATCAACGAGATCCCCTGGTACATCCTGCCCGGGCCGGTCGCGATCGCGAAGACGCTGGTGCGCGACTGGCACATGCTGTGGCCGTCGCTGCTGGGCACATTGAGAGTGACCGTGCTGGCCCTCCTGGTCGCGGTGGTCGGCGGCTTCTCGCTCGCCGTGCTCTTCGCCTCGGCCCGCTGGATCGAGCTCAGCTTCTTTCCCTATGCGGTGATCCTGCAGGTGACGCCGATCGTCGCCATCGCGCCGCTCATCATCATCTACATCGACAACCTGACCATCGCGCTGCTGGTCTGCGCCTGGATCGTCGCCTTCTTCCCGATCCTCTCCAACACCACGATCGGGCTCAACTCCGCCGACCACAACCTGCTCGACCTGATGCGCCTCTACGGGGCGAAACGCTGGCAGGTGCTGCGCTACATCCGTATCCCCGGCGCGCTGCCGTTCTTTCTGGGCGGCCTTCGCATCTCCGGCGGCCTGGCGCTGATCGGCTCGATCGTCGCCGAGTTCGTCGCCGGCGGCGCCGGCGCCGGATCGGGCCTGGCATTCCGCATCCTGGAGGCGAGCTACCGGCTCGAGATCCCGCGCATGTATGCCGCGCTGTTCCTGATCTCGGCGACCGGCATCCTGATCTTCCTGTTCTTCACCGGCCTCACCAACCTGCTGCTCCGCCGCTGGCACGAGAGCGCGATCCAGCGCGAGGGATGATGCAGCGGCGCTTGACCCGGGATGCGCGCTCGATGAAGTTGCCGGCATGAAACTGAGCCTGACGCTGCCGACGCTCTTCCCAGGCCCCGCGATGCGCGTCATCGAGAATGTGCGCGCGACGGTGCAGGGTCTCGACTACGAGATCGTCGTCGTTGGACCGTTCGAGGTGAGCGGACCCGACATCCGATGGGTGCGGGAAGAGACGCCGAGAGGAAGCGCGGCGGCGTCGGCGACGGCCTATGAGCATTCGACGGGGGACGTCATCTTTCCGCTGGCGGATGACGTCGAACTCAGACCCGGGTGGGCGACAGAGGGTCTCAATGCCCTGCTGAAGTTCGAAAGGAGCCGCCCATACGCGATCGGCGTTGGACAGACCAACGGGATCATCGGGACGGTGTTCGGCATCTATTATCCGTTCTTTCCGATGGTGCGGCGCTCCACTTTGGACGCGGTCGGCGGTTTCTTCTTACCGAGGTTCCGGCAAGCTTTTGTTGATTCGGATCTCGCCTTTCGCATCTGGTCGATCGGAGGTGCGTGCGGCTTCACCGAAGGCAACTACATCGATCGGATATCTCGCAAGATCGACCTAGCCTCCGCAACGATGACTGAGCAGCTCGAAGCATCGAAGGCGGCCCTGGCGAAATCGGACACGGACGCGTTCGTCAGGCTGTGGGGGGCACGTTACGGGCACGGCTGGAAAACGGATCACTATCGCGATTTCAACATCGACGTCGATCCGATCTTCCGGATGTTCGTCGCCGACGGGAACACGATCTACGTAAACAACGCCCTGTTCGCCGAGGCTCATCAGCGGTATCTGCGCAATCGCGCCGGCCTTCGCTTCGCCGTGCAGGTCGACGTCGTACCGGTCGTCTGACTGTCAATCCATCGACCGGCGCAGACCACGGTCACGCAAAGTAATCACGATACCAGCGAACCGTGCGCGCGACGCCATCCTCAAGATCGTGCCGCGGCATCCACCCGAGCGTACTCTTGAGCCTCTCCGAGGACAGACGCTGGTGTCGGATCTCGAGCGTCGTCTTACCACGGACGTCCGGAGGTAGATCGATCCCGACCGCGCGGACGAGTGAGGCCACGATGTCGAGCACGCTTCGGGTCTCTTCGGTGGAGATATTGAACGTGCCTCCGCTCCGGGTCGCGTCGGCAGCAAGCCACTCCGCCAGACGCATGAAAGCGTCGGCCGCGTCCTCGACGTAGACGTAGTCGCGGGTGAACGTACCATCCGATCGGATCACCGGGCGGTGTCCACGCAAAAGCGCCCGCAGAGTCCCGGGGAACAGCCGGCTCCAATTGAGATCGCCGCCGCCATAGACGTTGGCGCACCGGGTGATGACCATAGGGATCTTGAACGAGGCGGCGTAGCTCCGCGCGACGACTTCGGCGGCGACCTTGCTGGCATCGTAGGGATTGCGTCCGAGCAGCGGCATGTCTTCGGTATAGGGGAGGACCGGCTGCTCGCCATAGGCCTTGTCGGACGAGGCGACGACGACCGCGCGCTGCCCGCCGATCTGGCGGCAGGCCTCGAATATGGCGTTGGTCCCGCCCACGTTCACCTCGAAGGTTTCCGAGGGATTGTCGGCCGCGTGACCGACGACGGTCTGTGCCGCCAGGTGCATGACGACGTCGACTTCGTAGTCGCCAAGGACACGCTTCAGGAGATTGACGTCGCGCACGTCGCCATGAACGAGGGTGGAACGCCCTGAGACCGAGCCGAAATGACTTTTTGCCTCCGGCATGTTGTCCCTCACCAGGCAGATCGGCCGAGCCCCGTCGGCGAGCAGCCGCGATACGATCCAGCCGCCGAGAAATCCGGTTGCTCCCGTCACCAGGACAGGCCGGTCCCGCCAGAATCCGTTCACCAAGTCTTCCATGGAGCACGCTCTTCCGACCAAAGTGCGTTGAGGGCGAGGTAATCACGGTAGGTGTCGAGGGGTTGAAAGAATCCCTCGTGCCGGAAGACCATCAGTTCGCCATCGTGGGCGAGGCGCTCCAGCGGTTCGCGTTCGAGAATGCAGGAGGCGTCGGCCGAGAGGTAGTCAAGGACACGCCGCTCGAACACGAAGTAGCCGACGCTCACCAGTCCGTCGAGTTTCGGCTTCTCCCGGAAGCGCATCACCCGACTATCGGCGTCCGTCTCGATCACGCCGAAACGCGACTCGGGATAGGTCGCCGTCACGGTCGCAAGCTTGCCATGGGAGCGATGGAAGCGGAGGAGCGCCGCCAGGTCGACGTTGGAGACGCCATCGCCGTAGGTGACGATGAACGGAGCGTCCGGCAGATAGCGTGCGATGCGCCTCACACGCGCGCCGGTCATGCTGTCACTGCCGGTGTCGGCCAGCGTCACCTCGAGATCTTCTTCGTTCAGCGGCTGGTAAAAGACGGCGCACTCCGGCTTCCCCATGGTCATCGTCAGGTCGCGCGACATTGTCCGGTAGTCGAGGAAGTAGCGCTTGATCTGGTCGCCCTTGTAGCCGAGGCAGAGGACGAAGCGATCCAGTCCATGGACCTGGAAGTGCTTCATGATGTGCCAGAGAATCGGCCGGTCTCCGATCGACACCAGCGGCTTTGGGATGGACTCCGTGTGTTCGCGAAGCCGCGTGCCCTGGCCGCCGCAAAGGATCACAACGGCGGTCTTTTCAGCTTTTTGCATCGAACTCGTAGAAGTCCTCGACGGCTACGGGAAGGGACGCATCCCCCTGGGCGGTTGGACACGAATAGCGCATCTCCCGGCCTTCCGCACCAGCCTGAGAAGGGCGAGCGGCTCGCACGCAAGGGACCCGGGTATTGTGGACGCCCTCGTCTGAGGTATACATCGGCTCCTCTCGGGTTTCCGCCGCTCGCACGTGACCCGACCCAACTGCTATCGGACCGATTCCAATGAGCCTTGGCCAGCCGGCGACGTCGGCCTACGCGGGGACGCAGGGACAGCCTGAGATCACGCTGTCGATCGCCGTCTTCACCTTTAACCGGGACAAGATCCTCGCTACGACGTTGCGGGCCCTTCAGGCGCAAGTCGCCGCGCTTGGCGTGAGCGACATCGAACTCGTCGTCTGCGACAACGCGTCCCCCGACGATACCGAAACCGTCGCCCGCTCGTTCTCGGACAAGTTTCCGCATTTCCAATATTACCGTCAAGCGACCAACGTCGGGTCCCCGCGCAACTATTTCCGGGTGACGCAGCTGTCGCGCGGCCGCTACGTGTGGCCCTACAGCGACGACGATCTTCCGGTCGAGGGAGCCGTCAGACGCATGCTGGAGCTCGCCCGGCAGGGCCGGGCCGCCTTCATTCTCGGAAACTACAGCCTGTTCTCCTGGGGCACGGGGAAGATCCACCTGGAGCGCGTGTTGTCGCTTCCGCAAGATCGATCGTTTCCCACGATCCTGGAGATGACGAAGTTCGTCGGCCTGTTCGAGGCCCTGACGCTGACATCGGTCGCGATCTTCGAGCGCGCACCGTTCGTCGCCGTCGATCCCGAGATCTACCTCACGGACGAGACCTGGTTCGCCTATGTCTACGCCTTCCTGGAGGCCTTCGCGCGCCGGGAATCCATGGTCTTTGCCGACCCCATCGTCCTCCACAACGTCGACGAGCACCGCTGGCGCATCCAGTGGCGCGAAACCCATGGGCGGGGGCACCTCTACATTCACACCATCGGCACCCTCCGCGGAATGCGCATCCTGAGGGGACGCGGCATCGTGCCGCCGACATTCCTGGCCGACGTCCAAGAGCCCGAGGTGAAGTCGTATGAGCCGCGGGTCGAGGTCGTTCAGTCGGCTGCGCTGATCGTTCTCCGCCGTCTCGCCGCTTTCGCTCTCGGCGAGATGCAGGAGCAGCGCAACATCTCGCCCGAGGAGTGGCAATTGGCGACCGAGGAGTTCGCCGCCCTCCAGCGGCCGGACCTGTTTCTCCTGCTGCGCCAGATCAACCTGACGGCCGAGCGGCTGCGGATATTCCAAGAGATCATCCGCGCGGATGTTGCGGTCCTGGAGCAGTACGCGGGGCTCTAGGCCTCAGCACCGGTTACCGCTTGAGCTTGGCTTAATGGTTCGATAATTGTCGAATTATAAAATCGATCGAGGACCCTTCATGGGCGACCTCGTCAGGAACGTCCTGTTCCTCTGCACGCACAACTCGGCCCGCAGCGTCATGGCCGAGGCGCTCCTGAAGGTGCACGGGAAGGGCCGCTATCGCGCTTTCAGCGCCGGCAGCCATCCGCCCGGGCGGATCAACCCGTTCGTCGCGCGGCTGCTCGCCTCGATGAATCTGCCGACCGACGGGATGCGTTCCAAGGACTGGGACGAGTTCGCGACGCCGGGCACGCCGGCGATGGATTACGTCATCACCGTCTGCGACCAAGCGGCGGGCGAGTCCTGCCCGGTGTGGCCGGGCCGGCCGGTGACCGCCCATTGGGACTTTCCCGACCCGTCGAGCTTCGAAGGCAGCGACGCCGGGAAGGCGACCTTCACCGCCGAGGTCTTCCGCATGATCGAGCGGCGCATCCGGCTCTTCGTCGCCCTGCCGTTCGGGCAGCTGACGAAGCCGGAGGCCGGGCGCCGGATCGAGGAGATCGGCAAGATGCCGATTTCTGCATGACGACGGCGGCCTTCGATCTGCCCCGCCGGCTCGTCGCCGAGGCGCTCGGCACCGCGCTGCTGCTCGCGGTGGTCATCGGCTCCGGAATCATGGGCGAGCGCCTCGCCGGCGGCAACGCCGCCATCGCGCTGCTCGGCAACACCCTGGCGACGGGCGCCGGCCTCACGGTGCTGATCACCGTGTTCGGGCCGGTCTCGGGCGCGCATTTCAATCCCGTGGTGACGCTGGTCTTCGCGCTCAGGCGCGAGCTGACGGGCCGCGTCGCGATCGCCTATGCCGCGGCGCAGACGGTCGGCGCCGTGCTCGGCGTCTGGGCGGCACACCTGATGTTCGCCGAGCCGGTCTTCCAGGTTTCCGCGAGGCTCCGGGACGGGCCGGCCCAGGCCTTCGCCGAGGCGGTCGCGAGCTTCGGCCTCCTCCTCACCATCCTGGGTTCGCTCCGCGCCCGGGCCGATGCCGTGCCGATGATGGTCGGGCTCTACATCACCGCGGCCTACTGGTTCACCGCCTCGACATCCTTCGCCAATCCGGCGGTGACCATCGCGCGCTCGCTGAGCGACACCTTCGCCGGGATCGCGCCCGCCTCGGTCCCGGCCTTCATCGCGGCCCAGGTGATCGGCGCGCTCGCCGCCGCCGGGCTGCTCCGCTGGCTCCTCGACCGGAGGCCCGCCGGATGATGGACGCGAAGACGGCCGTGCCGGTCCTCGGCGCCTTGGCCCAGGAGACGCGCCTCGCCATCTTCCGCCTCCTGGTCGAGCAGGGACCGGACGGGCTGCCGGCCGGCAGGATCGCCGGACGGCTCGGCGTTCCCGCTGCCACCATGTCGTTCCACCTGATGCAGCTGAGCCATGCCGGCCTCGTGGTGTCGCGGCGCCAGAGCCGGCTCGTCATCTATGCCGTCAATGTCGGGCGGGTGAACGGCCTGATCCGGTTCCTCACCGAGGAGTGCTGCGGCGGCCGGCCGGAGCTGTGCCTGCCGGCGACCACGGCCAGTCGCCCGAAGCCACGCACGGTTCGACGTCGCACGCGCTAGGGAGCGCTTCAACATCGCGCATGGCGATCGCGCCAAGACCCCGTTGGGCCAGGACAAGCGCGTGCGCGAGGCGATCGAGCTGGCGATCGATCGGCAGGCGCTGGTGCGCGTCGCCTTCAACGGCGGGCGCATCGCCGGCAATCACTACGTCCCGCCGTCCAGCTCGTGGTACGTCCCATCCTTGCCAATTCCAAAGCGTGACGTCGTACGGGCGAAAGCCCTGTTGCGCGAGGCCGGCGTTCCCAATTTTTCGTTCACGCTGCTGGTTCCTAGCGGAACCGAGTACCAGCAGGTGGCCGAGATCCTCCAGGCGATGCTGCGCGATGCCGGACGGGCTGATGCGGGTTCACGGGCTGACGCTCAACTAGGAGAGGCGGCGGCGCATCTTGATCGTGCCTGAGCGCCCTGACGCGCTACTGATGGACGGCCTCGAGCTTGTAGCCGTCGAGGTCGATCACGAATGCGGCGTAGTAGGTCGGGCTGTAGTGCGGACGCAGGCCAGGCGCGCCGGCGTCGGCGCCGCCGGCAGCCAGGGCCGCGGCATGGAAGGCATCGACGGCGGCGCGGCTCGGCGCATCGAAGGCGAGGTGGAAGCCCGGTCCCGGCGCCGACGCCTCGCCGGGCTTGGCGAAGAGCGCGAGCTTGTCGCCCTTGCCCGGCGGGCCGAAGCCGAAGCCGCGGTCGCTGGACCAGACGCGGACGAAGCCGATCGGCGCCAGAATGCGCTCGTAGAAATCGGCGGCGCGCGCGAGGTCCTGCACGCCGAAGGAGAGATGACCCAGCATCAGCTCTCCACCGGTCCGAAGGGACGGATCGGCGGCGCCAGCTCCTGGAAGTCGGTTGCGCCCTCATCGCCGAGAATCACGTAGCTCTTGCCGAGGTCGGGATAGTCGATGATGTCCATATCCGGCCGGCTGCCGCCGACCAGATAGCGGCACTCGACCTCGAACGGGTTCCTGAGCAGGTGCGGCACCGAGGGCACCGGGAAGCCGACGAAGTCGCCGGGCGACAGGGTCTCCTCCTTGCCGTCGATCCGGCACACGGCCTTGCCGTCGAGGATGAAGATCCACTCCTCCTCGGCGCGGTGCGCGTGATAGGCGAAGGACTCACTTCCAGGCGCGAGCCAGACGATGCTGACGCCGGTCCGCGCCAAGCCGGAGCGAAGGCCGAGCCGGAAGATCTCGAAGGCGGAGCCGGGATTGAGACGCTGTGTGAAGGCCTGCGCGCGCACCCGCATCCCGGCGGAGGCGAAAACGGCAGCCGGTTTCCGTTCCATCGGGCCCCTCAGGAATAGAGCGCTGGCGACAGCACGCGGTCGGCGGCGTAGAGGTCGTCGACGACCTTCGCCACCGCCGGGCGCCCGGCCACCCGCGCATACCAGGCCGCCAGCTTCGGATGACCGTCGAGGCGCGGGCCTTTGAGGCGAAGCGAGAATGTCACCGCCATGAACACGCCGATGTCGGCGATCGAGAAGGCGCCCGAGAGATAGCCGGCGGCGCCGATCCGGTCCTCGAGCGTGCCATAGTGGTCGAGCAGCACCGCCTCGCCGCGCTGCCCCGCCTCCTCCTCCTGGTGCCGCTGCTCGGCCGAGGTCGGCGGCACGCTCCGGTGCATGATCGGACGCACCGCCGGCAGCAGGATCTCGTCGCCGAACAGCTCGAGCATGCGGCAGCGGGCGCGGTCCTTCGGATCTCGCGGCAGCAGCGGCGGCTCAGGATAGGCCTCTTCCAGGTATTCGAAGATCAGGCTCGAATCGAACATGGTCAGGTCGCCGTCGACCAGCACCGGCACCTGGGCCTTGGGATTGGCGGCGAGCACGTCCGGGTGCTTGGGCTGATAGCCCTCAGCCTGGGTGAAGGGCACCATGATGCGCGCGAAGGGAAGCCCCTTCTCGCCGAGCGCGATCTCGCTCTTCCGCGCGAAATAGCTGATGGGGCCGGAATAGAGGGTGATCGTCACGGCGTTCTCCGTTTCCAGCCGGGCGGGTAGTCCTCGACGAGGCCGTCGGCATCGACGGCGACCTCGGCGGTGAAGCCCGGGCTCGCGTAGCGGAAGCGCCGGGGCGGCGTCGCCGGATCGAGACGGGTGTAGTCCTGATCCATCGGCGTCACCGTCAGCTCAGGCACGCGGACGTAGAGCGCGCGGAACGTCCGCGTCTCGCCGGATGCCAAGGCCAGCTGACGGACCGGCATGGTGTTGGTGAGCGGCGTCGCCGCGATGTCGATGTCCTGGCAGCCGGCGAGATCGGCGCGCGGCTGGCCGTCGACCAGCCAGGCGTCGCCGTCGCGGGCGAGCTCGAGGCTGCGGCTCGCCGCGCCCTGGTCGAGGCGGAAGGACGCAGCACAGGTGCGCCAGTTGCCGTCCGCCCGAAGACGGTAGTGTAGCCGCACCAGACCTGAGTCGAGCTGAAGCAGCACCAGGCTCTCGGCGCGGATCGCGTCCGTGCCGACTTCCAGGGTCAGGTGCTCAAGCCCCGGCCGGTCGAGCCGTTCCCAGACGATGTCGCGCCTCATCGCATGGATCTCCCCATCGGATGCCAGACCGGCCGCCCGCTTTCGCGTGCGACGTCATCAGGCGCGAATCCGATATCGCGGGCGAACCGCGGATCGGGCGCCAGCCAGTCGGCGAGACGGCGCCGGACGGCCCGGGCCTCCCGCCAGGCGGCGAGCTTCGCTCGCCAGCCTGTGGGAGTCGAGGGTCGCCGATCGACGAAGGAACCGTCGAACGGCATCGCTTCACGCGGCTTCGGTGTGCGCCTCGATCCGGTAGCCGTCCGGATCGATGACGAAGGCCGCGTAGTAGCTCGGGCCATAGGCTTCCCTTAGCCCCGGCTTGCCGTTGTCGCGGCCGCCGCCCTTCATCGCCGCGGCGTAGAAGTCGTCGACCGCCTTCCGGGACGGCGCGACGAAGCAGAAGTGCAGGCCGGATGCCATGTCCTCCTTGACCGGCCGCTCGGCCTTGCCGAGCCAGAGCTGGATCGCCTCCTTGCCGTAGCCGGCGTCGTTGCCTTTGGCGTATTTGCAGGTGACGCCGAGCGGCTTCAGCGTCGCGTCGTAGAAGCGCTTGGACGCCTCGATGTCCTTCACGCCGATGGAAACATGGTCGAGCATCGTTCTCTCCTGTTGGGACGGATGTTGGAAAGATGGATCAGACGCGCCAGAGGGGCTTCTCGGCTTCGCGCCTGGCGTCGGTACGGCTGAGGCCGAGATCCTTCAGCAGGTGGTTCGACATCTCCGCCAGGGTCCGGCGCTCGCGCGCGCGGCCTTCCCAGTCGGAGAGGAGGTCGCTCAGGTAGATGAGCACCTGCACGGGGCTCGACAGGGAGCGGCTGACGCTCGGTCCGAGACGCTTGGCCGCTTTGATGGTCTGCATGGTCGTCTCCTTGGGTCAGAACTCGGCGTCGTAGCGACGGCCGAGATAGAGGTCGAGATCGGGGCCGGCGGGATTGGCGAGCACGTCGTCGAGCCAGGCCCGGCGCTCGAAGTCGACGATGCCGAGCTCGTAGACGCAGCCGGCGCCCGGATGGACGATCGGCTGCATCTGCCCCGGGTCTTGGAGAGGGCCGACGAAGGAGCGCTGATGCAGCTCGTTCACCGACTGCCACCAGTAGACGATGCCGATCGAGGCCGCCGCCGCGTCATGGGCGATGACGAAGCCGATGCCGGTCGTCTCCTCGCCCAGAGCCGGCTCGGGCAGCACCCGGCGGGCGAGATCGACGGTCGCCTCGACCAGCTCCGGCCTGGCGCCTTTGTCGATGTCGGCGGCGATGGCGTAGACCTTCATCCGCCAGTCGCCGATGTCCTGGCGGCGGATGAAGCGGAGCGACCGCGGCCGGTAGGGGCGGCGGGCGAGGACGGCGAGACCGGCGGGCGAGACCGGGTCGGATCGGGTAGCGGCGGTCATGGGGTTCTCCAGTCGACGGAGCGCAGCTTAACCCCCTCTTCCTGCCAGCATCATGTCAGGTATCTACGAAAAATCTGCGCAGACTAGTGATTTTTTCGTATCGTTCTGTCATCATTGCGACATGACGCGGATCGAGCGGGGCTTCGCCATCCTGCTGCTCTTGAGCGACGGCCGCCTGGTGACGGCGCCGGATCTGGCCCAGCGTTTCGAAGTCTCCGTTCGCACCATCTATCGCGACATGGAGATGCTGAGCGCGACCGGCGTCCCGGTCTATGCCGAGCGCGGCGTCGAGGGCGGCTATCGCCTGCTCGAAGGCTTCTTCCTGCCGCCGGTCGCCTTCTCGCGCGACGAGATCGTGGCCGTGCTGCTGGGTCTCGCGCTCGCCCGCGGGCTCCGCGTGCCGCCCTTCCCCGCCAAGCTGGAAAGCGCCGAGCAGAAGCTGGTGGCGGTGCTGCCGGAAAGGCTGAAGGCGCTCCTCGCCGAGACAAGGCGGCTGATCGGCTTCGAGAGCACCGCCCCCGATGCCTTCCACGGCGGCACGCTGACACCGGTCGACGATCCCGACGGCGCGCATGCGCTGGAGGTCCGCGCGGTCGAGATCTTCCTCAAGGCCGTTCTCGACGGCACGCAGGTGCGCTTCGCCTACCGCTCGACCTACCGCGTCGGCGACAACGCGGCCCCGGTCGAGGCCGAGCCCCAGGGCCTCTTGTGGGACCGCGACCGCTGGTACCTGATCGGGCGCAAGATCGGCTCGACCCGCTCCGGCGGCCAGCGCTTCTGGCGTGCCGATCGCGTCGCCGAGATCGAGCCGACGACGCTGAAGGCGACCGCCGGCAAGGGCTTCGACGTCCGCAACCATCTCGGCCGGCGCTGGCTCGCCGACGCCATGGCCTCCTGGGCGAGGAACGCGCCGGTGAGGATCCGGATGACCACGGCCCAGGCGCGGCAGCTCGGTACCGACTGGTTCTTCGGCTTCGGCAGCTTCGAGCGCTCGGGCCCGGACGAGGTGGTGATGACCTATGGCGAGAGCGATGCGCCGCAGGCGCTCCAGCTGGTGCGCTGGCTCGGCCCCGGCGCCGAGATCCTCGAGCCCGCCGAGTGGCGCGACCTGATGAAGGACGAGCTAGAGCGGATGCGGGCGGCGTATGCGTAGACCTCCCCCCACCCTAACCCTCCCCCACAGAGGGGGGAGGGTTAGGGTGGGGCGCGCGTCGCCTACTCTTCCCGTCCCAGCAGCGCCATCAACTCGCGCCATTCGCGCTTGGAGAGGCCGGAGGCGGCCTGGTCCGGCGGCTTGCCGTCGATCAGGCCCTTCACCACCTCCCAGCCCTTGGCCGAGAGGTTGACGCCCTTCAGGCGATACTGCTCGAAGGCCTCGTAGGTCCAGGGGACCCAGCGCCTGACGATGTCGAGCATCGCCTCGGCATAGACGCGGATCTCGTACTGAGCGTGCGGATCGGCGCGCAGCGAGAGGAAGTTCAGCAGGTTCAGGAGATCGGTCTTCCAGTACCATTGCGTGTAGTAGTTGAGCGTCAGGTTCATCCGCGCCAGCTCGCGCGCCAAGCCCTTCCGCTGCTCGTCCAGCACGGCGCCGGATTCGTCGACGTTCATCATCTTCTGGTAATGCGCATAGACCTGCTCGGAATCGTCCCTGAGCAGCTTCATCACCTCGGCCGCCTCATCGCCCTCCAGCACATCGCCGCGTCCCTGCCGGTTAACTTGCGACTGCACACCGAGCTGCGCCGGGGACGGCACGTAGAACTCGCGGTCGAGGATCGAGTAGCGGGCCGAGTACTCGTTCACGTTCGCCGTTCGATGGCGGATCCATTGGCGGGCGACGAAGATCGGCAGCTTCACATGCAGCTTGATCTCGCACATCTCGAACGGCGTCGAGTGGCGGTGGCGCATCAGGTACTGGATGAGGCCGCGGTCCTCGCTGACCTTCTTGGTGCCTTTGCCGTAGGAGACCCGGGCCGCCTGCACGACGGCGGCGTCGTCGCCCATGTAGTCGACGACGCGGAGGAAGCCGTGGTCGAGGATGGGAATCGCGGAATAGAGGATCTCCTCCAGCGCCGGCACGGTCGGCCGCAAGGTCGGCTGGGTCTGGGAGCGGAGCGCCTCGATCTCCAGCGCCTGGTCGGCGGAAAGGGGCATGCGCCCGTCCTTACGTATGCTTGGCGAAGGGGCGCGGACTTTAGCCCGGGCAGTCCGGGCGACGCGAGCGGGGCGGTAAAGACCCGATAACCCAAACGCTTACCGCCGGGACTCGGGCGGAGTCCCGGCGGCGGCGGCGACGAAATTTGACGACGATTCGCCTCGGCTCAGGCGACGCCTCGGCCCTTGAAGTAGGCCATCATCTTCTCCCAGCCGTCCTTCGCCTTGTCGGCGCGGTAGGTTGGCCGGAAGTCGGCGTGGAAGCCGTGCGGGGTGTCGGGATAGGTGATGATCTCCGACATATTGGCGGCGGACTTGAGCGCGGCCCGCATCTTGTCGACGGTGTCGTTGGGGATGCCCTGGTCGGCGCCGCCATAGAGGCCGAGCATCGGGATCTTCAGGCTCGCGACGATGTCGATCGGGCTCTTCGGCTGCAGCTCGGTCGCCGGCCGCACCACCGGGCCGTACCAGGCGACGGCGCCGCGGACGCCGGGGTTGTGCGCGGCATACATCCAGGTCATGCGGCCGCCCCAGCAGAAGCCGGTGACGCCGAGGCGGGCGGTGTCGCCCTTGCCGGTGGCCTTGGCCCAGGCGACGGCGGAGTCGATATCGGCATAGACCTGGGCGTCCGGCACCTTGGCGACGATCGCCAGGATCTCCTGGATGTTGGCGGCCTTGGTGGTGTCGCCCTGGCGGCCGTGGAGGTCGGGGGCGACGGCGAGGTAGCCCGACTTGGCGAAGCGCCGAGCCACGTCCTTGATGTGCTCGTGCACGCCGAAGACTTCCTGGATCACCACCACGACAGGGAACGGGCCGCCGGTGCCGGGCATGGCGTAGTAGCCGTAGATGGCGCCGTTCGGCGTCGGGATCTGGGCATCGCCGGCCATCAGGCCGCCGGCGTCGGTGGTGATGACCGTCTGCGCCGAGATCGGCTGCGCGGCGAGTGCGAAGCCGGCGCCGACCGTCGTCGCGGCGACGAAGCCGCGGCGCGAGACATGGGTCTTCGGGAATAGGCTGCGAATGTCGTCCATGACGATGATCCTCCTCGGATTTCCTTAAGGACGCCCCCTAGAAGCAATGATTGTCGCCGGGCGCCGAGACGCCCGCAAGCGTCATCCCGCCACGCTCACGCGGTTGCGCTAGGAGCCGTCCCGGACCAGGCGGGTCGCCGGGAAGCGGACAGTGACGGCCGTGCCTCGCCCGAGCTCGCTGTCGATCTCAAGGGTGCCGCCGTGGACCTCGACCAGCGCCGCGACGATGGCGAGGCCTAGTCCGGTTCCCGCCTGCGCCATCTCCCCTTCACGACGAAGCTGCGCATAGGCTTTGGTGACCTTGGGCAGGTCGGCAGTCGGAATGCCGACGCCGGTGTCGCGCACCGTGAGCAGAGGCTGTTTCAGGTCGTCGATGCCGATCTCGATCTCGACGGCGCCTCCCGTCGGCGTGAACTTGACGGCGTTGCCGATCAGGTTGAGCAGGATCTGGCGGATGGCGCGGGCATCCGCCTTCACATGCACGCGATCGCGAGCGAAGATGCCGAGCTTGAGATTCTTCGCATCGGCCTGCTGGGAGAGCAGGGTCACCGCCTCCTGGGTCAGCTCGCGGAGACTGATGATCGACTCGGCCAGCTCATAGCCGCCGGCCTCCAGCTTCGAGATGTCCAGGATGTCGGTGACCAGCGACAGCAGATACTTGGCGCTGGCATGGATGTCGCCAGCATAGCGGGCGTAGCGATCCGGTTTTATCGGCCCGAACGCCTCGCCGACCATGAGCTCGCTGAAACCAAGCATGGCGTTCAACGGCGTCCGCAGCTCGTGACTCATCCTGGTGAGGAACACGGACTTGGCATGACTGGCCCGCTCCGCCTCCGCCTTGGCGGCGGCGAGATCGCGGGTGAGAAGCTCGAGCCGCGCCGTCTGCCAGCGCCGCTCGGAGAGGTCCGTCAGCGATCCGGCAAGGCGTCGCTGGCCGTCGAAGGCCACCGCCCGCACCAGGCGCCAAGCCTCCGGCTGCCTGACCAGACGGAACTCCTCCTGGATCTGCCCGGTTTCACCGGCGAGATGCCGGGCGATGGCGTGCTCGAGCCTCAGCCGGTCGTCGGCATCGATGAGGCCGAGCCATGCGCTGGCATTGGCCAGCGGCTCATCCCCGTCGAGCCCCATCAGCTCGGCCATGCGGGGCGAGGCGAAGAAAGTGTCGTCGGCCAGGTTCCAGTCCCAGATACCGTCGCGGCTGCCCGCTGCCGCCAGCCGGTAGCGATCCTGGCTGGCGGCGAGAGCGAGATCCGTCGCCCGGCGGGCGCGCTCGACGACGACGTAGCACGCCGTCCCGACCACTGCCGCCTCGACCAGGATCGCCAGGACCGGGTGCAGCAGGTTGAGCCAGATCCCGTAGACGACGAGCGCGCCGTAGTTGACGGTGCCGGTGATCGCAAGGAGGGCGATGATCGCCATCGCCGCGAGGCCGGGACGAAGCCGCCCGGCGGCGGCGGCGGCGAGCCCGCCGACGAGCACGATCACCCCGAGATCGACGGCCGCCGCCCAGGGTGGGCGGGCGACGAAGTCCCGGCTCAGGATGTTGTCGATGACGTTGGCATAGCGCTCGACGCCGGTCAGGCGCTCGCCGAAGGGCGAGCGATGGAAATCCCGGATGCCGAGAGCCGAGCCGCCGATCAGCACGATCTTGCCCGCGAACTCGCCCTCGGGCGTGCGCCCGAGAATGAGGTCGACGAAGGAGTAGGTCGGGACCACGCCCGGCGGCCCGAGAAAATTGACGAGCATCCGGTTCGCTCGATCGAGCGGCACCACGCGATCGCCTATGCGGATCTCGCGGCCGGAGAAGATCGTCAGCTCGCTCCACTCGATGCCGAGATAGGCTGCCGTGACGGCGATCGGCAGCGAGGGGTAGAGCGCGCCGCCATAGCTAAGCGCCGCCAGCTCGTGGCGAAGACCGCCGTCGGTGTCGTGGAGAACGGTGACATGGCCGGCATGGGTGGACGCCGCGCCGATCTCGGGCACGGAAGCGAGGTAGCCGTCGAGCAGGAGCGAGGCCTCGGTCGTGTCGACGGAGAAGACCCGGCGGAAAGCGTGTCGACCGATGTAGTCGGGCACCGTTCCGCCGACGCCCTCGCCGCGGTCGCGGACGAGGGCGAAGGGAACCACCGTCGCCATCGTTCCGGCCGCTCGCCGGATCGCCCGGGCGACCTCGCGGTCGGACTCGCCCGGGCCGGGCTCGGCCATCAGCACGTCGAGGGCGACGACGCGTGCACCGTCGGCCGCCAGACGATCGATTGCGCGCGCGTACCATTCCCGGTCGATCGGCAAGCGCCCGAGCTCCATAAGCGTCCGGTCGTCGATCAGGACGACCGCCGTCTCCGGTCCGGGCGAGATCGATCCGCGAAGGCGGAAGCGGTGATCCAGTGCTTCCGATTCGAGATTCCTCAGCAGCACCACCTGGTCGCTGACGAGGTAGACGCCGACGACCGCCAACAGCGCGACCGCCGCCGCGAGCCAAGTCCGTCTAGGCCTCGCTTCGGCCATCCGCCGCGATCCGACGAGAAACGGTCAGTCGATAGCGGTCCGATCCTGGAAGGCCTTGATCCGTGGCGGCCCCCACTTGCGCGCGCTGAGCGGCGGCTCGTTCGGCTTGACGTCGGTTCCGTCGCCCTGCAGCAGCATCACCTCGGCGGTGATGGCCGGGTTGAGGCTGCGGACCGCGACCGCGCCTTCGCCGACGAAGACCTCTGTCAGGTCGGCCTTGGCCGCCAGCATCCAGTCGGTCGAACGCACCGCGGCGACCGCGGTCGGCGTGCGGACGGCGAAGACCGCGTCGCCGGCGAGCGGCGACACGATCGCCCGGAAGATGCCGCTGATCATCTCGAAGATAGCCATGCGGCTGCCACCCTGCTGCGCGTAGGTGTGCACGGTCATGACCGTGTTCTCGCCGATAGCCAGCGTCGAGCCGTCGATGAAGCGGAGCTTCGCCCCGCAGCCGGCCGTCGAGCGAAGCTGGTCGCCCTGGTAGATTGGGCCTCCGATCGTGAGCGCCTGGGTCTTGCCACCGCTGGTGACGAAGGTCGTGCATTTGAGAGCGATGACGTCGGCGACCTTGGTTTGAGCCAGAACCTCGCCGGCGCCGAAAGCGATCATCACCGCGGCGATCAACCCCATGAGCTTCGAAGACTTCATTTGTTGCCTCCTTTGCGACACTCCCGAACGCGACGAAGGTCGCGTGCGTCTCTCACATGAAGGTGCACTAAGAACGAAAGTTAGTTAAAAATTGATTAATTTTTTCTGAATGTTGAAACTTTCTCAGCCGGAACCACCGCGCGAGGCCGGGACAGCCGCCGCGTCAGGCGCCCTCCCGATGAAGCGCGGTCGGCGGCCGAGGCGCTGATAGATCCGGCGCAGCTCGCCCTCGTCATCGCCGATCGCCTGGTGAAGACGGTCGACCAGATCGCTGTGAAGCGCGAGGACGGACTCATGGGGCGCCTCCTGCCGGAGCGCATGGGCGTCGAGCCACGCCGGATCGACGCTGTCGGCGAAGACCGCGGCGGCGAGGCGTCTCGCTTCGGCTTCGCTGGCGAATCCGCCGATGTCCAATTGCAGCTTGATTGTCCCGACCAGGCTCTTGAGGAAGCGGATGTTGAGGCCGAGGGGGCGGACGAAGGCGCCGACGGTGTCGTCCAGGATGGCACTGAGCTGGGCCTCCTCCAGCTTGACCTCGGGCGGGGGCGGCGCTGCCGGCCCGGTCGCCGGTATCGGCGAGGGACCGGTCGCCACGACCGGCGCGGCCTCGCCGCCCGGGACCGGCGTATGGCGCGAGGGAAACACGACGGAGCGCGCCCCCGCTTCGTCGACCATCGGAACCCGGAACGGCACCTGCACGATCTTGGCGAGGAAGCCGCGGCCGAAGCCCTTGCCGTCGCGGTGCTGGGCGACGATCTCCCTGTACTTGGCGTTCAACGCCGCCGACACGTATTCGTCGTCGCAGGCGACGAAGACGACGCAGCCGGCCGCGGTCAGGCTGTGGACCGACTCGACGAACTCGGCGACCCGCGCCGGCGTGCAGCGGTCGAGATCGTCGACGAAGAAGGCGAGGGTGCGGTTCTCCGACTTGGCCAGCGCGGCGAGGTCGCAGTAGAGCGATTGCAGATTCTGCGAGGTATCGGTGCCGCCAATGAGCTGGAGCCTCGCGTTGATGCTCTGGAGCAGCTTTGGCATGAACTTCGCGATCAGCGGCAGGGCGACCGCGAGCAGAGGCAGGGCCTGCACCAGCGTCGTGACCGGATACCATTGCATGATGTAGTCGACGGCGTTCCAGCCTTCGCCCGGCTTCGCCGTCCACCAGGCATTGAAGACATCGCCGATCATCTTCCAGCTGACCGCCGGATCGCTCAGGATTGCGACCAGGAAGAGGAGGCCGAGAAGGGCAGAGCCCCAGAGCCACGGATAGTTGGAGAGCCAGAGCAGGCCCCTGATGACGCGCCGCGAGCGGATCCCGAGGAAGAACGGGGCGAGCTGGTCGAGTGTGCGGTCGCGGAAGTAGTCGTAGAGGCTCTCCTTCTCCGCGATCTTCCAGGGATTGACCGAGATGGAGAGGTAGCGTTTCGCCGGCAGCGCGCCCCGGATCGCCCGCATCAGCGTCGACTTGCCCGAGCCCCAGAGACCGTAGATGCCGACGGTGATCAGGCTCTCGTCGCGCGCCTCACGGTCGCGGGCCTCGTCGACGACGCCGTCGACCAGCTTGACGATCGCGGCTGCGATGCGGTCGAAGCCGAGGCCGGGCTTCGCCGGAAGCCCGTCGGACACCGCCGGCAGGTCGTCGGCGACGAGGCACGGGGCGGGCTTTGCGTCACCGCCATCGGCCGAAGAAGTCTTCGGCTCGCTCGAACCGAATCTCACGGCTCGATCCCGGAGCACCGTGATCTCACTCAAGAGAATGTCAGACATCTCGTCTATGCTGCCGGTTGCGGAGAGTGTTTGACCCTGGAAGCTCAGTCCCAACGCGAACCCTGCCCTGAGCCCTGCCGAAGGATCCTTTGACCGCAGCATCTGGAGATAACCGATCGCTGCGCCCGGGCCGTGTTTGATGGCTTTCTCAGCGATAATGCGTCGCGCTGCATCGGAAGAAGTTTCCGCGAAGCGCGATACCGCGAGAAAGAGAACCTCGACAAAGAGGGGAGCCGATGGATGGACGAGTTCGAGGAGGACTGCGTCTTGCTCCTCGATCTGTTCGTCGCGAAGAACGCGCCAGCCGCCGCTTATCAGCCGTCGGAGGAAGTCGTCGGGCGGCTGACTTGCTTCCTCGCCTGCCGAATCGACCAAAGTTGCCATGGCTCTGCCCCCATTGGCCGGCCTTCCAACCTCTAATTGCAACAGAGCATGCACCCGCGGGGAAGTAAAAAATCGCTCGCGACGGATCCGGCGCCTCGCCGACGACTGCGCCTAGCCCGACTAGGCGCTCAGCGCTTCGCCCTGGGCTTGCGGCTGGCGCGCTTCTCGGCCATCGGCGTCCGGTGCTCCTGCTCGTCGAAGAGCTCGGCCAGCTTCTCCATCATCGTGCCGCCGAGCTGCTCGGCATCCACGATGGTGACAGCGCGGCGGTAGTAGCGCGTCACGTCGTGGCCGATGCCGATCGCCACCAGCTCGACCGGCGAACGGGTCTCGATCTCCTGGATCACCTCGCGCAGGTGGCGCTCCAGGTAGTTGCCGGGATTGACCGAGAGCGTCGAGTCGTCGACCGGCGCGCCGTCGGAGATCACCATCAGGATGCGGCGCTGCTCGGTGCGGGCCATCAGGCGGTTATGCGCCCAGAGCAGCGCCTCGCCGTCGATGTTCTCCTTCAGGATGCCTTCGCGAAGCATCAGGCCGAGACTCTTCCGGGCCCGCCGCCAGGGGTGGTCGGCAGCCTTGTAGATGATGTGGCGGAGATCGTTGAGGCGGCCCGGGTTGGCGGGCTTGCCCGAGGCGATCCAGCGCTCGCGCGCCTGGCCTCCCTTCCACGCCCGCGTGGTGAATCCGAGGATCTCGACTTTGACCCCGCAGCGTTCCAGCGTGCGCGCCAAGATGTCGGCGCTCATCGCGGCGATGGTGATCGGCCGGCCCCGCATCGAGCCGGAATTGTCGATCAGCACGGTCACCACGGTGTCGCGGAATTCGGTGTCGAGCTCGACCTTGTAGGAGAGCGCCTGCGTCGGGTTGACGACGACGCGCGCCAAACGCCCGGCATCGAGGATGCCTTCCTCGAGATCGAACTGCCAGGAGCGGTTCTGCTTCGCCATCAGGCGGCGCTGGAGGCGATTGGCGAGCTTGCCGATGACGCCCTGCAGGTGCGAGAGCTGCTGGTCGAGAAGCTGGCGCAGCCGTGACAGCTCGTCCGGATCGCAGAGCGTGTCGGCGACCACGATCTCGTCGAACTCAGGCGTGAACGGCTTGTAGAGATCGAGGTCGCTGGGTGCGTTGCGGCCGTGCATCTGCGGCATGCCCGGGTTGCCGGGCTGCTCGTCGCCCATGCCCGGCTGCATCTCGCCATCGGCCTCTTCGGCCCCGTCCTCGCCGTCCTCGGCCGGCTGCATGTCCGGCGCCGTGGTCTGGGAGGCGTCGGAGTCCGACGCGCCGCGCTGGCCGGCCTCGGAGTTCGGGTCCTGGCTGTCGGAGTCCTCGCCGCCCTCCTCCTCGTTGGGATCGTCCTGGAGCTCGGCCTCCTCGGCCGATTCGAGCTCGAGGTCCTGGATCAGCTGGCGGACCCAGTGCTGGAACTTCTCCTGGTCGCCGATCGAGCGCGCCATCTCGCGGAAGTCGGCGCCGCAGCGCGACTCGACGAACGGCCGCCAGAGATCGACGACGTGGCGGGCCGACGGCGGCGGGCGGACGCCGGTCAAGGCCTCGCGGGTCATCAGCCGGACAACCTCGACCAGGGTCGCATCCGATCGCTCGGTGATGCGCTCGAAGCCCTTCTTGCGGTAGCGCTGGTCCAGCGCCGCCGACAGGTTCTCCTGCACGCCGGCCATGCGGTTGGAGCCGATCGACTCGCAGCGCGTCTGCTCGACCGCTTCGTAGATCGAGCGCGCCATCTGCCCCTGGGGCATGCGCCGGCCGTGGAGCTGACGGTCGTGATGGCGGAGCTTGAGGGCGATCGAGTCGGCCTCGCCGCGCACATGGGCGACCTCGCCGGTGGTGAGGTTGCGGGTCGGCTGCGGCACCCGCGCGCGGTTGCCGGCGATGCCGGGCGGCTCGGCGCCGAAGGCGACCTCGACGTCGTCGCGATGCGACATGGCGCGGAGCGCCGCCGCCGTCGACTGCTTGAAGGACTCGACCGCCGCCTCTTCGGAGTTGCGGTTCTGCGCGCTCATCGAACCCTCTTTAGGCGAGGCTCGCCTTGACGCCGGACTCCGGCAGCTCGGAGCCGAAGCAGCGCTGGTAGTACTCGGCTACCGTCGAGCGCTCCATCTCGTCGCACTTGTTCAAGAAGGTGAGACGGAAGGCGAAGCCGATGTCGTTGAAGATCCGGGCGTTCTCGGCCCAGGTCATCACCGTTCGCGGGCTCATGACGGTCGAGATGTCGCCGGCGACGAATCCCGCGCGCGTCAGGTCGGCCAGCGCCACCATGGCGGACACCGTCTTCTTGCCCTCCTCGGTCGCCCACACCGGCACCTTGGCGAGGACGATGTTCACCTCGGCGTCGTGCGGCAGGTAGTTCAGCGTGGCGACGATCGACCAGCGGTCCATCTGGCCCTGGTTGATCTGCTGGGTCCCGTGATAGAGGCCGGTGGTGTCGCCGAGGCCGACGGTGTTGGCGGTCGAGAACAGCCGGAAGGCCGGGTGCGGGCGGATGACCTTGTTCTGGTCGAGCAGCGTCAGCTTGCCCTCGACCTCGAGCACGCGCTGGATCACGAACATGACATCGGCGCGGCCGGCATCGTACTCGTCGAACACAAGCGCGGTCGGATTCTGCAGCGCCCAGGGCAGGATGCCTTCCTTGAAGGCCGTCACCTGCTTGCCGTCCTTGATGACGATCGCGTCCTTGCCGATCAGGTCGATGCGGCTGATGTGGCTGTCGAGGTTGACGCGGATGCAGGGCCAGTTGAGGCGGGAGGCGACCTGCTCGATATGGGTCGACTTGCCGGTGCCGTGGTAGCCCTGGATCATGACGCGGCGGTTGTGGGCGAATCCGGCCAGGATCGCGAGCGTGGTGTCGCGGTCGAAGCGATAGGCCTCGTCCAGCACCGGCACGTGCTCGGTCGGGTTCGAGAAGGCCGGAACCTGCATGTCGGTGTCGATGCCGAAGAGCTGACGCACCGACACCTTGATGTCGGGGATGTTGAGCGCGGTTGGGGCTGCAGCGGCGTTCGGCATCGGATCCTCAAGGGGTGGCAGGGCCGGTGGTCTGGGGAGGGCCGGGTAGAAAACGCTCCCGCCGTGCGGCCGTCAAGCGGCAAGGCGCTTCTTCAGCACCGAATACGCGTGATTGATCGCCTTCACCCGCTCCTCGGCCTGACGGTCGCCGCCATTGGCGTCGGGGTGATGGCGCTTCACCAAGATCTTGTACCGGGCCTTCAGGTCTTCAAGTGTAACATCCGGCGGCAGGTCGAGGATGGCCAGCGCCTCCTGTTCCTCCGGCGGCAGGTCGCGTGTCCGCGACTCCGGCCTCGGCCGCTCGCCCTCGCCGAAGATCTCGAAGGGATCGTCGATGTCGATGTCGTCGGCGCGCTGGCGCCGGCCGCCGGGGCCGAGCGGCCAGGTCGGCCGCTGCCAGACCGTATCGTTGCGCACCTGGCGCTCGATCTCGTGCGGGCTCATGCCGCGGTAATAGTCCCAGGCGGCGTTGTAGACCCGGACATGCTCCAGGCAGAACCAGAAGTATTCGTTCAGCCGGTCGCGGGCCTTCGGCGCCCGGAACAGGCCTTCGCCGGCGCAGCCCGGCTGGTCGCAGGCGCGAAGCCTGAGATCGAGAGGCTCTGCAAGAGCGCTGGCATGGCGGCGGGCACGGGTCATGGCGATCTGGAAGTATGGGAAGGACGCGCGGCCGGCGCAACCGATTGACAGCCAGGGTGGAGCGGCGCAAGCGTCGCCCAAGATGCGTGTCGCCGAGTCCATCCGCCGGAAGCTCGAGGCGGCGTTCCAGCCGGAACGCTTGGTCGTCGAGGACGAGTCCCACCGCCATGCCGGCCATGCCGGCGCCCGGCCGGAGGGCGAGACCCACTTCCAGGTGACGATGGTCTCCGCCAGCTTCGACGGGCTCAGCCGCATCGACCGCCAGCGACGCGTCCATCAGGTTCTGGCCGAGGAGCTGAAGGGCCCCGTCCACGCGCTGGCGCTCAATCTAAAAGGGTCGGCTGAAACCAGCTAACTCGTTGTTGCGGAACATAATATCGCGCTCCCGCCGTCGCATTTTCGCCGCACCGCCGCAGAAGCAGTCTGTGCTTTTTTGCGCTGCATCCGCGGCTTCGGCGCCGGCATTGCTGCGTCAATCGGCCTCACACGCCGATCCCGCATCACAAGGAGCGCATCATGAACTTCCTCATTTCGCTTCGCGGCAAGCTTCGTTCGTCCCGCTGGCACATCGGCGCGCTCCTGCGCGCCGCCGCGCTGGCGGCCTCTCCGGCCCGGGGCGAGGGCGGCGGCGGAGAAATCCCGCCGACCTTCCGGCCCCAGAACGGCTGGTGGTGAAACCCGGCCGAGCCCGCCGGCCGCGACATCCTCATCGAGACCAACGCCAATGGCGACATCTTCGCCGGTGTCCTGGTCTACGACGAGGGGCCAGGCGTCCTGGTAGGTGATCGACACCAGCCTGGCGAACGGCACGCAGCTCGGCTACGTCCAGAAATTCGTCGGCGGCCAGAGCGTGAACGAGCCTTATCGCCAGGGCCCTCTCGCCGCCGCAACCAAGAGAAGCGCCGGCAAGAAAAGTCCGTATTGCGGTTGCATCAGCCGACGCCCGGGCTACAATTTGCGGGAACGCGGTCGTTTCGCGTCAATCGCCTCGCGGTCCGCATGGCAAGCTCGCTCGTCAGTCGCAACATCGTCGTCGCCGGCCGCCGCACCAGCATGCGCCTCGAGCCCGAGATGTGGCGGGCGCTCGCCGAGATCGGCGACGCCGAGGGCCTCAGCCTCAACGATCTCTGCTCGAAAATCGCCGAGACGCGCGGCCGTTCCGGCCTGACCTCGGCGGTCCGGGTCTTCGCGCTCGCCTATTTCCGCGCCAAGGCCGTCCATGCGCCGGCGAGCGCCCCCTCGGCCGAGACCCCGGCGGCGACCGGCAGCGGGCTTAGGCCGACGGGTCTGCAAGAAAGCCTCGCGCGGTCTGGTACGCGGCGCGGGGCCCGATGAGGGCGGCCGGCTTCAGCGCCCGGTGTAGAACTCCGGCCACTCGATCTTCACCACCGGACCGTCGGCGCTGAGCGCGTGGCAGGAATCGATCACCCGCGGCCTGGTCTTGGACTCCGCCTCGTCTTTCGACTCCCGGCGCTCGCGCTCACGGCGGGAGAACAGGGTCTGAAAGGCCGTGGTGGCGACCGGTCCCAGAAGCTCGACGATATGAGTGCAGCCCCGGGTGCCGCCGAGCAGGTCCTTCACCTTCCGGCTCCAGCCGGGGCCGATGGTCAGGCCCTCCAGCTTCTTGAAGGCCGGCGCGATGTCGCCGCAGATTGGAAAGGGGCCGTGGTCGGTGACCGCCTCGACCGCCTTCACCGTCAGGCCGTCGTCGAGGGTGAGGCGGATCCACATCTCGTGCAGCGGCGTCCCCGGCGAGACCTCGCCGCGGCTGCGGTTGGAGAAGGCATAGGTCTTGGTGTCGACGAGATGGCCCTCGATGTCCCAGAGCCCGTCCTCGCGACGATAGCCGCGGCACTCGACGTGGCGCGTATGAAGCGGCTCGCGCGGAGCCGGCGGCGACAACGGCATGACGGCCTCGGGGGAGGATTTCGCAACTGCGAAGGAAAATAGACCCTCCCCGAGGGCCGTCAACCCCGGCCGGCGATGTGTCGCCGGCGGCTCAGGCCGCAGTGGCGCCGAAGATGAACGCTTCCCGCTCCTGGATGTCTTCCTCGAGCTCGCGCTTGACCGCGTTGAACAGGTCGCGCACCGAGACGATGCCGATCAGCTCGCCGCCGTCGACCACCGGCACGTGGCGGCAGCCCTTGGTCTGCATGCGGATCAGCGTGTCGAGGGCGGTCGCGTCCGGGGATACGGTGTCGGGGTTGCGGGTCATCACCTCGCCAAGCGTGACCGTCTCCGGGTCGCGGCCCGGCGCCACCACCTTGTTCAGCACGTCGCGCTCGGTGAAGATGCCTTCGAGCCGCCCGTTCGCGGTGATCAGGACCGCGCCGATGTGCCGTTCCGCCATGACCTTGGCGGCCTGGCGCACCGTCACGTCGGCCGTGAGCGTCGCCAGCGTCTGCTTGCCGCCGATGATGTCGGGTACGATGCTTCTATGCATGAGCCGTTCCTCTCCCTTTCGAGGCACGGGCTCTGACGCCTAGTGGGACATTCTACGCCCCTCATGAAACGAAGGCGCCGCCCGGAGATCAATCATGCACCCGTCGCCCGCCGGGTTCAACCGGCGGGACGGGACGGCCGCGGACGAAATCTGCGACGTGCCGCCGTCCGGCCCGCAGGGTCTTGATTTCGCCACGTTTAATGCGATTTATCGGCACATGACCATGCAGATCCTCATCCGGCGGGCGCGCGTCCTTTCGCTCGTCCTCGCCCTCGTCGCCGCCCCGAGCCTGGCCTTGGCCAAGCCCGCGACCCCCGCCAAGCTCTCCGACCAGGACCGCGCCGACGTCCAGCGGATCGAGCGCTATCTCAACGACATCCGCACCTTCTCCTCGCCCTTCCTCCAGGCCGCCTCCGACGGCAGCCAGGCCAAGGGCACCGTCTCGATCTCGCGCCCGGGGAGGATCCGCATCGACTACGAGCCGGCAACCAAGGGGCTGCTGGTCGTCGGCGGCTCCGGCTCCATGGTCGTCTACGATCGCGAGTTGAAGCAGGCGAACTATGTCGGCATCGACCAGACGCCGCTCGGCGTCCTGGTGCGCGAGCAGGTCCGGCTGTCCGGCGACGTCACCGTCACCCGCTACGAGCGCGCTTCCGGCGTTCTGCGGGTGACGCTGGCGAAGAGCGACGACGCCGACGGCGGACGGGTGACGCTCGCCTTCGACGACCGCCCGCTCCAGCTCCGCCAATGGACCATCGTCGACCCGCAAGGGGTCGAGACCAAGGTCTCGCTCCTCGATCCGCAGCTGGGCGCCGTGCTCGATCCCAAGCTGTTCGAGTTCACCCCGCCGGAGCGCGGTCCGCGTCCGGGCGGCGGCCAGTAGACGCCCGCAGCGACTTGCCGCGCCGGCCCGCTCGTGCCACTTTCGCCGGCACTTCTATCTCCCGAGGCCTCTGCATGACGCCGCTGATCGGCATTTCCGCCGGCGTGAAACTCGATGGCAGCTTTCCGGTCCATACCGTCTCCGAGAAATACCTGCTCGCCGTCGTCGAGGGCACCGGCGGCCTGCCGGTGATCGTTCCCGCGCTCGGGGCCGAGCGCATGGACATGGCGGATCTGGCGCGCCGCCTGGATGGCCTGCTGCTCACCGGCGGCCTCTCCAACGTCGAGCCGCACCGCTACGGCGGCGGCCCCAGCCGGCCGGACACGCCGCACGACCGCGACCGCGATTCGACGACGCTGCCCCTCATCCGCGCCTGCATCGAGGAGGGGGTGCCGGTCTTCGCCATCTGCCGCGGCCTCCAGGAGCTCAACGTCGCCCTCGGCGGCACGCTTCACCAGCACGTGCACGAGGTCGACGGCAAGCACGACCACCGCTCCGACAAGACCAAGCCGTGGCACGAGCGCTACGCCCACGCCCATCCGGTGACGCTGACCCCCGGGGGCTACCTCCAGCGGGCGCTCGGCACCGCCGAGGTCCAGGTCAACTCGCTGCACGGCCAGGGCATCGACCGGCTGGCACCGGGTCTCGTCGTCGAGGCCCAGGCACCCGACGGCCTGATCGAGGCGGTCCGCGTCGAGGGCGAGGCCTTCGCCGTCGGCGTGCAATGGCACGCCGAATATCCGAGCCTCGCCGATTCGGTCTCCAAGGTGCTGTTTGACGGCTTCGCCAAGGCCGTCCATGCCCGCGCCGACGCACGGGTCAGGGCGATCCTGAGGGCGGCATAAAGCCGTCCCCCACCCTGACCCTCCCCCTCTGTGGGGGAGGGTCAGGGTGGGGGGAGCCGCTTCTCCCGTGAATCCATGAAATCGCTGGGCAGGAAACCCGACGGCGCCAGGCTCGAGCGCATCACGTCGTCGCCGCTGTGGACGGGCGAGCGTTTCCAGAACCGCCATCCGATCCTCGCGGGCCTGCGCGATCCGAACGCGCCGATGCCGACGCTGGCCCAATTCCTCTGGGGCGGCGAACGGCGCGTGCCGCAGGGGCCGCTGCCCTCGACGAGCCCGCTCGATGCCTGGAACCGTCGCCCCGACAGCGGGCTGCGCGCCACCTGGCTCGGGCACTCCACCGTGCTGATCGAGATCGACGGGATCCGCGTGCTCACCGACCCGGTGTGGGGGCGGCGGGCCTCGCCCTCGCAGCTCGCCGGGCCGAAGCGCTTCCAGCCCGTCCCGGTTCCTCTCGGCGCGATGCCGCCGATCGATCTCGTGGTGGTCTCCCACGACCACTACGACCACCTCGACTATCCGACCATCCGCGAGCTCGCCAAACGCGACGTGCCCTTCGTGACGTCATTGGGCGTCGGTGCGCATCTCGAGGCCTGGGGCGTGCGCCACGAGCGCATCGTCGAGCTCGACTGGTGGGACTCGCATGAGTCGCCGGACACCGGGCTGACGGTGACCGCGGCCCCCTCGCAACACTTCTCCGGCCGCGGCCTCAAGGGCCGGAACACCACGCTCTGGTCCTCCTTCGTCCTCCGTTCGGAACGCCACGCCGTCTTCTTCAGCGGCGATACCGGCCTCACCACCGAGTACCGGACGATCGGCGAACGCCTCGGTCCCTTCGACCTGGTGATGCTGGAGGTCGGTGCCTGGCTTCCGGCCTGGGGCGACATCCATCTAGGGCCCGAGAACGCGCTGGAAGCGCTGGCGCTGCTCGGCGGCGGCGCCTTCCTGCCGGTGCACTGGGGCACCTTCGCTCTCGCGATGCATGCCTGGGACGAACCGGCGGAGGCGCTGCTGAAGCTGGCCCCGAAGGCGGGCGTGCATCTGCTGATGCCCCGCCTCGGCGAAGCGGTCGAGCCCGCCTATGCGGAGGAGGCGAAACCATGGTGGCGCGCCGTCGACACGCGCGCGCTGAAGCCCGAGCCCGACGCAGCCGAGGCGGTCACGGTGCCGAAGGCGATGTCCTGGCCGATCGACTAGCTCAGCCGCCGAAGCTCACCCGCCAGATCGTCTTGCCGGTGTCGTCGGTGACGAGCAGGCTGCCGTCGGGCGTCTCGGCGATGCCGGCGGGGCGGCCCCAGACCTCGGCGCGGTCGGTGCCGCCCAAGCGGAAGCCGTCGAGGAAGACCTCGTAGCCGCCGCCGTCGGGCTTCCCGTCTTCGAGCCTGATCCGCACCACTTGGTAGCCGACCGGCTTGCCTGAGTTCCACGATCCCCTGAGCGTGACGAAGGCGTTGCCGCGATACTCGGCCGGGAACCGCGTGCCCTGGTAGAAGACCAGGCCGATCGGTGCCGAGTGCGAGCGGAACAGGAGATCGGGGACGATGGCCTGGCGCACCAGATCCGGCTTGCGCTCGGCAAATCCCGGCTGCGGGTTCCGGCCGATGTAGGAATAGGGCCAGCCGTAGAAGCCGTTGGGACGGACCTCGGTGAAATAGTCCGGCACCAGGTCGTCGCCGAGGCCGTCGCGCTCGTTGATCACCGCATAGAGCCGGCCGGTGCCGGGCAGGAGCGCGATCCCGACGGCGTTCCGCAAGCCCGACGCGTATGTGGCCTGGCCGCGGGCGGTGCCGTTGGGCCCGTCGAGGCGGAACGACTGGATGGTGGCGCGCGGCGCCGGCTCCTCGCCGATATTGCCGGCCGAGCCGATGGAGACGAACAGCTGCCTGCCGTCGGGCGAGATCGCGACGTTGCGGGTCCAATGTCCGCCGCCCGGGCCGATGGCGCCCTCGTCGGTCACCGGCTCCAGCGGTCCCCGCGCCTTCGTGTCGCCCGGCTGGTAGGGCACGCGCCAGACCCGGTCGGTGTCGCCGATGTAGAGATATCCCCCATGGATCGCGAGCCCGTGCGGGCGGTCGAGATCGCCGACGAAGGGCTGGACCAGATCCGCCCGGCCGTCGCCGTCGGTGTCGCGAAGCAGCGTGATCTGGTCCTCGGACGGCTCGGCCAGAAGCACGTCGCCATTGGCGGCCGCGATCAGGTGGCGCGGGTGCGAGAGCCCGGCGCGGAACAGGCTGACCCGGAATCCAGCCGGCGCCTTCGGCATGGCGTCCGGCGGCCGCGAGACGACACGGGGCGAGTTGGAGACCGAGCGGGTGGCGTAGGGCGCCGGCAGGTCGGCCGGCATCAGACGGATGCGCTCGCCCACCTCCGCCGAAGCAGCGGAGGCGACCGCCGCCAACAGAAGTCCGGCGAGCGCGGCTTTCATGGACTCAACCCTGCATCAAGGCCGCGACCCCCGGCAAGGTCTTGCCTTCGAGCCATTCGAGGAAGGCGCCGCCGGCGGTCGAGACATAGCTGAACTGTTCCTCGACCCCGGCCGCGGTCAGCGCCGCCACGGTGTCGCCGCCGCCGCCGACCGAGTTCAGCTTGCCGGCCTTGGTAAGCGCAGCCGCGGCGCGCGCGATCGCCACCGTCGCCGCATCGAAGGGCCTGGTCTCGAAGGCGCCGAGCGGGCCGTTCCACACCAGCGTCCGGCACTCGCCCAGGACCTTGGTCAGCTCGGCGACGCTCTTCGGGCCGACATCGAGGATCATCAGGTCCTCCGGCACGAAGTCGATGGCGACGGTGCGGGTGTCGACGCCCTCCTTCAGCGCCGATGCCACCACCGCGTCGACCGGCAGCACGATGCGGCAGTTCCGCTCGGCAGCCTTCTTCAGGATCTCGCGCGCGGTCTCCGCCATGTCGCGCTCGGCCAGCGAACGACCGATCTCGATGCCCTGCGCGACCAGGAAGGTGTTCGCCATGCCGCCGCCGATGGCGAGGATGTCGACCTTGGCCACGAGGTTGCCGAGGAGGTCGAGCTTGGTCGAGACCTTGGCGCCGCCGACGATGGCGGCGAGCGGCCGCTCGGGCTTGTCGAGCGCTCTCGACAGCGCCTCAAGCTCCGCCTGCATCAGCCGCCCAGCCGCCGCCGGCAGGCGCTTCGCCAGCGCCTCGATCGAGGCGTGCGCGCGATGCGCCGCCGAGAAGGCATCGTCGACATAGAGATCGCCGAGCTTCGCCAGCGCATCGGCAAAGGCGGCGTCATTCGCCTCCTCGCCCTTGTGGAAGCGGAGATTCTCAAGAAGCGCGATCTCGCCGTCCTTCAGCGCCGCGACCACCGACTCGGCGGCCGCACCGATGCAGTCGGTGGCGAAGGCGACCGGCTTGCCGACCGCCTTCGCAAGATCGGGCACCAGGTGCTTGAGCGAATTCGTCTCGTCCGGCCCGCCCTTCGGCCGGCCGAAATGCGAGAGTACGACGACCCGCGCTCCCTTCCCCGTCAGCTCCGCCAGCGTCGGCACCAGGCGGTCGATGCGGGTGGTATCGGTCGCCCTGCCGTCCTTGACCGGCACGTTGAGATCGGCGCGCACGAGCACGCGCTTCGATTTCACGGAGAGATCGTCGAGGGTGTTGAAGCGAGGCATGGGTTCATCCGGATGAACGAGGGACCTAGGATTCGAACCTAGACTGGCGGAGTCAGAACACTCTGTAAATCAAGGATTCTTAATGGCTTAACTGCCAAGTGTCGTGGCTATGTTACCCATCGGCGTCGGCCCGGCGGTTCGATGCCGCCGACCATCTCCTACTGCCGGCCTTCGCTGCCCACGCTAGGCTGATAGAATGTGTTCTAAGAGCGGAGTCGCAATTTCGGGACCGAAATGGTGCGCATCCGTGAAGCCATCATTGGCACCACCGAAAGCGCTCGGGGTCATCATGTCATGAACCCTCACCGTCTCTGAACGAAGTGGTTCGAGCTTCGCAAGAACGTCCGTTCGTCGTTGAAAATAGCGCGTGCTTTGCGCAAGGAACGAGTGAAGGTTGGGATTAATAGGCACGACGACGAGATCGAGCATGATCCCCGCCGTCGCGGCGATGGAAACAAGGCGTTGAAGGTAGGTCACTTGCCTCGGACAGAGGGCGTCGAACTCGGCATATGCCATAACCATTTCGTGGGTCATTTCCTCCGGACCATGCCGTCGCACCGACCGGTGTCCGTTGGGCGTCGCAAATATCAGCTCGCCTGTCTGCTCATCGATATTGGTCGCCACTTCCGGAGTCCATTCGGCAAGCCGCTCAAGGTTGATGCGGGAATGCTGAGACGCCAGCAATGCCTCGCGCTTGCGTTGCGCGATCTCCGCCTGATCCTCTGGCGCCAGATACGCTGCGACCTCCGGAAGTGTGAGTGTTTTTAGGTCAAGAACTGCTGATCTTGCCCTGAAAGCGCAAAGATCGAGGCCGACAATGGCGCGATGGATTGCTTTCCGACGATTCCTCGCAAGCTGCAACAAGCAGTAGAGTTCGGCGAGCGTTGCCCCGTTCACCGACAGATTGAAGCCAGACATTGCGGAAGCCTTCGTCATCCGACTGGGAACAGCCAAGAACGTACTACTCCCCAAGATGATGAGGTCGAGTGCGCCTGTAGATCTCGACAGGCCCTTTACCTTTGTTTCTCGAACTCTCGACAGCGCTTCTCGTGCGGGTAAGGAGAATCCCCGTTCGACTTCGTCCAGCAAGCGGCAGATGGATTCAATCGTCTCATAGTGGCGAAAACCCACGACATTGGGCATTGGCAGTCGGTCGCCGATGCGCTCGCCGAGTTCGAGAAGCAAAGTCGTCAACGAAAGGGAATCGAGAAGACCGCTCATGATGAGAGACTCGTCGTCAGCCGGCGCTGACCGCCCCAGGGCCGCTGATACGGCAGCCCGTACGAAGCTGCGAAGCGGCGCGTGCTTGTCGGGTCGCGTCAGTTCTGAAGCCTGAGGCGGCGTTGTCGCCTCAGATAGATAGCGATCGCGGTTGAGCCGACGAGACACCTTTCCGGACGTCGACTTGATGAGCCAACCACGATCGACGATCTTGACTACTCGCGGCGACACATCGACTTGGGCAACCAGCTCGGAAGCAATCTGCCGCTCCAGGACATCGCGGTTTCGTGCCTCCTCGACTTCAACAACGACAATGATGTGAGCGGTGCCATCGACAGCATCATCGACACCGAATGCGACCGATCGGCCAGGAATCGTCCCCGGAATCGATTCCGCGACGCATTCCAAATCCTGGGGATAGATGTTTCGTCCGGCGACGATGATCATGTCGTCGGCCCGCCCCAGGACGAACGTCTCGCCACCACTCACGAAGCCTAAATCACCTGTGTGCAGCTCGTTACCAGCGAAGGCAGCTTGCGTTGCTTCGTCGTTCTCGAGATATCCGGCTGCGAGACTCTCGCTCGTCACGCGCACGTGACCAACGACACTGTCCGGGACATCGTTGCCACGATCATCGACGATGCGAACGGTCGTCCCTCCTATGGGCCGCCCGGATGATACCAGCCGCCTCTCACCTGGACGAACGGTGGACCCAACGCCGAGACTTGTCGGATCAACCGACAGGGTCGGGGGAGGCTCCCCGACCCGCGATGAGGTTACGGCAAACGTAGCCTCTGCCATCGCATAGCAAGTAGCGATCTTGGCAGGTGTGACGCCCGCCGACTTGAATCTGCGTAGAAACGCCTCGTGACTCACATGCCGAATTGGTTCCGAGCAATTGATGACCGCGCGCAGCGAACTCCAACTTCCAAGAGTCAAATCACGTCCCGTGATCGAGCGGGCAAGATGCGAGAACGCGAAATTCGGAAGCCAGCAGAGCGTAGGTCGATAGTCCTCGATGGCGCGCGTCAACATGGAAGGTCGCCCTACCCAATCGAAGGGCGACATCGTGGTGACTGGCGTTCCCGTCAAGAGGGGCAGCATCCAGCATGCGATCAGACCCATGTCGTGGTAAAGCGGGAGCCACGAAACGATCGAGTCTGAAGGGCTGAGCTCGATCGCCGCGCGGTAAAGATCCACTTGTCGAACGCATGCATGCTGAGAAATTGCGACGGCCTTTCGAAGACCCGTCGTGCCGGAACTGTACTGGAGAAATGCAGGCGTGTTTCCCAGGCCTCCGATCGGGAATGTGACCTGGTCCAACGTCGGGACCGTCTCCGACAGCGTCGCGGATGCATCGAGAACTGTTAGCCCCGGCTGCGCCTCGAATCCCGCGCGAAAGTCCGCGCCAAGAACGACCGCGTGAGATTTCGTAATGGGCAAGACGGGCAATACTGTAGCGTTGAAGCGGCCCGTCGAGAGCTTGGGCGACGGCGGAGGCAGCATCGCCGGAACAAGGGCGCTTAGAAGCGCGCCGAGAAAAGCGGCATAGCTGTCAACGGAATGCGGTAGGAAGATCGCCACCCGCTGGCCGGGCTCTAAATTATGTTTTCGGTAGATCTTCGACCACACGCCCGCCTGCTGGAGAAGAACACCGTAGGACAACTCTGTCGCGATTCCGTCAGCACCGAGCAAGCGAAGAAACGGCTCGTCACCGGCCCGCCTCGCGATTTCTAGGATTCGTCCGATCAGCGGTCCGCCGGCAAAGTCCACGATGAAGTCCTCTTGAAGTCCGGGCTCAAGCCTCTCCCCTGCCCTCATCCGTCTGCTGCGCAGCCGAGGCAGGGTTTCGAAATCGAACCCCCTCTCTCGGCGAAGCCGGGGAGGAGAGGCGGCGTCTTCGCCGCCGCCCGGGTGGGGGCGTTTGTCGATCGCGTGATAGCCGATCACCCGCCCCCCCGCCAGTCGATACCTGACAGGACGGTGGCAGGACCGGGCGTCTATTCTCAACCCCCGTGTCCAGCCCCTACGCCGATCTCCTCAGCGATCCGCCGTTCCGCCGCTTCTGGGCGGGCCTGCTGGTCTCGGCCACCGGCGACGAGCTGACCAAGGTGGCGCTGGTCTGGTTCGTCTACGAGCGGACCGGATCGGCGGAGGCGCTCGGCATCCTCATGCTCTGCCTGACCGGGCCGATCGTGGTCGGCGGCTTCGTCGCCGGCTGGCTGCTGGATCGCTTCGACCGCCGCCTGGTGATGACCGTCGACAACCTCATCCGCGGCTTGGCACTCGCCGCGGTGCCGGCGCTGCATCTGCTCGGCTGGCTCGAGGTCTGGCACGTGTATGTCGCGGCATCCGTCTACGGCCTCCTCCTGATGATCTCGCTCGCCGGCACGCCGACGATGATCCTGGCGCTGGCGCCGAAGGAGCGCCTGGCGACGGCGAACGCGCTGGAGACCCTGGCCTACTCGCTGGCCGGGGTCGCCGGGCCGGTGCTGGCCGGCCTCCTCATCGCCGGCATCGGCGCGCCGGCGACGGTGATGCTGGACGTCGTCTCCTACGTTCTCTTCGCGCTGATCCTCTTCCGGCTCAAGCTGTCGCTGCCGGCGCCGGTGAAGCGGGCATCGGCGCCGATCGGCGATGCTGTCCGTCTTCTCTTCGGCAATCCGATCCTGATCGCCACCACCTTCATGTTCCTCGTCTACAACATCGGCACCGGCAGCGTTCCGGTGTGGCTGCCTCTGCATGTCGAGCAGACTCTCGGCGGCGGGCCCGAACTCTACGGCATCTTGCTCGGCATCATCTCGGTCGGCCAGATCGGGGCGACGCTGGCGATCGGGCAGATCGGCGGCCGGGTGCGGCTCGGCCTCGGCATCGCGCTGGCGCAGACGCTCGCGGGCCTGGTGCTGCTGCTCGTCCTCCTCGCCCCGGACGCGACCTTGACCGGCGCCGTCTTCCTCGCCTGGGGCATCGCCGCCGCACCGCTGACCCCCTGGGCGCAGACCTTGCGCATGGCGATCATCCCGGAAGCCATGCGCGGCCGCGCCTTCGCGCTCTTGCGGATGCTGATGCAGTCCGGCCGCCCGGTCGGCGGCGCGCTCGCCGGATTCCTGCTGCCTGCGATCGGCATCGCCGCGACCGTCGGCCTGGTCGGTGCGATGACCGTGGCCGGCGGGATCGCCGGACTGCTGACGAAGCCGCTCAGAGAGGCGGGAAAGCCGAACTAGTTACTTGTACGGATCCGCCGCGTCCCGGAGCCCGTCGCCGAGGAAGTTGAAGGCGAGGACGGTGACGATCACCGGGATAACCGGGATCATCAGCCAGGGATAGAGCGCCACCACGTTGATGTTCTGCGCCTCGTTCAGCAGCACGCCCCAGCTGGTGATCGGCGGACGGAGTCCGAGGCCCAGGAACGACAGCGCCGTCTCGCCGAGGATCATGCTGGGGATCGACAGCGTGGCCGACGCGATCAGGTGGCTGGTGAAGCTCGGCATCAGGTGGCGGAAGATGATGCGGCCCGGCTTCGCCCCCATCAGCACGGCGGCGGTGCAGAAGTCCTCCTCGCGCAGCGCCAGCAGCTTGGAGCGGACCGAGCGGGCGAGGCCGGTCCAGTCGAGGAGCCCTAAGATGATGGTGATGCCGAAATAGATCAGCACCGGGCTCCAGTCGACCGGGAGCGCGGCGGAGAGCGCCATCCACAGCGGCAGCTCCGGGAACGAGCGGATGCATTCGATGATGCGCTGGACGATGGCGTCGGTCCAGCCGCCGTAATACCCGGCAAGCCCGCCGACGACGATGCCGAGCACGAAGGAGATGGTGATGCCGATCAATCCCACGGTGAGCGAGATGCGGGTGCCGTAGAGGATGCGCGAGAACATGTCGCGCCCCAGGCGATCGGTGCCGAACAGGAAGAACTCGCCGTTGACCGCCGGGCAGACGAAATGGAACTTCATCTCGATCATCCCCCAGAAGCGGTACTCGTCGCCCTGGCAGAAGAAGCGCAGCTTCTCGACCTTGCGCGTGTCCTCGGTGTATTCGCGCCTGAGGTTCTCCATGTTGAGGCGGTAGGCGTAGCCGTAGACGAAGGGGCCGACGAAGCTGCCTTCGTGGAAAAGATGGATCGACTGCGGCGGCGCGAACAGGTGGTCGGTGTGGCGGGTGGCGACGCTGTAGGGCGCCAGCATCTCGGTCACCAGGATCGAGGCGTAGAGCACGATCAGGATGGCGCCGGAGAGCACGGCCAGGTGATGGCGGCGGAGCTTCCGCCACATCATCCGCCACTGCGACGCCATGTAGTAGCGTTCCTGCTCCGGCGTCAGCGCCTCGTCGGTCGCCGGATTGAACGGCGCGCGGCTGACGTAGTGCTCGAGCGGCGGCTGGGCGGTCATCGGCTGCTCCCGCCTTCGAGCCGGATGCGCGGATCGAGCGCCGCCAGCGCCAGGTCGGAGAGGAAGACGCCGACCACCGTCAGCACGGCCAGGAACATCAGGAACGAGCCGGCGAGATAGGTGTCCTGGGCCTGGAGGGCGCGGAGCAGCATCGGCCCGGTGGTCGGCAGGTTCATGACGATGGAGACCACCGCGGCGCCGGAGATGATGCTGGGCAGGATGCTGCCGATGTCGCTGATGAACGGGTTCAGCGACATGCGCAGCGGATACTTCACCAGCGCCCGGAACGGCCCCATGCCCTTGGCCCGCGCGGTGACGTAGTACTGCTTCTGCAGCTCGTCCAGCAGGTTGGCGCGAAGGCGCCGGATCATGCCGGCCGTGCCCGACGCGCCGATCACCAGCGTCGGGACCCAGAGATGGGCCAGGACCGAGCGCATCTTCTCCCAGCTCCACGGCGCATCGAGGAAACGGTCGTCCATCAGCCCGCCGATCGAGATGCCGAAATAGGCGTTGGCGAAGTAGAGCAGAACCAGCGCCAGGAGGAAGTTGGGCGTCGCCAGGCCGAGGAAGCCGATCAGGGTCAGGCCGTGGTCGCCCCAGGAGTACTGGTGGGTCGCCGAGTAGATCGCGATCGGAAAGCTGACGATCCAGGTGAAGAGGATGGTGGCGACCGAGACGATGACGGTTAGCCACATCTTGTCGCCGACGACCTTGGTGACCGGCAGCTGGAACTCGAATGAGTAGCCGAAGTCGCCCTGCAGCATGCCGAAGATCCAGTGGAAATACTGGACCACCGGCGAGTGGTCGAGGCCGTATTGCTGGCGCAGGAACTCGATCTTCGCCATGTCGACGGACTCGCCCTGGCTCTGCAGCTCGGCGATGTGGGTCGACAGGAAGTCGCCCGGCGGCAGCTGCATGATCAGGAAGGTGATGGCGCTGATGGCGAGCAGCGTCGGGATCATCACCAGGAGGCGGTGGACGACGTAGCCGAACATCATTCGCCTCCGGAGCGAGGGGCGGCAACGGCACCCCTCACCCAGCGCGACAACGCTTCGCGTTGCGCGTACCTCCCCCACAGTGGGGGCAGGGATAGAGTGGGGGGAAGGGGCAGGGACTCGTTCACTTCGACGCCACGTCGGATGTGGCGAAGTAGAACGTGTCCGGCCGGTACATGCCGAATTGCGCTCCGGGCTCCCAGTTGAAGATCCCTTCCTCCGGCACGTTCTTGAGAGCGCTCGCGATCACCACCGGCTGGAAGGCGCCGGCGAGGATGCCGATGGTGAACTGCTGGTCGGCGTTGATCTCGAGGATGCGGCGCCATATGCGGGTGCGCTCGGCGCGATCGGCGGTCGCGGCCCAGGCGTGCTCGAGCTCCTGCAGCTCCTTCGCCTCGGGCATGTCTACCGGCTCGCCGGCCTTGCCCTTGGTCTCGCGGAACTGACCCCATTTCGGCCATTGCAGCTGCTGCTGGTCGGAGACGACGTAGTCCTTGGGGTTCGAGTCGGCGTCCATCAGCGCGAATTCCGAGCCGAACCAGATGCACATCACCGTCTCGCCGGCGAAGATGCGGTTGCGCATGACGTCGCGCTGGAGGGCCTTCGGATAGATCTTGATGCCGAGCTCGATCCAGGTGTCGTGCAGAAGCTCCAGCACGTCGGTCTGCTCGGTCGACTCGCCGGCGCTCTCGATCACGATCTTCATCGGCCGGCCATCGGGAAGCAGGCGCAGCCCCCGGTGGTCGCGCTTGGTCAGCCCCATCTCGTCGAGCAGCGCGTTGGCGGTGCGGAGGTCGTAGCGGGTCCAGCGGGTGCGGTACTCGGCGTCGAACAGGGGCGAGCCCGGCAGCGCCGTGTTGTTCCCCTCGATGCCGAGCCCGTAATAGATCACCTGGTTGATCTCGTGGCGGTTGGTGCCGAGCGAGAGCGCGCGGCGGAAGCGGACGTCGCGCAGCACCTGGCGCCACACCGGATCGCTGACGTTGAGGTTCGGCACCAGCGCCTGGTCGGCGCCGCGCACCGTCCGCCATAGGCGCACCTTGTAGCCGTTCCTCGCCTCCGCTTCCTTCAGGAAGGTGTAGTTGTCGAAGCGGAGGTAGCGCGCCTGCAGGTCGGCTTCGCCGGCGCCGGTCTTCAGCGGCACGATCTTCGAGTCGGCGAGCGCCATCACCAGCTCGTCGAGATAGGGAAGCTGCCGGCCCTCGGCGTCGACCCGGTGGTAGTAGGGATTGCGCTTGAAGACGAAGCGGTCGGCCGGCGGCACCGTCGCCAGCATCCACGGCTGAAGCGTCGGCAGGTCGGGATTGTCGACGCGGTACTGGTTGTCGCGGCGATTGTGCAGCACCGCCCAGTTGCGCACGCGCGTGTCGCGCACCTTCTTCTCGAGCTCGGCTGCCGAGGCGAATTTCTCGTGGAAGGTCTTGAGGTAGTGCGCCGGCCCGAAGATCTCGAGCGGCCGCGGGCTGGCCAGCGCCGGAAGGAAGGTGGGGTTCGGCCTCGACCAAGTGTAACGCACCACGCTCGGCGACAGGATCTCGAAGATCGGCCGCTCGCCCTCGACCAGGAGCTCGATCGGCACGCCCGACGGCCGGAGCCTGGAATTGCCGTAGACGTCCTCCCAGACGTAGCGGAAGTCGTCGGTGGTGAAGGGCGCCCCGTCGGACCAGCGATGGCCCGGGCGGAGATGGAAGGTGAAGCGGCGCTCGTCCTCGACCTCGACCTTCTCGGCGATGTCGGGCTGCAGCTTGAACTGGGCGTCGTAGCCGACCAGCCGGGCGTAGCCGTAGACGACGGAAAAGCGCGTGTCGGAGGCGCCGCCGGCGATCATCCGCCAGCTGCCGCCGTGGCGGCCGATCGTCTGGAACGGCAACAGCTTGGCGACGTCGGGGCGCTCGGGAAGGCGGAGGGTGACGGGCGGCAGCTTGCCGGCGGCCACCTGGTCGAGCAGGCTCGGCGGCTCGCGAAAGGGCTGGGCCGCGGCGCCGGCGGCGGCGAGCGCCAGGACGGCGGCGAGAAGCAGGCGCATCACGCCACCTCCTTGAGCACGGGTATTGCGGTGGCGCGCACGAAATGCTCGTCGCCGAGGTCGATCATCGACGCCTTCTTGCTGCCGTCGATGCGGAAGGGCTCGGGCCAGGCCGCCGGGATCGAGGCCTTGCTGTCGACCACATGGGCGAAGTCGAGCTTGCGCTCGAGGTCGGGCTCCGGCACCGCCGAGAGCAGCGCCTGGGTGTAGGGATGCACCGGGTTGCGGAACAGCTCCTCGCGCGGCGCCACCTCGACCAGGCGGCCGGCGCACATCACCGCGATGCGATGGGCGACATAGTCGACGACGGCGAGGTTGTGGCTGATGAAGAGATAGGTCAGGCCGAGCTGCTTCTGCAGGTCCTTCAGGAGATTGAGGATCTGCGCCTGGATCGAGACGTCGAGGGCAGAGACCGGCTCGTCGCAGATCAGGAGATCGGGGCTGAGCGCGAGCGCGCGCGCGATGCAGATGCGCTGGCGCTGGCCGCCGGAGAAGCTGTGCGGATAGCGCTTCAGGTGGCGGACGTCGAGCCCGACAAGGCGCATCAGCTCCTTCACCCGCTCGGCCCGCTCGGCCTCGTCGGCGATGCCGTGGATCATCAGCGGCTCGGCGATGAGGTCGAACACGGTCATGCGCGGATTGAGCGAGCCGAACGGGTCCTGGAACACGTACTGCATCTGCCGGCGGAAGCGGATGAGGTCGTCGCCCTCGAGCGCCAGCATGTCGACCGGCCGGCCGTGGTCGTTGAAGATCGCCTCGCCGGAGTCGGGCTTGAACGCGCGCAGCAGGATCTTCGACAAGGTGGTCTTGCCGCAGCCGCTCTCGCCGACCAGGCCCAGGCACTCGCCGCGCCTGACCTCGAAGGAGACGTCGTCGACCGCCAGCACCCTGCCGGCCGACTTGTCGCCGAACCAGGCGGTCTTGCGGATCTGGAAGCTCTTGGTGATGCCCCTGACCGAGAGCAGCGGCCCGGCGGCGTCGGCGCCCTCCGGCCAGGCCGGCTTCTCGGCCATCAGCCGGCTGTGCTCGCTCTTGATCTCGCGGAGCGGGATCAGCCGCTCGCCCGGCTTCATGCCGAGGCGCGGCACCGCCCGCATCAGCGCCTTCAGGTAGGGATGCTCGGGCGCGCGGAAGATGTCCTCGACCGTGCCCGACTCCATCACCTTCCCCCGGTACATCACCACAACCTCCTGGGCGATGTTGGCGACGACGCCGAGGTCGTGGGTGATGACCAGGACGGCCATGCCGAGCTCTGTCTGGAGGTCGGCGATCAATTTCAGGATCTGCGCCTGGATGGTGACGTCGAGGGCGGTCGTCGGCTCGTCGGCGATCAGGAGCGCCGGCCGGCAGATCAGCGCCATGGCGATCATGGCGCGCTGGCGGAGCCCGCCCGACAGCTCGAAGGGATAGGTGTCGATCGCCTTCTTCGGATCGGGGAATCCAACCAGGCGCAGGATCTCGCGGGTTGCCTCCAGCGCTTCGGCGCGGCTGACCGGCTTGTGCAGCTCGAGCGTCTCGGAAATCTGGTCGCCGATGGTGTGGAGCGCCGAGAGCGAGGTCATCGGCTCCTGGAAGATGATCGAGATACGCCCGCCGCGGATGGCGCGCATGCCGCGGCTCTCCGGCGGCATGTGGGCGATGTCGTTGACCGTGCCGGCCTTGGTCGGATCGGCGAACAGGATCTGGCCGGAGGCGACGCGGGCGGCCTTGGGCAGGATGTTCATGATCGCCTGGGAGACCACGGTCTTGCCCGAGCCCGACTCGCCGACCAGCGCCGTGGTCTGGCCGTAGCGCACGCGGAAGCTGACGCCGTCGACGGCGACGAGCTGCCCCTCCGGCAGATCGAAGACGATCTTGAGGTTGTTGACGCGAAGGAGCGGGCTGGTGGTCATCGCCTTAGAGGGGCTCACTCCTTCGCCTTCGCCGGCTCGAAGCCGAGCGAGGCGAAGTTGGAGATGGTGGCTTCCGAAAGCTCGATCCCCTTGGCCCTGGCCGTCATATGCGCGCGCCTGGCGACGTCGGGGAAGCCGTCGAGGGTGGAATCGAAGCGGAGCTTGCCGGTCGGCCCGCGCAGCATCAGCTGCATCCAGCCTTGGGTGCGGTCGCGCTTGGTCGAGAAGTAGCTGAGCTTGACCTCGATCAGCTCCGACCATCTCAGCTCCTGGCGCCAGAGCCCGTTGGTCGCCACCTTCTGATCTTCGACCTCGACCACGGTGCGGTGGCGGAGCGCCGTGCGCGCGCCGAAGACCGCGAACAGCAGCGCCAGCGGTCCCAGGATGTAGGTGGCGGCCGAGCCCGGCGGCGACAGCAGCAGCGGCGTCCCGGTCAGCGCCAGGCCGAAGGCGGCGCGGACGTAGTCGCCCATCATCGCCTGGGTCGGGTAGCGGAGTTCGGTCATGCGGCGGCGAGTCCGAAGGCTTGGGCCGGCGTGAGCCAGCGGATGGCGGGATGGGCGCGGGTGACGGCGAAGAGCCGGGCGAGGAAGCCCCAGGCCGGCGCGTCATGGACGAGATGGTGGGTCAGGAGCCCGGTCGGCTCGCCCGCGTCGGCGCGGCCGTGGCGGCGGTCGGAAAGATGGCCGATCAGCGCCGTCACCGTCGGCTCGTCGCCGGCGAAACGCCGCTCCTGCCAGTCGATGATGTCGACATGGGCGTTGACCTGCGTCACTCCCGGCGCCGCTTCCGCCGCCCGACGCGGCCGGAATGTGGAGAGGCCGCGGAAGCCTAAGCCCGGCAGCAGGGCCACGACCTCGGGCGCGATCCGGTTCCAGGGCGGCGCCAGCACCGGCAGCACGCGGCCGGCGAAGAGGTCGAGAAGGCGCCGACGGCCGTGGGCGAGCTCGCCGGCGACGGCCGCGGCCGCGCGTTCCGGGCCCAGCTCGGCCTTCTTCTTCAGGCCGTGATTGGTATGGGCATAGCCGTGCTGGAGCAGCGCCTGGCCGGGGAGCGACGGGGCCGCGTCGCGCGGCACCACCGCCAGCGCCGGCACGAGGTCATGGGCGGATGCCAGGTCATGCAGCCGGGCGAGCGCCGCCGTCGGCGCGACCGCATCGTCGTCGCGCCACCACAGCGTCGCCAGCCTCGCCGCCTCTCCCCAGGCGTCGAGCTCCCGCCCCAGATCCTCCCAGACGCCCATCCGCCTCCCGACGCTTCGCCGTTCGGCCGAGACTATAGCCCGCCATATGCCTGTTTCCAGCCGCAAATCCCCCGGCGGCCCCCCGGGCGCCCCCCAAGCGACCCTTGGTCGCAATTCCTTGACCCGGAAGGCGCTCCGCACCTAAACAGGGGTCACCTTCCGGGCGCGTCCAAGACCGGCATGCTGCGTCGCCTCGCCGTCCTCCTCCTCATCCTCCTGGCATCCGGGCTCGCACCCGCCGAGGCCGCCAAGGAGAGCGGCTTGCCTCTGCCCCGCTTCGTCTCGGTGCGCTCGGGCGAGGTCAACCTGAGAACCGGCCCCGGCACCCGCTATCCGATCGAGTGGGTGCTGACCAAGCGGGCGATGCCGGTCGAGGTGATCCAGGAATTCGACACCTGGCGGCGGATCCGCGACTACCAGGGCACCGTCGGCTGGGTGCAGTCGAGCTTCCTCACCAACCGCCGCACCCTGATCGTCACCGGCGCCACCAGGAAGCTCCGCGAGGACAAGGCCGAGAGCGCCGCCGCCGTCGCCATGGTCGAGCCCGGCCTGGTCGGCCGCCTGCTCGAATGCCGCGACGTCTGGTGCCGGGCCGAGATCGGCGGCTACAAGGGCTGGCTCAAACGCGGCGAATTCTTCGGGGCCTATCCGGACGAGGTGGTGAAGTAGCTCCTACGCCCGCCCCCACGCTCCGCGGGGGGAGGGAACACAGGCTTATGCGACCAGAGACAGCGCCTCGGATGTCGCTTCGCCGGTCCGTCTGACCGAGTTCTCGGTGCGCCCGTAGGCCTCCGCGGCGGCGGCGTTGCGGCGGTCGTTCGCCGGGGCGGTTTCAGTCGCCGGCGCGGTGCCCGCTTCTGCGGTCTCGTCCTTCTGGCCGACCGGCTTCGGCCCGGCGATCTCGGGTCCGGTCTCTTCCGGCTTCGGGGCGCCAGGGACGGCGGGCTGCTCTTCCGCGCCCTCTTCGTCCTTGGCCTTCTGCTCCTCGGCGCGCTGCGCCGCTTTCTCGGCCTGGGCCTGGGCCTTCATCTGGATCGCGGCGGCGGCGACGGCCTGGTCCTGGCCGGAGGGATCGGCCGGCGCCAGCGCCGCGGCGCGGATCTGGTCGGCCTTGCGGATGGTCTCCTCGGGCGTGCTGCCCGGGCTTGTGTCGATCGAGACCTCGCCGCCGATGGCGTAGCGCTTGCCGTCCGGCCCCTGCTGGTAGGAGAAGGTCGGCGCGCCGGCATATTGCCCGCCGGCGGCGGCATGCGCCGCCTCGTGGCGGCGCACCTCCTGGTCGCGCGATTTCAGCTTCTCGACGACTTCCTTTTCTTCGTCGGTGAGCTCGCCCTCGGTCTCGGACTCGCCGGACTTGCCGACGGTGCCGGCCTGCTCGGTACCCTGCAGGGTCTGCAGCGCCTCGCCGGACAGCGGTTTCCCGCCCACGACGCCGGTCAGCGGCGGAGCCTGTTCCCCCGGAAGGGTCGTCTCGGGCGGGGCGGTGGCCGTGCCGTCCTGGGACTGTCCCCGACGCGTCGGGAAGAGCGCGATCCCACTGACGACCTGGCCGATCTCAAGCGCCATTCAGGCACCCTCTTCGGCCCGCGACCGCGACAGGCGGACCGCGAGCGGTGTTCTACCGGAAGAAAACTCTAGCGGGCCAGCTGCCGACTGTCAAAACAGCGGCGTTAACTTATTAATGCCAAAACTTAATTTACCCGGGTCGGCCAGGAACTCCCGCGTCCGGGCGACCGCCTCGGCCAGGCCCACCCGCTCGACCTCGACGCCTTCCGGAAACGCCGCGGCGAGGCGGGTCGGCAGCGCCTTGTCGAGCATGACGAAGACGCCGATGTCGTCGGCGCGGCGGATCAGCCGGCCGAAGGCCTGCTTCAGGCGAAAGCGCGTCACCCGCTCGTCATAGGCCTTGTTGCCGAAGGCCTGGCGGCGGGCGCGGTGCAGGATGTCGGGGCGGGGCCAGGGCACGCGGTCGAAGACGATGAGGCGGAGCGAGCGCCCCGGCACGTCGACGCCGTCGCGGACGGCATCGGTGCCGAGGAGGCAGCTCTCCGGCTCGGCGCGGAAGATGTCGATGAGCGTCGCGGTATCGAGGCCGTCGACGTGCTGCGCATAGAGGGCGACGCCGGCCTCCTCCAGCGGCTGGGCGATGCGGGCATGCACTTCGCGCAAGCGCCGGATCGCGGTGAACAGGCCGAGCGCGCCGCCGCCGGAGGCTAAGAACAGCTCGCGATAGGCCGACGCCACCTGGGCGAAGTCGCGCTTGTCGACGTCGGTGACGACGAAGATGCGGGTCTGCTTCGGATAGTCGAAGGGCGACGCCACCGCCGCCCGCATCGCCGGCGCCGCCAGGTGCCGCGCGCCCGATGACGACTCCGCCGCCGCCCAGTCGAGCTCGGTCACGCCGGTCGCATCGCGCAAGGTCGCCGAGGTGACGACCACGCCATGGGCCGGCTTCAGCACCGTCTCCGCAAAAGGCACGGTCGGGTCGACCCAGTGGCGATGAAGCCCGACATCGAGGTCGCGCTGCTCCATGCGGTCGACCTGGAGCCAGTCGACGAATTCCGGCGGTGTCGGCGCCGCCAGGGATTCCAGCATCGAGATCCAGCCGTCGAGGAGTCCTTTGATCCGCCGGTCGATGATGCGCGCCATGGCTTCGAGGCGAAGCCGCATCGCGGTCTCCAGATCCTCCGCCTCGTCGTCGAGCCGGGCCTTCAGCCGGTCGCGCAGCTTCGCCAGCGGCCGGCGCAGCTCCTGGAGCCCGTTCCGAAGATGAGCCGCCGCGCGGATCAGCCCCTCGACCGGCGGCTGGGCGTCGGCCTCGATCGCATAGGCGTTCTCGGTCTCGTTCGCCCGCGCATAGACCTGCTGGCGGCAGAAGGAGAGAAACGCCTCGGTCGGTCCGTTCGGCGCCCCTTCGGCGAGCCGGGTCACCCAGCCTTCGGATGGCAGGATGCGCGCCGCTTCGATCGCATCGGCCAGCGCCTTCGCGCCCTCCTCGTCGTCGATCACCAGATCCTCGACGCGGCGCTGCAGGCCGCGGCCGCGCGTGCGCCGGCTGCCCTCCGGCCCGCGCACCCAGCGCTTCAGCTCGACCGCCTCCAATCCGGAGAGCGCCAGCGAGAACGCCGAGTCGGCGGCATCGAAGACGTGATGGCCCTCGTCGAACACCAGACGGTGCGAGAGCGAGCCCTCGGCCATGCCGCCCGAGGCGGCGATGCTCATCACCAGCGCGTGGTTGGCGACGACCAGGCGCGCGCGGCGCGAGCGCCGCTGCGCGCGCTCGATGAAACACTTCTGATAGTGCGTGCAGGCGGAGTAGACGCACTCGCCGCGGCGATCGGTCAGGCCCATGGCCCGGCCGCGCCCCACCAGGTCGGCGAGCCAGCCGGGGAAATCGCCGCCGACCATGTCGCCGTCGCGCGTCGCCGCGGCCCAGCGGGCGAGCAGGCCGAGCGGGATCGAGTTGTCGGGATTGCCTCTGAGGTTCCTGAGCGCGTCCTCGAAATTCAGCAGGCAGAGATAGTTCTCGCGGCCCTTCCGGATGACGACGTTGAGGGCCTTGTCGGTCGGGTTCGGATAGAGCCGGTCGAGCTCGCCGTCGATCTGGTGCTGGAGGTTCCGCGTGTATGTCGAGAACCAGACCGAGCCCTCGTTCTTCTCCGCCCAGACGCTGGCCGGCGCGACGTAGCCGAGCGTCTTGCCGACGCCGGTGCCGGCCTCGGCCAGCACCATGCGCGGCTGGTCCTCGTGCTCGCGCGGGAGGAAGGCGGCGGAGACGGCCGACGCATAGTCGGCCTGCGAGGGACGCGGTTCGGAGCGGTCGCCGAGGAGCCGGGTGAGCCGGGTGCGCGCCTCCGCCGGATCGACCGGCTGGCTTCCCGGCGGCGCCGGCGGCGCATGCTCCTGCCATTCGGGCAGCCGCCGCCAGACCTCGAGCGCCGCGGTATGCGGGCGCTCGGACGGATCGACGCCGAGCGCAGCCAGCACCGCCGGGCCCCAGGCCCAGCCCGCAGCCGCCATCACCTTGGCGATCGCCGCGGTCTCGGCGTCGCGATCGTCGGCGAGCTCGCTCATCAGGTTGCGGGCGACGGCGAAAAGCGCCGCGGCCTCGGCCTCCGCCGACTCCGGCGGATCGAGGCCGAGCGCGCCGGCGAGGCCGCGCGGCGTCGGCGGGGCGAAGCGGGCGGGACGGACGAAGGCGAAGAGCTCGACGACGTCGTGGCCGGTGACCGCCGCGCCGAGGCGGCGGCCGATCGAACGGCCATGGCACAGCAAGGGCCGCGCCCCCGCCTCGAAGCGCCTGACCGCTTCGGCCCGCCCGATGGTCTCGACGTCGCCTTCCGGGTTCAGCCAGACCACGCCCGAGGCACGCAGCACCATCGCCGGCGCCTCCGGCAGGAGCACGCGGCGCGCAAGCGGGCGCGAAGGCGGGGCCGGCATGGTCATGGGGCGGCGATCATAGCGGCGGGTCGTGCCGGCGGCGGTACAATTCCTTGCTGTCGCATGAAGGCTGTCGACATTCGGGCTGAGCAGAACAATCGAGAGACATTGAGGAATGGCCGTCCGGGATTCCGACCATCCTCATGCAACACCAGATCGCATCGTTCCGAGCGAGCGCGACACCATTCGCGTGCTGGCAATTCCAAGAGACCCACCCGACCCGACCGTCGCCCTTGGCGCGGCGGCTGCACGTCGCGCTGCTCAGAAGCCGGCCGCTTCCCGGTAAAGGACACGCGGCTCGAGTCTTCTCCTGGAACCGCGCTTGCGATCATGGCATTTCCTCCAGCCATGCGCGTGCTCGCGATCCTCGCCCATCCCTCCGCCACCAGCTTCACAGCGGCCGTGTTCACTGAGGCGCTGGCGGCGCTGAAGGAGGGCGGGCACGAGGTCCGGACGCTCGACCTCTACGGCGAGGGCTTCGAGGCCAGGCTGTCGGACCCCGAATGGCGGATGAACGCCAAGGTGCCGGAGAACCGGGCGCCGGTGGCGGGGCCGGTCGAGGATCTGCTCTGGGCGGAGGCGCTGGTGTTCGTGTTTCCGACCTGGTGGACGGGACCGCCGGCGATCCTGAAAGGCTGGCTCGACCGGGTGTTCCTGCCGGGCGTGGTGTTCGAGCTGAAGGACGGTCCGTTCCGCCCGCTGCTGACGCAGATCAAGGTCTGGGCAGTCATCACCACCGCAGGCTCGGCGTGGTGGCAGGTGATGGCCCTGCTCGATCCGGTGCGGGTGCTGATGCGCGCGCTCAGGGTCGCGGTATCCCCGCAGGCGAAGCCGATCTTCCTCAGGCTCTACAAGATGGATTCGACGACCGAGGAGGAGCGCGCCCGCTTCCTCGCCCGGGTCACGCGCCGGCTGAAGCGTCTTTAGCCGCCGCCGCCCGGCCGCGGAGCTTCTTGTGGAAGCGCCACATGAGGGCGGGCATGAGATAGCGGCGCACCAGCCGGTAGCGGAACCGGCCCTCGGCCATCGGCGCCATGCCGTTCTTCTCGGCGACGCGGACGGAGGCCAGGTTGTCCGGCTCGACGCAGGCGATCACGTAGTCGAGCCCGGCCCGGTCGAAGGCGAAGCCCAGCATGCCGTCGACCGCCTCGGTCGCGTAGCCCTGGTTCTGGTAGGGCGCGTCGATGGCGTAGGAGAGTTCGGCCGTCCGGCCGGACTTGGCGTCCGCGAGCCATTTGAGGTGGACATGGCCGACCGGCTGGTCGTCCTCGCGGCGGAGGATCATCAGATGCCCCATGCCATGGAACCGCCATTCCGCGTCGAAGCGTGCGCAGAGCTCGTCCAGCGCCTCGCGGTCGAGCGCCGGCACGTCGACGTCCTTCTGCTGCAGCAGGTCGTTGAGGGCGGAGATCCTGACCACGTCGCCCCGATCCATCGCCTTCAGGTCGAGGCGCGCCGTCGCCACGGCCACCCCACGGGGGGCACCGCGTCCTGACGACGGCGAACTGAAGGAAGTGCCGGCGAGCGTCATGGTCCCCCTTTTTAGGGCAGACGATTACAATTTCCTCAATATACATTCAGAAAATGCGGGTCAACTTATTTATTCAATCGAGTTAAACGGAGCTCACGAACCCGGCATCCGATTTGCGGCTCCGCGGACGCCGGCCTTGTCTCCGGCGCCGTCCGGTGCCATCTCCGCTTCCGACCCCCGCCGCCGGAGCGCTCATGGATTCCCTGCTTGTCCTCGCCGCCGATCCCACCGTCTGGGCGGCGCTCGCCACGCTGATCGCCATGGAGGTGGTGCTCGGCATCGACAACCTGATCTTCATCTCGATCCTCACCAACAAGCTGCCGGAGCACGAGCGCAACCGCGGCCGGCAGATCGGCATCGGGCTCGCCCTCGGCCTCCGGCTCCTTCTGCTCGGGACCGTCGCCTGGATCGTGCAGCTCACCCAGCCGCTGTTCACCCTGTTCGGGCAGGCCTTCTCCTGGCGCGACCTGATCCTGATCGCGGGCGGCCTGTTCCTGGTGTGGAAGGCGACCAAGGAGATCCATCACAACGTCGATCCCGATCCCGAGCCCGACATGTTCGCCACCAAGGGCGCGGCGATCGGATTCGGCGCGGCGATCGCGCAGATCCTGGTGCTGGACCTCGTGTTCTCGATCGACAGCATCATCACCGCGGTCGGCATGACCAACGATGTGCCGGTGATGGTGATCGCGGTAGTCGTCGCCGTGCTGGCGATGCTGCTCGCCGCCGATCCGCTCGCCAAGTTCATCCACGCCAATCCCAGCGTCGTCATGCTGGCGCTCGGGTTCCTCATGCTGATCGGCACCATGCTGATCGCCGAGGGCTTCGGCGCGCATGTGCCGAAGGGCTATATCTACGCGGCCATGGCGTTCTCGGCGCTGGTGGAGGGGCTGAACATGATGTCGAGGAGGGCGCGCAAGCGGCGGCAGGCGGCGAAGGAACGAGGCTAGGCGCGCCTCACGCGAATTCCCCACCGAGAGGCGGCGTCCGGAGCGCTTCGGCGACGATCTCCGGCACCGCGTTGGCGCCGGAGACGACCAGCACGACGCGCTTGCCGCGATTCTTCTCGCGCTCCTTCCAGGCGCCGACCAGCGGCGCCGCCGATCCGAGCTCGACCAGGAGATGGGCGCGGGCGAGATAGGCGTGGACGGCCGACAGCATCTCCTCGTCGGTGACCAGCAGGGCGTCGTCGACGGCGGCGATCAAGGTCGAGAGCGCCTGTGCCGCCGGGATACGGCAGACGAGGCAGTCGGCGCGCGTCGCGATCGGCCGCTCGATCGCGCGGCGGGCATGAAAGCTCTCGACCATCGCCGGCGCGCCGGTCGCCTGCACCGCGACGACACGCGCGCCCGGCTGCACCGACCTGACGCCGACGGCGGTGCCGCCGGCGAGCGAGCCCGAGCCCATCGGCACGTAGAGCACGTCGATGCCGGAAAGGGCCTTGCCGAACTCGAGCCCGACGGTGCCGGCGCCGGCGATCAAGTTTGCGTTCTCGCCGTCGTCGACGAAGGTGCCGCCATGCCTTGCCTGGTGCGCATAGGCGCGCTCCTTGGCCGCGTCGATGTCGTGACCGCCGACATGCACCCGCCCGCCGAGCAGCTCGATCATCCTCACCTTCACCGGGTTGGGATCGACCGGCACGAAGATGTCGGCGGGGATGCCGAGCCGGCGGGCGGCCAGCGCCACGCCCTGGCCGTGATTGCCGGTCGAGGACGTCAACGCGCTGCCCGGGGCCTCGACCGAGAGCAGCGCGTTCAGCGCGCCCCGGAGCTTGAAGCTGGCGATCTCGGAGGCGGTCTCCAGCTTCAGCCAGACATCGGCTCCGAGGAGGTCGGAGAGCGCTGGCGAGAAGACCAGCGGCGTCGGCGTCATATGCGGCGCCAGGCGACGGGCAGCGGCCTCGATCTCACGGCCGGTCAACTGAATGGTCGTCGGAACCTCCCCGATCATGGGGTGAATGCTAGACCCCGCCTCTCTCCAGCGGATTTCGGACTTGCGCGAATATCAGGTCATGAATTCCAAATCACTCTTAACATGGAATCCATGATCGATCTCGATGTCGTCGACCGGCGAATCCTGGACCGGCTCCAGCGCGACGACCTGGCCACCAACCTGGATCTCGCCCAGCAGGTGGGGATCTCGCCGCCGGCCTGCCTGAGGCCGGTCCGGCGGCTGCGCGAGGCAGGGGTCATCCAGGGCGACGTCTCGGTGCCGGCGCCGGCCTATGCCGGCCAGCACATGACCGCTCTGGTCGAGGTGACCATGGAGCGCGACCGCATCGACATGATCGACAACTTCAAGCGCGCCGCGATGGCCGAACCGGCGGTGCGCCAGTGCTACATCGTCACCGGCGACCCCGAATTCGCCCTGGTGGTGCAGGTGCCCGACGTCGCCAAGTTCCGCACCAAAGTCGTGCTCGACCCGGTGAAGTTCGAGTTCCGCTACGACATCCTGGAAGAGACGGCGAAATAAAGTTCGGCCTCCTGTCTGTCCGCCGCCGGCTCGCGCGTCACCGTGTCGGCGGCGCATGAGGCCCGCCGGAACGCGAGGGAGAGACCGATGAAGTACATGCTGCTGATCTACGGCGACGAGACCGGCTACGACAAATCGACCAAGGCCGACATCGAGAAGGTCATGACCGCTTATGGCGCCTATGGCGAGGCGATGCGGAAGGCCGGCGTCTTTGTCGGCGCCGATCGACTGAAGCCGACCAGCACCGCCTCCACCGTGCGCCTCGCCGACGGCAAGACCAAGATCCAGGACGGCCCCTATGCCGAGACCAAGGAGCAGCTCGGCGGCTACTACATGATCGACGTGCCCGATCTCGACCAGGCGATCATCTGGGCGGCGCGCTGCCCGGCCGCCGCACATGGCCGGATCGAAGTACGGCCGATCTGGGAGATGTAGCGCGGCCTCGAAATGAGGAAGGACGACGAGCAGGCGCGCGCAACCGCCGAAGCGGTAGCGCGACAGAGCTACGGCAAGCTCGTCGCCTTCCTCGCCGCGCGCACGCGCGACGTCGCCGCCGCCGAGGATGCGCTCGCCGATGCCTTCGCTTCGGCGCTGGCGCATTGGCCGCGGAGCGGCGTGCCGGACGCGCCGGAGGCTTGGCTGCTCACCGCGGCGCGCCGCAAGCTCGCCGACGCGTCCCGCCGCCGGCGTACCGCCAGCAACGCCGAGGGCCATGTCCGCCTCATCGCCGAGGAGCTGAATGCCGTGCGGGATGAAACGCCGATCGCCGACGAGCGGCTGCGCCTGATGTTCGCTTGCGCGCATCCTGCGATCGACGCGGCGATGCGCGCCCCGCTGATCTTGCAGACCATCCTCGGCCTGGACGCGGAGACGATCGGCTCGGCCTTCCTGGTCTCGCCGGCGGCGATGGGCCAACGGCTGGTGCGGGCCAAGAGCCGGATCAAGGAGGCCGGCATCCCGTTCCGGATGCCGGACGCCGCCGATTTGCCCGAACGGCTGGACGCGGTGCTGGAGGCAATCTACGCCGCCTTCGCCGAGGGCTGGACCGACCCCGCCGGCACCGAGGCACGCCGGCGCGATCTTGCCGAGGAGGCGATCTGGCTCGGACGCCTGGCGGCGTCGCTGCTGCCTGACGAGCCGGAAGCCAAGGGCCTGCTGGCGCTGATGCTGTATGCGGAAGCGAGGCGGCGCGCCCGGCGTACCGCCGACGGCGACTATGTGCCGCTGGCCGAGCAGGACCCCGCGTCCTGGAATGCAGACCTGATCGAAGAAGCGGAAACACTGTTGAGCCGCGCCAGCCGTGCCGGCGTTTCCGGGCGCTATCAGCTGGAAGCGGCGGTGCAGTCGGCGCACGTCGTCAGGCGGGTGACCGGCCGTGCCGACTGGGAGGCGATCGCCGCCCTCTATGGCGCGCTGCAGGCGATGACCGGGTCGCCGGTGGTGGCGATCAACCGCGCCGTCGCGCTCGCTGAATCCGAAGGCGCCGAGGAGGGCCTCGCCTTGCTGGACGAAGCGGCGGCGGACGCACGCCTCGCCGACTATCAACCCTATTGGGCGGCGCGCGCCGACCTGCTCGCCCGCTTAGGCGACGCGAAGGCGGCCGACACGGCCTATGAGCGCGCCATCGGCCTCGAGTCGGATCCCGCCGTCCGTCGTTTCCTGCAGCAGAGACGCGACGCGCTGCGCTAATCGGCGGAGGACCTGGGCGCTCGGCTGCAGAGCCAGAGCGCCAGGACGCCGGCGACGTTGAGAATGGCGAGCACGCTCAAGACCGCCAGCGTCCCCGTCGCGCCGACCTCGTCCATCAGGACGGCGCCGACCGACGGCGCCACCGCCTGCACGACCAGGATCGGCGTCGCCAGGCGTCCCATCAGCACGGCGTAGCCGGAGGGTCCGAACAACGCCAGCGGCACGGTCCCGCGCGCAATCGACCAGATGCCGTTGCCGGCACCGTAGCTGACGAGCGCCAGCGCCGGCAGCGGCAGCCCGAGGCAGAGCAGCACGAGGCCGGCCGCGATCAGCACGACGGCCGCGGTCAGGGTCCACATCGGGTGGTGCCGGCCGCCGAGCGACATCTCGACGACGCGGCCGCCGACCTGGGCCGGGCCGATCAGCGCGCCGAGCCCGACCGCGGCGGCGAGCGAGAGCCCGCCGGCCTGGAGGATCGTGATGACATGCACGGACAGGAGAGCCGAGATGGTGCCGCCAGCGGTCAGCACCGCCGCCAGGATCGCGAAGGTAAGCGCGCGGCGCGCTGCCGGCACCTCACCGGCGACGGGGGCCGCAGTCTCCGACGGCTTCGCCGTCGGCTCTCGTCGTTCCTCCCCGGGAAGCATGAAGAGATAGAGCGGCAGCACGAGGACGAGCTCGATCGCGGCGTAGGCGGCGGCGGTGCCGCGCCAGCCGACGGTCTCGACCAGATATGCAGAGAGCGGCCAGCAGACCGTGCTGGCGAAACCGCCCCAGAGGGTGAGCGTCGTGATCGCGCTGCGGGCGCCGGCGCCGAAGATGCGGGCGAGCGTCGAGAAGGCGGCGTCGTAGAGGCCGGCCGCCATGCCGAGACCGAGCACGACCCAGGCGGCGACGAACACCGGGAGCGTCGGCGCCAGCGCGAGCATCAGAAGACCGAGGGCGAGCAGCAGCGCGCTGGCCGCCAGCACCGGACGTCCGCCCTGGCGGTCGATCGCGCGGCCGACCTGTCGCGACGCGAGGCCTGCGACCAGGAGACCGAGGGAGAGGCCGCCGATCACCCAGGCGAACGGCCAGCCGGTGTCGGCGGCGACCGGCCGGGCCAGGATCGCCGGCAGATAGAACGACGCGCCATAGGCGAGGATCTGGGCGATGCCGAGCGCCGCGATGATCCGGTGGCGCCGGGCTCTCGGCATCGTCCCTATCACATGCCGAGGCTCAGGCGCCGCCGCAGCAACCGGAACCGCCGGCAGGAACCCTGACGCGCGGCTTCACTGCGACGACCACCGCGGCCGGCGCCGGTGCGGCGCAGCCGCAGCCCGCCTCGCCCGCCGCCTTGGCTTCGACATCGGCGATGCAGCAGCCATCGGCCGCGGCCGGCGCCGGGCCGCCGCAACATCCGGCCGCCGCCGCCTCGCCCGCCGCCACCTTGCCGATCTTGGGCGTCGAGTGGCAGACGCCGGTCTCCGGCAGCTCGAGCTCGACCCGTGCGGCCGCCTCGTGGTCGCCGGCGAGCGATGCCGCGATCGAGCGCACCTGCTCGTGGCCGGTGGCGAGCAGGAAGGTCGGCGCGCGGCCATAGCTCTTCATGCCGGCGATGTAGAAGTCCTTCTCCGGATGCGCCAGCTCCTTGGCGCCATGCGGACGAACCGTGCCGCAGCTGTGCAGGTTGGGATCGATCAGCGGCCCGAGCGCGCGCGTGGATTCCAGCCAGGGATCGAGGTCGAGCCGGATCTCGCGCAAGAGATCGAAGTCGGGACGGAAGCCGGTGGCGACGATCAGCCGGTCGGCGTCGACCGACACCGGATGGCCGCGGAGCGTGCCCTCGACCGCGATGCGGCCGTCGCTCCGGCGCGAGAGCGCCGAGATGCGAAGCGGCGACAGCACCTCGATGCGGCCGTCGGCGACGGCCCGCCTTGCGCGGGTGCCGAGCGCGCCGCGCGCCGGCAGCGCATCGCTCTCGCCGCCGCCGAAGGCGCTCTCGATCTGGTCGCGCCGCGTCGCCCACAGGATGCGGGTCGCCGGCGCGGTTTCCTGAAGCTCGGTCAGCTCCAGCAGCGCGTTCAGCGCCGAGTGCCCGGCCCCGACCACCATCACCGCCTTGTCGCGGTAGGTCTCGCGCTCGGCTCCCAGCACGTCGGGGATGCCATAGGCGATGCGGTCGCGGCAGTCTCCTTCGCCGGGCACCGGCAGCCCGCCGGAGCCGATCGGGTTCGGCGTCGGCCAGGTGCCCGACGCATCGATGACGGCGGCGGCCTCGACCGACGAGCGCGTGCCGTCGGCGGACTCGATCTGCAGCACGAAGGGCTGGGCGTCGCGGCCGGCGGTCTTGACCTTGTCGAAGTCCTTGCGGCCGACGGCGACGACACGCGTGCCGAAGCGGAGATGCGGCGCGATCGCCGGCAGCGCCGCCAGCGGCTCGAGATAGCGGGTGACGAGGCCGCCGCCGGTCGGCACCTCGTCCGCAGCCGGCGCGGTCCAGCCCGAGGCTTCGAGAAGGGCGCGGGCGGCGCGGTCGATGGTGAAGCCCCAGGGCGAGAACATGTGGACATGCGCCCACTGGCGGACGGCATGGCCGACTTTGGGCCCCGCCTCCAGCACCAGCGGCGTGAGGCCGCGGCCGAGAAGATGGGCGGCGGCGGCGAGGCCGACGGGGCCGGCGCCAATGACGGCGATTGGAAGCATGCTCATGGGGACGGTCCTCTGGTTCAGGCGGCGCGGGCGACGGGAGAGGTCGCGGCCGGCGGGGTCGAGAAGGGGATCAGGGCGGCGACGACCTCGGCAAAGGCAGCCGGCTCGAGGCGGTAGAACATCCAGCGTCCCAGCTTCTCGCCGCTGACCAGGCCGGCCTGGGTCAGGATCTTCATGTGATGGCTGATCGAGGGCTGCGAGAGGCCGAGCAGGGTTTCGAGGTCGCAGGCGCAGACCCGGTCGGGCTGGGTGCAGCAGCCGGCGTCGGGGCGGCGCAGGAACTCGACGATGCGGAGGCGGGCCGGGTCGGCGAGCGCCTTGAGCTGGGAGCTGATGTCCATGCCGGCTAATATATAGATGAATTCGAATGTGTCAATGTATTTCGGGACAGCGACGCGATTTCGGCCGGGCGGCGGCCTCAGCCCGCCGGCTGGAACAGCTCGATGGGATTGCCGGAGGGATCGTCGAGCAGGACCTGGCTGCCGCCCGGGCCTTTGACGATCGGGCCGCGGAACAGGAGCCCGGCGGCGCCGAGGCGTTCGACGTCGGCGGCGATGTCGGAGACCTCAAGGACGATGCGGTTCCAGCCGCCGGGCGCCGGCGTCCGGCCGTCGGCGAGCGTCCGCCCGGCGGAGCTCTTCGGGCCGCTCAGCCAGAGCTGCAGGCCGCCGCGCGTCACCGCGGCAAAGGCCGGCCGGGCGTCGAGGCCGAGGGTGAATCCCAGGTGCCGCGTGTAGAAGCCGACGGCGGCATCGACGTCGCCGACGATGTAGCGGACGCTGGTCAGGGTGTCGGGCATGCGCCCCTCCTCACTCTAGACGACGTTGAGCTCGGTCAGCGGCCGCTGCTCGCGGATGCGCGCATAGCCGAAGCGGTCGAGGTCGATGGAGGTGAAACGGCCGTCGCAGATCAGCTCAGCGATGGCGCGGCCGGTGGCCGGCGCCTGCTGGATGCCGTGGCCGGAGAAGCCGTTGGCGAGAAGGAAATTCGGCACATCCGGATGCGGGCCGATGATGCCGTTCTGATCGAGGGTGTTGTAGTCGTAGTGCCCGGCCCAGGCCCGCTGCAGCTTCACCGCCTCGAAGGCCGGGATGCGCTCGGCCAGCGTCGGCCAGACGATCTCCTCCCAGAGATCGTAGGAGACGTCGAGGTCATCGGAGTCCGGGTCTTGGTCCTCGGGCGGCGAGATGCCGCCGATATATCCGGCGCCTTCCGGCCTGACCCAGACGCCGGTCGCGTCGATCAGGAGCGGCAGGCGCGGCGAGAGCGTGTCGCGGCAGTCGAAGACGTAGACGAAGCGCTTCTTCGGCACCACCGGCAGGTCGAGCCCGGCCATCGCCGCCACCCTTCCCGCCTGCGGCCCGGCGGCGTTGACGATCCATGTTCCGGCGATCCGTCCGCCGGAGGCGAGCCTGACCGCGTCAACGCGATCGCCCGTCCGGTCGAGGCCGACGACGGTGTCGGTGACGTAGCGGACGCCCTGGGCGCGCGCCTTCCGCTTAAGTGCCTGAAGCAGACCGTAGGGATCGAACCAGCCTTCCATCGACAGGCCGAGCGATCCCAGCGCCAGACCGTCGGCATTGAGCCAGGGAAAACGCGCCTTCAGCGCCGCCGGAGCCAGCAGCGCGTTGTCGGCGCCCTCGGCCTTCTGCACGGCATGATTGGCTTCGAGCACGGGCACGCCGGACGGCGAGGCCAGGAAGAGATATCCGCCCTCGATGAAGTTGATGCTCGGCTTGTCGCCGTCGACCTCGAGCAGCCGGCCGATGTCGCGGATGAAATGAGCGCCGTAGAGCGAAAGACGGATGTTCTCCGGCGTCGAGAACTGCTGGCGGACGCCGCCGGCCGACAGCGCGGTCGACGCGGTCGCGTAGGCGGGATCGCGTTCGACGACGACGACCGATCCCCGGAAGTCGGGCCTCGCCGTCAGCTGGTAGGCGACGGCCGAGCCGACGCCACCGCCGCCGATGACGACGACGTCAGCCTGCTCGCTCACGAGGCGGGATCAGACGGAAAGGTTGAGGCTGTGTCCGCAGGTCGGACATGTCGACGCCAGCTCGCCATGGGAGTGGACGTCGGAGGCCTGGAACTGGCTCTGCCCGCCCTCGCTCTGCTCGCCGCCGGAACGGCCCACGACGGGAGCGATCGGCTGGAGCGGCGGGGGGGCGCTGGCGTAAGCGGCGATCGGGCTCATGCGCGCATTTTATCGCCAAGGCACGGCGGATGCAAAAAACAGGCGTTAATCATGACCATAAACGAAAACGCGGGCCTTTCGGCCCGCGCTGCGGAACTCGACGACCGCTCCGTCCCTGCCAGTACATCCGTGGTCAGGGGGCGCGATCGTCGGGTCCATCGTCCTTTGAGACCGCGTCAGCCCTGCCAGTACATCCGTGGTCAGGGCGTCGCGATCCCTTAAGGGCGCCTATTCGGCGCGCAGGTTCTCGGCGGAGGATTTGCCGGAACGCTTGTCGGCGACGATATCGAACGTCACCTTCTGGCCCTCGTTGAGGGAGCCGAGGCCCGCACGCTCGACCGCGCTGATATGGACGAAGACGTCCTTATCGCCGGTTTCCGGCTGAATGAAGCCGAAACCCTTCTGGGTATTGAACCACTTCACAGTTCCCGTCGTCATGGGATGTCGTCCTTTAGCAAGTATAGAGAGAGCCGCGATCGCTCGCGGCGGGTGAACTCGAGATTTGGGAGGGTCGTCAGTCGGGCCGCTATCGCGGCGGGGCCAAGTCGTTCGGCCGAATCTCAATGGGCACTAAATAGGGCCACCGCCCTCGTTCGGCAAGGGGCGCGCCCAAAAGATATCCGGCAGCCTAGAACCAGTTCGCCTTGTCGACGACGTTCCGGAGCGGCGTTCCCGCCAGCATCGCGCGTGCATTGGCGAGGATGATCTCGTAGCGGCGCTCGTCCAGATGCGGGCCGAAGCCGGCGGTGTGCGGGGTGATCAGCACGTTCGGCAATGTCCACAGCGGATGGCCGGCCGGCAGCGGCTCCTGCTCGAACACGTCGAGAGCGGCGCCGGCGATCTCTCCGGCCTTCAGCGCGGCGACGAGATCGTCCAGGCGCGTGGTCATGCCGCGGCCGATGTTGATGAAGAACGCGCCCGGCTTCATGCGGCGAAAGCGCGCACGGTCCATCAGCCCTTCGGTCGCCGGCGTATGCGGGATGGTGAGCACGACGAAGTCGGCGCGCGGAAGAAGCGTGTCCAGAGCGCCTGCCGGATGCAGCCCGGCGACGCCGGGCGGAGTATCGGTGCGGCGGGCGTCGGTCGCGATCACCGTCATGCCGAAGGCGGCCGCGAGCCTGGCCGTCTCGGCGCCGATGCCGCCGAGGCCCGCGATCAGCAGGGTCGAGGACGGCAGGTCGACGACACCGGTGTCCAGCGGCCTCGGCTTCCATTGGCGTTTGAGCTGAAGCGGGACGTATTCGTGGAGCCCGCGGGCGAAAGCCAGCACGAATGCCATGATATGGGCGCCGATATGGTCGTTGTAGATCTCGCGCATGTTGGTGACGACCACCGGGTGCTGGACCAGCTCGGGGAAGTAGAACCCCGCCGGCGGCGCCGCGGCCGGCGCCTGCAGCCAGCGCAGCTTCGTCGCCGCCTTGATCAGCGCCGGCGTCGGCGTGCCGAAGGCGCCGTCGGCCTCGGCGATCGCGGCAGCCGCCTCGTTCGGGTTCTCCGGCGCGAGAAGCCTGATCTCCGGGAGATCGCGGGCGAGCTTCCGGGCGAAGCCGCGCGCGGCGTCGCTGTGCGGCGGGAGCATGACGAAGGTGAAGGACATGTGGCTGTCTCTCGGAACGGGAGGCCTGCACCCTCTCAGCCCGCTCCCTGGATTTCAACCCGCTCGGATCTCAGGCTCGTCCGCATCGGACAGGGAGACGAGCATGGTGTTCGGCAATCTGCGGTCGCAGGAGCGGATGCGGCCGCCGGCGCGGGGCTAGGGGCGACACGACCGGCGGCGCGCGCCGGTAGGGCGGTTCAACGGGCCCTTTCCAGGCGTGCGATGGTTCCCCCCTGCGCGCCGCGTGTGATCTTCAGATCGCAGTGCATGGCTTTCGCCAGCTGCATCGAGATGCGGAGGCCGAGACCGATGCCGGCACCATGGTGCAGCTTCGGATTCTTGTCCTGAACAAAAGCCTCGCCGATCCGACGCAACAGATCGTCGGCGATTCCGGGCCCGGAATCCGCGACTTCGAGAAAGCAACGGTCATCCGGGCCGGGGGCGAAGGCGGTGACCGTGATCGCGGCTCCTTCGGGGCTGTACTTGCAGGCATTCGAGATCAGGTTGACGGCGATCTGTCGCAGCGCCGTCTCGTCCGCAGGCACCCGGGCACCACACCCCGACGGACGGAATTCGAGCCGCTGTCGTTTGCTCGCGACCATCGCCTCGAACGACCTCACGACCTCTCCGACGGCATTGTCGACATCGACCGGCCCGACGCCGACGTCGGCTCCGTAGGCCGCTTTTTCCAAGCGCACGATGCCGTCGATAACCTGGAACAAGTGCTGCGCGCTCCGCCTGATGATCGAGGCGTACTCCCTGCATTTGGCGCGCGGCAGGGACTCCTGGGTGTCGTTCTCGATGATTTCCGAGAATCCGCCGATGTGGTTCAGCGGCGTTCGCAGCTCGTGGCTGAAGCTCGCGACGAACAGCGAGCGTTCACGCGCCTCGGTCCGCGAGTCCGAGAGCAGCACGTTCACCGCCTTCAGCTCCTGGTGCATGGACAGGACATCGGCGGCAATCGATGCGAGCGTCTGCAGGGCGGCGATCTGCGGGCGCGTCGGCTGCCGTGGCCGCGTGTCGATGGCGCAGAGCGTTCCCAGGCGATAGCCGCCGCGGGAGGTCAGCGGCGCCCCGGCGTAGAAGCGGATGTTCGGCGCCCCTTGAACGAGCGGGTTCCGGAAGAACCGCGGATCGAGCAGCGTATCCTCGACGACCATCGGTGCATCCGAGAGAATCGCATGGGCGCAGAAGGCGACATCCCGCGGCGTCTCCGTCACGTCCAGTCCGATCCTTGCCTTGAACCATTGCCGGTTGGCATCGACCAGGGAAACCAGCGCGATCGGCGTATCCAGGATCTGCGCGGCGAGATGGACGAACCGATCGAAGCGAGGGTCCTGCGAGGTATCGAGCACCTCCAGCGAGCGCAGCGCTTCGAGCCGCAACGGCTCGTCAACAGGCATGGGAACGGTCATATGCCGGGACCCCGCATCTCGAAGAACTAAATACTATCCCAGCAAAAGATTAATCAATTATGGTCGAGCGTCAGGCTCGACGCGGCAAATGCTGCGGCGTCGTCCGTGCGCCTGTCCTCGCCGCCTTTGCCGCAAAGGCCTTCGATCTCGCCGGCTCGGGTTGGGCTGGTCCGGGTGGCGGGTGCCGGGCCGGTGGCGAACGCGGTCGCGTCAAACGGAGGGTCTCGCCATGGGTTTCGACAATCTGCCGCCGCAGTCGCAGGAGCGGATGGGGCCGGCAGCCCAAGCCTATGCGGCGGAGATCCTGGAACGCTCGAAGAAGGTCGCCGAGACCAGCCGGGTCGTGGTTGACCAGGCCTATGGCCCCGACTACTGGCAGCGCCTCGACGTCTACCTGCCGGCCGACAAGTCGCTGCGCGACCTGCCGGTGCTGCTGTTCCTGCACGGCGGCGGCTGGTCGAACGGCTACAAGGAGTGGATGGGCTTCATGGCCCCGGCATTCACCGACCTGCCGGCGATCTTCATCTCGGTCTCCTACCGCCTGCTGCCTGACATCAAGTATCCGGCCAATCTCGACGACACCATCGCCGCGCTCGCCTGGGTCCGCCGCAACATCGCGCGCTTCGGCGGCGACACCGACCGCCTGTTCATCGGCGGCCATTCGGCCGGCGCCCATCTGGCGGCGCTGGCGACGCTCAGGCGCGACCTGCTCGCCGCCGCCGGCGTGCCGGTGAAGACTATTCTCGGCTGCTTCCCGGTCAGCGGCTCCTACAAGTTCGAGGTCGGCGAGCTGGAGGCGCGCGGCAAGGCGATGCTGGAAAAGCCCGAGGACGCGGCCGAGATCAGCCCGATCAATCACGTCGCCGGCAACCGGGTGCCCTTCTACATCACCTGGGGCGGCAAGGACCTCGAATACTGCCTCCGAACCGCGCCGCCGATGGTCGAGGCCCTCAAGGCCGCCGGCACGCGCGTCGAGTCCCAGGTGTTCGAGGACTTCGACCATTTCCAGATCAGCCTCGACAACGGCCGCCGCGGCAGCCCCTGGGTCGAGACGGTGCGCAAGTGGATGACGGAGCTGTAGGGGCCCGCGCTCCTACTTCGTCTTCTCGACGTTCCAGAACACCAGTTGCGGCGACTTGAGCAGGCCCTTCACCTCGGCGCGCCAGGCATAGGCGTTGTAGTACATGCCGGTGAGCAGGCTCGGCAGCGAGGCCCAGGCGGCCTTGGAGAGATCCTCCAGCACCGCCTTCCGCTTGATCAGGTCGGGCTCGTTGAAATAGGCGGTCCGGAGCTTCTCCACCGCCTCGTCGCAGGGCCAGCCGAAGATCGCCTCGCCGCAGCGGGAGTCGATGATCGGGTTGGTCAGCGGCGACTGCAGGAACTGGCCGTTGTAGCCCAGCACGATCAGGTGCCAGCCACCCTCGGCCGGGGTCTTCCTGTTCTCGCGCCTGGCGAAGAGCTGACCGAAGTCGACCACTTGCAGATCGACGGTGGCGCCGATCTTGCGCAGGTTCGCCGCCATCACCTGGGCCATGGCGTAGATCGACGGCACGTCGCTGACCGTCATGATCACGATCGGCTCGCCCTTGTATCCGGACTCGGTGAGGAGCGTGCGGGCGCGGCCGTAGTCGGGCGTGCGGTAGGGCTCGGATCCCGCCTCGGTGCCGTTGGCCGACTTGCAGACGAACCAGGAGAAGCAGCTCGGCTCCCACCATTGCGGATCGCCATAGGCGGCCGACATGTATTCCGACTGGACGATGGTGTGCGCCAGCGCCTGCCTGGCCTTCAGGCTGTCGAAGGGCGGCTGCAGCTGGTTCATGCGGATCACGCCCTCGCCGCCGAAGGGCGAGAGCTTGTCGACGGTGACGTTGGCGGCGCCCTTGAAGACCGGGATCAGGTCGACCGGAAGCAGGTCGATCAGGTCGATCTCGCCGACCTTCAGCGCGTTCGCCCGCGTGCCTGCATCGGGGATGTATTTCAGCTCGACGCGGTCGAGCTTCACCACCTTGCCGCCGGCGAGGCCGTTGGGCGGCTCCGAGCGCGGCACATAGTCGGCGTTCTTCTCCCAGGCCGCCATCGAGCCGGTGCGCCATTCGTCGCGCATGAACTTGAACGGACCGGAGCCGACATGGCTGGTCAGCGGCTTCATCGGGTCGGTCTCGGCGTCGGCCTTGCGCAAGATCGCCGCCATGCCCGAGCCGCTCCAGGCGAGCGCCATCTCGACGAAGGGGAAGGGCGTCTTGAACACCATCTTCACCGTGTCGGCGCCGTCCGCCTCGAACGAGGCCATCGCCGCCTCCATGCGGCGGCCCAAAGCGTCCCGCTTCATCCAGCGCCGGATCGACGGCACCACGTCGGCTGCGGTCACCGGCTGGCCGTCATGGAATTTGAGCCCGGGGCGGAGCTTGAAGGTATAGGTGAGCTTGTCGGCGGAGACGGTGTGATCCGCCACCATCTGGGGGCGCGGGAACATGCCGAGGTCGAAGGAGAACAGCGTGTCGTAGACCATCATGCCGTATTGCGCGGTGACCAAGGCGGTGTTGGTCTGCGCATCCAGCGAGGTCAGGTCGGCGGCCGGCGTATAGCGCAGCACCTTCGGCTGGGCGAGCGCGGATGTTGCCGCCAGCAGCGTGACGGCGACGGCAGCGGTGATGGCGCGCATGTTCGATCCCCCGAGGTTCCCCTGTGGAGAGGTTAGCGCGGGGGACGGCGCATCGGAACCTACTTCAGGAACCGCTCGATCACGTTGCGGGTGATCTTGGACACCTTATCGTCGACGAAGATCGACGCGGTCCAGGCGATCGATCCCGCCGAGAAGACCTGGCCGCCGGTCTTGGTCTCGTAGTGGATCATGTCGGCGCCGCCCTTGTCCGGGTTGAGGCCCTTGGCGAGGTGCACCGTGCCCTTGGGCGTGTACGGCGTCATCTTGTCGGTCTCGTGGCCGGACGCGCCGCCGGGGCAGCGCATGTGCAGCGACTTCTCGCCGAAGGTGTCGCCGTCCTTGAGGCCGGTGTGGGCATAGACCCAATGCGAGGCGTCCTTCACCCGGTAGGGCGCGCCGGTCATGGCGCCGTCATAGTCGAAGACGACGCCGAGGAGATGGGACGGGCACTCGACGCGGTCGCGAAAGCGCGGCGTGTAGGAGCCGGGCGCGCGTAAGCGGCGCGCATCGCCGTTGTGGCAGACCACGGCGTCGCCCTCGAACGTCACCTCGCAGTCGATGCCGTTGCCGCCGAGATAGAGGAGCCGCCCGCCGCGCTCGTGCACCCAGGCCTTGACCTTGAAGTACATCTCCCTGGACCAGTATTCCGGGTGGGTCGAGAGGATCAGCACGGTGTACGCATCGAGGTCGAGCGTGCCGTCGTGAAGCTGGCTCTCGGCCCAGAAGTCGTAGCCGAAGCCTTCGCGCTCGAGCCAGGCGAGCAGCCGCCATTCCGCCGGCGCGATGTGGCAGGCGGACCTGCCCTCGATCACCTTCTCCGGCGTCTCGTCCTCGGGCACGAAGTTGATCGGCTCCGGCCGGTCGAACGACAGGGGCGCGTAGACCTCGGACTGGTATGTGAGGAAATTCGCGGCGGTGTAGCGCTGCAGGTCCTGGCGGGAATTCACCGTCGGCGTCGGCGGCAGCTTGTCGGTGTTGATGTAGTTCGAGCGGCCGCCGAAGGCGTTGTAGACGTTCCAGGTGATGTTGGATGCCAAGACGCAGATCTTCTCGGTCGGCTTCGCCGGCGCCACCACCCAGGGGAAGGAGAAGAACTTCCCGGACTTGGTCGAGGCATGGAAGTAGTAGAGCCCGCTCTTCTCCGGCGCCGTCGCCTTGGGCCGGAAGCCCGGGCTGGCATATCCGGTCTTGCTCCACTGGCAGCCGGTCTGGGTGTAGTCGCCGTCCGGCGTGATCTGCACCATGGCGCGGGGGCCGTGCTCGTCCCACCAGCCGAGACTCTGCACCTTCTCCTTCTTCAGCCCATAGCGCCAGAGCTCCATGTGGTAGGCCTCGGGCGAGTGCACTCTGAATTCCGCCTGCTCGCCGGCACGGACATATTTCGGCCAGGGATAGCCCAGCAGCTGGTCGGCCAGCAGCCGGAACTGGTAGGGCACGTCGCGCACCGCGTTCATGGTCACGCGCTTGGCGCCGAAGCCCTCCTTCGACAGCACGACCTCGTATTCGCCGGGCGCGATGTCCGCATGGACGGCGCCGGACGCGCGTGAGTGCACGGCGACGGAGACGCCGGCGCGAATGAACTCGAAGGCGACGCCTTCGATGGCAACATAGCGTTCGTCGCTGACGTAACCGACCAGCATGCGATTGACTCCTTGGACCCCCTCTCCCATGCGAAGCGCGGGGGAGGGATGGGGTGAGAGCCGAGCGTAAGCGAGGAGCGGCGGTGGGATAAAGCTCTTGCAGCGGCCGGCGAAAGATCTCGCTTTGCGCTCGCCCCCACCCTGCCCTCCCCGCGTACGACGCAGGAGAGGGTTCTATGAAGCTTTCGGCGCGGGCTTCCTATAGAGGACGAGGACGAGTGCCAGGACAACGAGGCCGAGCGACGCACCCTCGCGCCAGCCGATGCTTTCGCCGAGGATCAGCGCGCCGGCGAGCACGCCGACCACCGGCGTCGCCAGGTTGGCGATGGAGGCGACGGTCACCGGCATCACCTCGACCAGGCGGAACCACGCCCAGTAGCCATAGGCGACGGGTATGGTGCTCGCATAAAGCGCGCCCAGTATCACCGGCCAGGTGAGGAGCGCCGGATCGGGCGGCCAGGGCTCGAACATCGCGCCGATGAACATCGGCGGCAGGGCGAAGACGAACAGCCAGGCGGTGATCACCGTCGTCGGCATCGGCAGCTTCAGATATTTGAGGTAGATCGTGCCGAGTCCCCAGGACAGCGCCGCGCCCAGCATCAAGAGGATGCCGTGGATCTGCTCGTCATGCGCCGAAAGGATGTCCGGCGGCAGCAGGAACGCCATGCCGCCCATGCCCATCGCCAGTGCCACGACCACACGCAGCGTCAGCCGCTCGCCCAAGAGCGGTACCGACAGCACGGCCGTCATCAGCGGCATGGTGTAGGCCACGATCGCGCCCCGGCCGGACGGCATGTATTGCAGCGCGGTTGCCGAGAACACCTGCCAGCCCGAGACGTTGAGCACGCCCGCCAACGCCAGCGACCACCAGAGCCCGGGCGGCGGCATCAGCCGGTGGCCCTGCAATCTTGCCAGCGTGAACAGCGCGACGATGCCGAAGGCGGCGCAGGCCGCGCGGAAATGCCAGGGCGGAAAGCCCATCACCGCCAGCTTCATCCCCGGCCAGTTCAGCCCCCAGATGAAGGTGAGGACGACCAGGATGATGAGCGCGTGATGTCTCGAGTGCGTCGGTTGCTGGTAGGTCAAGCTGGGCTTTCGGTAGCGCGGAAGAGTTTACGGACCCTCGCTTGATGGTCCGCCGCTCCCGGTACGATCGCCAAGAGGCGATCGACCTGCCGCGTCGTCCCGCTCGGGGCTCGGGGGCGAGCGCGGGATGCGGAGCCAAGGCGCAAGTGCGCTCTTGCGCACGTCAGCCTTGGCGGAAGCAGCACGCATCAAGCGAGCCTCATGAGTTCCGAGCACAGCGAGGCTTCAAGACCGCGGAAGCAGACCGCCGTCAGAGAGCCTCGTTGAGTTCCGAGCGAAGCGAGGCCCTAAGATCTGAGGGGTTCGAGAATGCTCACGTAGTTGGCAACAGCCGCGCCACCCATATTAAACACGCCCGCGAGCTTCGCCCCCTTCACCTGCATGTCCCCCGCCGCACCCGTGAGCTGCATCGCGCTCATGACGTGCATGGAAACGCCGGTGGCGCCGATCGGGTGGCCCTTGGACTTGAGGCCGCCGGAGGGGTTCACCGGCAGCTTGCCGGTCTTCTCGGTCCAGCCTTCCTGTATCGCGCGATAGCCCTGTCCTCTGGGGGTCAGGCCCATCGCCTCGTATTCGATCAGCTCGGCCACCGTGAAGCAGTCATGCGTCTCGACCAGGCTGAGATCGAGCAGGTTGAGGCGGGAGGCCGAGAGCGCCTTCTTCCACGCCTGCTCGCAGCCTTCGAACAAGGTGATGTCGCGGCGGCTCATCGGCAGGAAGTCGTTCACCTGCTCGGCGGCGCGGAACACCACGGCCTTCTTCGAGGACAGCGCCGTGTCCATGTCCGCCAGCACCACGGCGGCGGCGCCGTCGGAAACCAGCGAGCAGTCGGTGCGCTTCAGCGGGCCGGCGACGAAGGGGTTCTTCTCGCTGACGTTCCGGCAGAAGTCGTAGCCCAGATCCTTCCGCATGTGAGCCAGCGGATTGACGGCGCCGTTCTTGTGATTCTTAGCGGCGATGCGCGCCAGCGCGTCCGACTGGTCGCCGTGCTTCTGGAAATAATTCGCGGTGATGCCGCCGAAGACCCCGGCGAAGCCGCCCTCGGTCGCGCCCTCTTCCTTGAGGTACGAGGCGCGGATCAACAGGTCGCCGACCTGCGCGCCGGTGACCTCCGTCATCTTCTCGACGCCGACCACCAGCACGCGCTTGGCACGCTTGGCGGCTATGGCGTTCAGCCCCTGATGGATCGCCGCCGATCCCGTGGCGCACGCGTTCTCGACACGGGTCGACGGCTTGAAGCGCCACTCGTCCGCGGCCTGCAACGCCAGCGAGGAAGGAAACTCCTGGCGGACGAAGCCGGCATTGAGGTGGCCGACGAAGATCTGGTCGATGTCCTTCGGCTCGAGGCCGGCATCGGCCACCGCCTGGCGGGCGACGGTGACGATCAAGGTTTCCAGATCGAGGGCGTCATGCTTGCCGAAGGGCGTATGGGCCCAGCCGATGATGCAGGCGGACATGGGGGGCGGCTCCGGGAGGGGGTGAAAGGGTGGAGGGAGGTTAGCAGAAGGCGTGAGGCGGTGCAGCAAGTCGCCCGCCTTGAGTCACTGACCGGCCGCTATTCTCTCGGTGGCGGATCAAGGAACGGGCTTGGTTTGCCTGTTAATCCTTGGAATAACGATCCAAACGCGAACTGGAAACACCCAAGTGAGGATCATCCGCATGGCCCTTCACGCTCAAATAAAAAAGTCATGGCGCTGGATCAAGGCGTTGGGCTCCTTGGCGAGAGAAACATGGAAATTCTTGCTGCTCATCCTCGGGACTGGCGGGATTGGATTGATGTTCCCGATCGTCGTCGTGGCGCAGGGGAGCGAACTCTACATAGCGAGGGCCGGGGCGGCGCTCCAGCTTCTCGGCATAGGGATGGTGGCGATCGGCATTAGAGAGACCCGCAAACTCTTCGGGCTTCCTGGCATATTTGACCGTACACGCCAATGGTTTGGCCGCTGGCCAGCCTACAATATAGCAACAGTTTCCGGTGTGCTTGCCGTCGTGCAAGATTCGGACACGGTCAATGCACGCGGCATTGCCAGACACAAAGCCGGCCCCGGTGCCACGATAGAAGACCGGGTTGCGGCTTTAGAGAAGAATGCCACGCTCATCGACGACCGGATAAGCCAAGCCCAAGAAGAAATGGACGCGAACGTCCGGAGGCAGGACGAAGCCTTGAAGCAGGAACAGCGATCTCGCGCCGCGGAAGACCAAGACATCCGCAACACGATGGCGGTGGCGGAGACTGGCGGTTTAGATATTTCGGCGACGGGCGCCGTCTGGCTATTTTCCGGCGTCATCTGCGGCACCATCCCGAAGGATCTGGTTGACCACGTAGCTCCACTGCTTTCGTGTCTTCGCTTCTTGACGTGAACGGTTCACCCACTCGGAGATGTTCGATGGCAAAGCCGCTGTCGGCGCTGCGCGCCAGGATGACGCCGAAGGAGCGCGATGCGTCGGACCGGATCTATGACGGCCTGCTGAAGGATCTGGCGTTGCAGGAGATCCGCACCGCCGCCGGCCTGTCGCAGCAGGAGATGGCGGCGCGGCTGGAGATCGACCAGCCGCAGGTCTCGCGCCTGGAGCGGCGGCCGGACATGTTCGTCTCGACGCTGGCGCGCTACGTCGACGCCGCCGGCGGCTGCCTCGTCGTCATGGCCGACCTCAAGGGCAAGCTGGTCGAGCTGACGCGCTACGGCAAGACTGCGGAGAGCGGTGCCCGGCCGGCCAAGGCGCGGAAGCCACGCGCCGCCGGACGACGGTCGCTGAAGAGCGCCTGATCGCGAGGCTCGGCGCCCTTCTCTCCCTCGCTCGGCGGAGTTGATGGCGGGCAAGGTCGCCAAGATGCGATCCAAGCCTGCCGCCGCCTCGCGCTCGGGGGACGCAGAGGCATTCGCGCGCTAGGCTCATCCTGCACAGCCGGGGGGAGCACGGATGAGTGGACGCATCGATGTGAAGCTGGCCGAGCTCGGCCTCGTCCTGCCGTCGGCGGGGACGCCGTTCGCGTCATTCCAGCATGTGGTCGTGGTCGACGGGCTCGCCTTCGTCGCCGGCCAGCCGCCGGTCGACGGCGACAGGCGCCCCTATCTCGGCCGGCTGGGCGTCGAGATTTCGCTCGAGCAGGGGCAGGCGGCGGCGCGGCTCTCGGCGCTCAACGTGATCGCCCAGCTCAAGGCGGCGCTGGACGGCGATCTCGACCGGGTGGTGCGCTGCGTCAAGCTCGGCGTCTTCGTCAACTCCGCGCCCGACTTCAAGGGCCAGCCGCAGGTCGCCAACGGCGCCTCCGACCTATTGGTCCAGATCTGGGGCGAGGCCGGCCGGCATGCGCGCTTCGCCGTCGGCACCATTGGGCCAATGGACTTCGCCTGCTCGGTCGAAGCGATCTTCCAGGTGCGCTAGGAGCCAGCCATGCTGATCTTCCACTTCGCCCCCGGCACCTCGTCGATGGCGGTGCATATCGCGCTGCATGAGGTCGGCTGCGCGTTCGAGAGCCGGGTGCTGTCGATCCACAGGACGGAGACGCTGACGCCTGAGTTCCTGAAGATCAATCCGGTGGGCCAGGTGCCGGTGCTGGAGGTCGACGGGCGCGTGCTGACGGAAGTGGCGGCGATCCTGTTCTATCTCGCGAGGCGGTATCCGGAGGCAGGGCTGCTGCCCGCGGGAGATGCGTTCGCCGAGGCCGAGGTCATCTCGTGGATGTCGTTCATCGCCGCGACGCTTCACCCGGCACGCACGCAAGGCATCGAGCGCATGCGGGACGTCTACGCGCTGGCCGACCGGCGGCTCGGCGATGCGGACTGGGCGGTCGGCGGCCGCTATTCGATCGCAGACATTCATCTGTTCCGGCTGTTCTGGCGGTTCGGCGCGAAGTTGCACGCGGGGCCGGGAGAGTTCGCGAATCTGCGCGCTCATTACGAGAGGATGATGGAGAGGCCGGCGGTGCGGAAGACAATCGAGGTCGAGACCAGGATTGGGTACGAGCTGCCGGATTGAAGACTCGCTGCGGTGAAGCCTCGCTGCGCTCGGAACTCAACGAGGCTCGCTTAAGGCGGTCTGCTTCCGCTAAGGCTGTCGGTGCGCAAGTGCGCACCTTGCGCCTTAGCTCCGCATCCCGCGCTCGCCCCCGAGCGGCGGGACGCGGGGTTCGCGTCTTCGCGAACGAAAGCGTCATGCCACCAAGCGAGGGTCGGATGCTCTCGCGCAAGCGAGTCCGTCGAATGCGTCACGCCCTAAGCGAGGGTCGTAAGTCCTCGCGTAGCGAGTCGACGCCTACATCGCCTTCTTGGGCGTCGCATCCAGCAACGCCTTTACCTCACTCGCCCAGAACCTGGCCATGCCGGTCGTGCCATGGCCGCGCGTGTCCGTGCTCGCTGGTATAAGCAGGAGCTTGGCGTTCTTGAGGCGCTTGAGCTCGCGTTCCATCACGCCGGTCTCCGGCGGGTTGCGCTCGTCGTCGGCGGAGTTGATGGCGAGGAGCGCCGCTTGTATGCGATCCAGGCCGGGCGCGGCGTTGTAGTCGCGCGAGGAATCCCACGCATACATGAAGTCGTTGGCATCCGCGGTGAACGGCGCGGCCAGGCGCTCATCCACGATCTTGTCGGCGGCCGCCCGCGTCGGCGCCAGCGACGACCACGCCAGCGTACCGCCGTTGGTGCCGATGCCGTAGAACACGTTGGCCATCTTGAGCGACTTCGGCTGGCTGGTGTAGTTGCCGCCGTTCCACTCGGGATCGCTGCGGATGGTGTCGATGATAAGCCGGCGCATCATCCAGTTGCGGGCGGACATCTCCGTCGGCTGCGAGGCCATCGGCACGAGTGCGTCCATCATCGTGGGATGCGTGGTGCCCCAGAGCCAGGTGTGCATGCCGCCCATGGAGTTGCCGAGCACGAGGCGGAGATGCTTCACGCCCAGGCCCTCGGTCACCAGCCGGTATTGGCCCTGCACCATGTCGTCGTAATTGTAGCGCGGGAACTTGGCGCGGAGCCCGTCCGACGGCTTGGACGATTTCCCGTGGCCGATCGAATCCGGGATGATGATGAAGTATCGCTGCGCATCCAAAGGCTGGCCGGGACCGAACAGCTGGCCGGCGAAAGCGGGCCCCAGCATCGAGCCGGCGGAACCGGACGTGCCATGCAAGATCAGCACGGGCTCGCCCTTGGGATCGCCGATGGTGGTGTACGCCAGCTTCACCTCCGGCACGGTCTCGCCGGTGTGGAATTTGAAATCCTTGGCGATCCATTCGCCGGTCTTCGGCGCGGGGAAGGATTGGGCGAAGGCGGATGTGGCGAGGAGAGTGAGCGCGGCGGCGAGGCGGAGAAGCAGGCGCATGGCGAGACCTCCCGGGATTTCGTTTTCGAAGCTTGGGGCTCGGGACACACAAAGTCCACGGCCCCGCATTCGCGAGAGCTTCCGATCCTCGCTGAGTGCGGCCCGCTCTCGTAAGCGACCGTGACGACGCTTCGCGTCGCACTTAACGCTTACTGCCGCGTTCCGCGCTCGGGAGATTCGGGATCGCCCGAGCGGCGGGACGCGGGGTTCGCGTCTTCGCGAACGAAAGCGTCACGCCACTTGAGCGAGGGTCGGGAGGTCTCGCGAAGCAAGTCCATGGAGCGCGCCCCAAGCGGCGAGCGAAGGCCTCTCGCGCAAGCGAGTCATTCCTCCCGCCGCCTGCCCTTCGCGATGTTCACCACCAGCAGCCACTTCACCTCGGGGTCGCCCAGCGGGAAGATCAGCCGTTCCCACTTGGTGACGTTCACGCTCAAAGGCGGCGTGTGCAGGCTGTGGATGACGATCTTGCGGTCGATCGCGGTCTCGTAGAGCTCGGCGAAGAAGCTGGCGACGCCGCTCGGGAATTCGCTGGTCAGCCGGCCGGTCATGTCCTGGCCGTAGGCCTTGGCGATCTCCGCGCCGTAGATGCGATAGCGGTAGTCGTGACCGCCGGCCGCGAGCGGGATGATCTCCAGCAGCATCAGGTTGCGGGTCAGCGGCGCGATCTCCGGATAGCCCAGGATCTCCTGGCCGGGCACCGCGTGGCCGGCGGCGATCTCCGCCTCCCAGCGCTGGAACAGCGCACGCAGGTCGCCGTCGTGGATGTCGCCCGCCACCGGCTCGTAGATCACATGCGCCGGTGCCGGCATCGCCGACGAGCGCTTCTTGTGGACTTGACGGGCCATCGCCCCCCTGGCCGGCCGAAACGGACTGCCCGGCCCGGCAAGATTAGGAGGCTTTTCGCGCCCTGGCCATCGCCCCGGCCGCCGCTCCCCGAAACGTGCTTTCCGGGCTCCCCTGCCGCGGCGAGGCCGGGCGGAGCCCGACGCCCCGCGCCGCCGGGGGGTGCGTCGCCCTCCCCCCAGATGGGGGATGCACATGCCCGGATTCCGGCCGATAATTCCCCCGGAGATTGCAGGCGGCCGGGCGGCCGCCGGGGGGATCCAGGATGACGCAAGCGAACGCGACGCCGGCCGGGCCCGATCCCGGACCGCTCCCGCTCTCGAACGTGCTCCGCGACGAGTTCGCCGCGATCTGGGGACCGCGGCCGGAGATCCGGGCTCTGGACGCGAAGCTCGGCGCGCTGACCGCCGGGCGCGAGACGCTGGTCGAGGCCTGCGCCAAGGCGCGGCAGGCGGGAGACGCGCGCGCCGCGGCGGCGGCCGAGGAGGCGCTCGCCGGCTTCGATGCCGAGCATGAGCCCGGGCGGCGATCCGCGGTCTACGCCGCCGCGCACCGGCTCAAGCCCGAGGCGCTGGCGCTTTCCGGCGGCGGCATCCGCAGCGCCTCGTTCTCGCTCGGCGTGCTGCAGGCGCTGGCCCAGTCGGGACTGCTCACCCGGTTCCACTATCTCTCGACGGTGTCCGGCGGCGGCTACATCGGCTCCTGGCTCTCGGCCTGGCTCAGCCGGGCCGGGAGGAGCCAGGACGTCATCGACGATCTCCACGTCCGCCGCGCCGGCGGCGATGCCGAGCCCGAGGAGATCCGCCACCTCCGCGACTACAGCGCCTACCTCACCCCGAAGGCAGGGCTGGTGTCGATCGACCTGTGGACCGCCGTCGCCATCTTCATCCGCAACCTGCTGCTGAACTGGCTGGTGCTGCTGCCGGTCCTGGCGGCGCCGGTGATCCTGATCAAGGTGGTCGCCGCCGTGGCGCATACCGGGACGTTCGGCGCATCATGCCCGGCCTGGGGCTTCCTGGTCGCCCTCCTCGGCGTCCTGCTGACGGCCCAGAGCTTCGGCTACAAGGTCTACAAGCTGCACCATCCGCCGGCGACGCAGACGCCGATGTCCGCCGGCCACGCCGGCCCCTGGAACGAGCAGACGCGGTTCCTCTTCGGCTGCCTCATGCCGGCGATCCTCGCCAGCTCCTGCTTCGCCTGGCTCGCCAACCGGTGGATGACAGCCGGCGACGCGCTGGCGGCGGGCCTCGTCGACGGCACCTTCGGGCAGACAGCGGCGTTCGACGGATGGCTGCTACTGCGCATGGTCGCCGTCGCCGTCGTCGTCTGGCTGCTGGGCATCGTCGGGGCGCGGCTGAAGGCGGGGAAGGCGATCGAGCTCGATCGCATGGTCTGGATGTCCTGGCTCATCGCCGCCGTGGTTTCCGGCGTGCTGCTCTGGCTCGGCGTCCACCTCTACGCCGGGCTCGAGCAGAAGCCCGCCGATATCCCCGGCGTCGACCTGCTGCTGGACAAGGACAAGGACTCGGCCATCAACCCGCAGATCCTGCTGGTGATCCTCGGCCAGCCCTGGTTCCTGATGTCGATGCTGCTCGGCCAGATGACCTACGTCATGGTCAACGGCTATGCCCGCAACGGCGACTTCGAGCGCGAATGGCTCGGTCGCTCCGGCGGCTGGTACTTGATCGCCGCGCTCGGCTGGATCGTGCTCTCCAGCATCGTCCTGCTGGGCTCGTGGCTGTACCAGGGCACGGCTCCGGTGATCTCCGCCAATGTCAGCCTCGCCACCATCGGTGCCGCCGCCGGCACCCTCACCGCCTTCCTCGGCGCCGGCAGCGCGACGTCCGGCAAGGGCCCCGCCACCGACCGGAAGGCGTGGTGGGTGAACCTCGCGCTCGCCGTCGCCGGACCGCTGTTCGCGGCGATCTTGCTGATCTTCCTGTCGATGACGTTCGACCGGCTGGCGCTCGGCACGCCGTTCCACACGGCCGCCTTCTTCACCGGTACCGTTGCTTCGGGCGAGTACTTCGACAACTGGCTCTGGACGTTCGTGATCGCCGGGATCCTGCTGGTGATGGCGCTGGCCACCCAGTGGATGGTGAACGTCAACCGTTTCTCGCTGCACGCGCTCTACCGCAACCGGCTGGTCCGCGCCTTCCTCGGCGGGTCGCGGCCGAAGGAGCGGGCGCCCGACGGCTTCACCGGCTTCGACAGCCGGGACAGCGGCATCCGCGTTGCCGACCTCTGGCCCGAGGGCGGGCTCAAGCCCGGGTCCTGGCGCCCGCTGCACGTCATCGGCATCGCCCTCAACCTCGCCTCCAGCCGCAAGCTCGCCTGGCAGCAGCGCAAGGCCGAATCCTTCACGGTGACGCCGTTCCATTGCGGCACCGCCGAGCTCGGCTACCGCAGGACCGCAGATTACGGTGCCAGGGACGGCAAGGGCATCACGCTCGGCACCGCCATGGCGATCTCCGGCGCCGCGGTCAGCCCGAATATGGGCTATCACTCCTCGCCCACCGTCGCCTTCCTGCTGACGCTCTTCAACGTCCGCCTCGGCTGGTGGCTCGGCAATCCCGGCTGGGCCGGCAACGCCGGTGTAAGGCCGCTCGCGCCGCAGGTCGATCCGTATCGGCGGGAGTCGCCGCTGCTCGCCTACCGTCCGCTGCTGAGCGAGCTGTTCGGCCTCAGCGACGAGACCAGCAGCTACGTCCATCTGTCGGACGGCGGCCATTTCGAGAATCTCGGCCTGTACGAGATGGTCCGCCGCCGCTGCCGGCGCATCGTCGTCGTCGACGCCGGCGAGGACGGCAAGCGCGCCTTCGAGGATCTCGGCAACGCCGTCCGCAAGATACGGATCGATCTCGGCGTGCGCATCGCCTTCGCCGACACGAAGATGCTGACCGCCGCCGCCGACGCCGAGGACGTTCCGGCCTATGCGATCGGCACCATCGAGTATCCGGACGGACAATCGGTCGGCTCGATCCTCTACATCAAGCCCCTGGTGAAGGGCAGCGAGCGTGCCGCCGACCTCGTCGCCTACAACCGCGCCCACGAGGAATTCCCGAACCAGTCGACGGCCGACCAGTGGTTCGACGAGCCGCAGCTCGAATCCTATCGCGCGCTCGGCTATCACATCATGCTCGATATCGCCCAGAAGGCGGCGACCGCCCCGGCGCTAAAAACCTTCTTCGACTGAAGCACGGACGGGCCGTACGTCGGCTATGCTCGGGGCTCCCTCCCGAGAGAGAGACCGCCATGCCCCGCCTCATCCGTCTCGCCGCAGCCCAGCTCGGCCCCACCCAGCGCGCGGACACCCGCCCGCATACGCTCGCCCGCCTGATCGCCCTTCTGGAGAAAGCCGCGGCCGCGGGCGCGACCTTCGTCGTCTTCCCCGAGCTGGCGTTCACCACCTTCTTCCCGCGCTGGCTGCTCGACGACGCGGCGCTCGATGCGTATTGCGAGCGCAGCCTGCCGGGGCCGGAGACGCAGGCGCTGTTCGACCGCGCGCGCGACTTGCGCTTGGGATTCCATGTCGGCTACGCCGAGCTGACGGCGGAGGGAAAGCGCTACAACGCGGCCGTCATCGTCGGCCGCGACGGGCGCATCCTCTCCAAGTACCGGAAGGTGCATCTGCCGGGCACGCTGGAGCCGCGCGCCGGCGCCTCCTATCAGCAGCTGGAGAAGCGCTACTTCACCAATGGCGACCTTGGATTCAAGGCGTTCCGCGCGCCCGACGATCTCGGCCACGCGGTGATGGGCACCTTGATCTGCAACGACCGGCGCTGGCCGGAGGCCTGGCGCGTGCTGGGATTGCAGGGCGTCGAGCTGGTGTGCTGCGGCTACAACTCCGCCGCCTACGATCCCTACGGGCGTGACAACGAGGACGCCAAGCTCCGCACCTTCCATTCGACTTTGGTCGCGCAGGCGAACGCGTACATGAACTCGACCTGGGCCGCGTGCGTCGCCAAGGCCGGCGTCGAGGACGGCTCAGGCTTGATCGGCGGCTCGGTCATCGTCGATCCCAACGGGCGGGTCGTCGCGGAAGCGAAGACGCTCGCCGACGAGCTGCTGGTGGCGGACTGCGATCTCGATCTCTGCGCCCACGGCAAGCAGAAGATGTTCGACTTCGCGGCGCACAGGCGGCCGGACGCTTACGGCTTGATCGTGAGTCAGACGGGCGTCGTCGCGCCGAAGTAGGGCACGAGTTTCGGACCTCGCCTTGGTGCTCGCCGCTCTCGTAAGCGAAGACGCTTACTGCCGCGCCTCGCGGCTCGGATCGCCCGAGCGGCGGGACGCGGGGTTCGCGTCTTCGCGAACGAAAGCGTCACGCCACTGAGCGAGGGTCGGAGGCTCCTCGCGTAGCGAGACCATATCGCGAGCGTCACGCCATTAAGCGAGGGTCGGACGCTTCTCGTGTAGCGAGCCTGTATCCGTCGCCGGAATCACCAGCCGCGCCTTCAGGCCCGGCTCGTTGTCGTCCAGCACCAGGGCACCGCCATGCAGGCGGGCGACGGCGGCGACCAGGCTGAGGCCCAATCCGACGCCGCGCGTGCCGCGGCTGGCGTCGCCGCGGAAGAAGCGCTCGGTCGCACGCGGCTTCTCCGCCGCGGGAATGCCGGGGCCGCGATCTGAGACCGCGATCTCGATCCGGTCGTCCCGGCGCGCGAGCGACAGCGTGACGGTGCTCCCGGCCGGCGCGACCTTCGCCGCGTTGTCGAGGAGGTTGCCGACCGCCTGCGCGATCAGGAACGGATCGCCGTCGATCTCCACGCCCTCGGCCGCCTCCACCGCCAGCGTCGCCTGCGTCTCTTCCACGGTCGGCCGATAGAGCTCCGCCGCCTCGGCGACCAGGCGCCCGAGATCGACCCGGCGGAAGCCCGATCGCCGGACGCCGGAATCGATCTCGGCCAGCCTGAGCAGCGCGTTGAAGATCTCGATCACGCGATCTACATCGGCGACGGCGTCGTCGATCTGTCTGAACGCGTCCTCGGCCGGCGGGCGCGTCCGCAGCAGGTCTTCCAGCCGGCCGCGCAGCTCGGTCAGCGGCGTGCGCAGGTCATGCGCGATCGCGTGGCTGGTGGTCTGCAGCCCTTCGATCAGCTGCTGGATCTGCTCCAAGAGGCCGTTGATGATCAGCGCCAGCTGGTCGAACTCGTCACCGGAGCGGCGCACCGGCAGGCGACGCGAGAGATCGCCGCGGACGATGCCGGACGCGGTGCGGTTGATCTCCTCGATCCGCCCCAGCGTGGCGCGCCGCACCAGGAGGCCGCCGGCGATCGCCAGCACCACCGCGGCCGCCGCCGCCCAGGCCAGCGCGTTGAAGATCAGCGCCCGGAGCTGAACGCGGTCCTCGACGTCGCGGCCGACCAGCAGATGGAAATTGCCGGGCAGCAGCACGTGCAGGATGCGGGTCGCATGCCGCCGGTCGTCGCGCACGAGGCCCACCTGGTACCAGCCCGCCCGCTGGCCGACCTCGAGCGGCCAGGCATTCAGGTTGCCGGTGACCGGGTTGAGGCGCGGATCGGTCAGGAGATAGATCGCGCGCTCGTCGGCGGCGCGGCGCACGCGCTCCTTGACGGTCTCGACCGCGCCGGCGAGGCCGAAGTCGCGCAGCCGGTCGCCCACGGCCTGGGTGTCGGCGACGATCACCGCCTCGGTCGCGCGGTCGAGATAGTCGGCCGTCCGCCACCACAAGAGGCCGACCAGCAGCGCCGACGACAGGATGAACAGCACCGCATAGCCCAGCGCCAGGCGGACGGAGGTCGAGCGGAGAAGCTTACTCAAGAGGCGCCGAGCTTGTAGCCGACGCCGCGCAGCGTCTGCAGCAGCGGCCGGTCGAAGGGCGCGTCGATCTTCTGGCGCAGCTTGGAGATATGCGCGTCGATGACGTTGGTCTGCGGGTCGAAGTGGTAGTCCCAGACGTTCTCCAGCAGCATGGTGCGGGTCACCGCCTGCTCGGCATGGCGCATCAGGTATTCGAGCAGCTTGAACTCGCGCGGCTGCAGGTCGACCGGCTTCCCCGCCCGCGTCACCTGGCGGGCGAGGAGATCCATTCTCAGGTCGCCGACGCTGAGCACCGTCTCCACATCCGCCCGCTGCGAGCGGCGAACCAGGGCATCGAGGCGGGCCATCAGCTCGCCGAAGGCGAAGGGCTTGGTGAGGTAGTCGTCGCCGCCGGCCTTGAGGCCCTTGATGCGGTCGTCGACCTCGGCCAGCGCCGAGAGAATCAGGATCGGGGTCTTGTTCCCGGTCTTGCGCAGCGCCTCGATGATGCCGATGCCGTCGATGCCGCCGGGCAGCATGCGGTCGAGGATGATGGCGTCGTAGGTCTCGCTGGAGGCGAGGAACAGCCCGTCACGGCCGTTGGCGGCCTGGTCGACGACATGGCCGCTTTCGCGGAGCCCCTTGGCGACGAAATCCCGGACCCGCTCGTTGTCCTCGACCAGCAGGATCTTCATGACGCCTCGAAGGAAGTCGGCCGGAGCGACGAGGGGGGAATCGTCGCTCCAGCCGGTTGCCCGTCAACTCCGCTGGAGCTGCAGGGCTAAGTAATATGTGGTGCCGTCCCGCATGACCAACAACGGCACGGCCTCTTTTTTTTCGGCCTCGGCCTTGCGGATCTTGGCGATGGCATCGGCCGGCGCGTTCACCGGCTCGTCGCCGACGCGGACGATGACGTCGCCCGCCTCGATGCCGCTCTCGGCCGCCCGGCTGTCGGGCGTCACGCGCGAGACGACGACACCCTTGGCCGTCGGCGACAGGCCCAGCTCTTCCCGCTGCTCGGCCGACAGCGGGGCCAGCGCCAGGCCGACCGGGTTGCGCTCCGGAGCCTGGTCGTTGGCGGCCGCCTTCTCTTTCTGAGGCGCGCCGATGGTGACGTTGACCGTCTGCTCGCGGCCGTCACGCCACACGGTCATCCGCGCAGCGGTGCCCGCCTTGGCGTCGCCGACGGCGACGGCGAGATCGCGCGGCGACTTGATCGCCCGGCCGTCGAAGGCGGTGATGACGTCGCCCAGCTGCAGCCTGGCCTTGGCCGCCGGCGAGTTCTCCTCGACGCGGTTGACCACGACGCCCTCGGCGCCGGGCAGGCCCATCGCCTTCGCCAGAGGCGGGGTCAGGGGCTGCATCTGCACGCCGAGCCAGCCGCGGCTGACGCTGCCGTGCTCGCGCAGCTCCGCCACCACCTTGGCGACGAGGTTGGACGGGATGGCGAAGCCGATGCCGACGCTGCCGCCGTTCGGCGAGTAGATCGCCGTCGAGACGCCGATCACCTGGCCCTGCTGGTTGAACAGGGGGCCACCCGAGTTGCCGGGATTGATCGGGGCGTCGATCTGCAGGAAGGCGTCATAGGGGCCGGCGTGGATGTTGCGGTTGTGGGCCGAGATGATGCCCGCCGTCACCGTGCCGCCGAGGCCGAAGGCGTTGCCGACCGCGATCACCCAGTCGCCGACGCGCGCGGCATCGGAGTTGCCGAGCGCGAGATAGGGCAGCGGGCCGGAGGCGTCGATCTTCAAGAGCGCCACGTCGACCTTCTCGTCGCGGCCCTTCACCGTCGCCGGATAGCTCGTGCCGTTGTCCAGCGTCACCGTGATCTTGGTGGCGCCGTCGACGACGTGGTTGTTGGTGACGATCCAGCCGGCCGGATCGACGATGAAGCCGGAGCCGGCCGACCGCTTCGCCCGACCCTCGCCGTCATTGCCCTGGCCGCGGAAGTAGCGCCGGAACATCTCCTCCATCTGCGGGGGCATGTTCGGCATCTGGCGTGCGTTGGGGCGGACCGCCTTCTCGGTGGTGGAAATGTTGACCACCGCCGGCTTCACCTTGTCGACGAGGTCGGCGAAGCCCAGCTGCCGGATGCCGTAAGGCGTCGCCGTCGTCGTCGGCGCCGCGACCGGCGGGACCATGGTCGCCTGCGACCAGGCGACGCCGCCGCCGAGGATGGTGGTGACCAGAAGCGCGGCGGCGAGCATGCGCATCCGCGGCGTCCGGTTCCTGGGTTTCGTCATCTGTCTCTCTCCTTCGTGTTCCGGCGCGACATGCAGCCGGGAAGACTGGAGAAGAGAATGGGGATCGGCACCTCGGCGGCGCCTTGCCGCAAGATTAAGAAAATTTGAGGAAGGCGGAGTCGTACCCCCTCCCTCGTGCGACGCGCGGGGGAGGGATGGGGTGGGGGCCGAGCATCAGCGAGGTCTTCAAGCGATGGAGCGCAACACGACCTCGCTACGCTCGGCCCCCACCCTGCCCTCCCCCGGCGGAGCCGAGGGAGGGTTCCGATGATTTATTCCGGAACCTGACCAGCTTGATGTATCCGCCGATGCCGGCGTCGTCGGCCGCGACCAGCTCCAGCCCGGCAGCATCCACCAGGGTCTTCAGGGTGAGGTCGGAGCGGATGGCGAGCGCTCGGGTCGCGGGCGCCGCCAGGCGGTCGATGGTCCCGAGCACGCCCTTGTCGGCGCTGATGTGGTTCAGCACCAGCACATGTCCGCCGGGAACGCAGACCCGCTTCAGCTCGGCGAAGAGCCGGTGCATGTCCGGCACCACGGCGGCGACATACATGGCGACGACCGCATCGAAGCGGGCGTCGGGGAAGCTCATGTTCTGGGCGTCCATTTCCAGCAGGCCCCGGACGTTCGGCAGCGCCGCCGCGCGTTCGCGCGCGCGCGCCAGCATCTCGGGCGAGAGGTCGATGCCGGTGACCTCGAGATCGCGGCGGTAGAGCGGAAGCGAGAGGCCGGTGCCGACGCCGACCTCGAGCACCGATTTCGCGCCGGTCGCGTTCACCGTCTCGACCGCCAGCCGCCGTCCGCGATCCAGCAGCGGGCCGAAGACGGCGTCATAGACCTTGGCGCCCTTGCCGTAGAGGCGCCGGATCAGGTCGAGATCCATGGGACGGACGGCCTGTGCCGGTCAGGCGTTGCGGTGAGCCGCGTCGGCCGGCGCGGTATTGCGGAAATGGATCAGCCGCCAGTAGCCGCCGAGATTGACCCGGCGGACCTGGACGATCTGCAGCCTGGCGCCGTCGGCGAGATGCATCAGGCGGACGTCCGGGCGGAAGCCGATGACCTCGGCGAAGGGCCGCGCCGACTTCTCGATCAGCCGCATGACGCCGCCGGAAGAGGCGAAGTGGTTCACCACCAGGATGTCGCCGCCGGGCACGCAGACCCGTTTCATCTCGGCGATCAGCTTCATCGGATCGGGCACCACGGACGCGACATGCATCGCCACCACGGCGTCGAAGCTGCGGTCGGCGAAGGCCATCCGCATGGCGTCCATCTCGATCAGGCCGCCGACGTTCTCCAGGCGCTTGCGCTCGACGCGGGCCTTCGCCCGCTTCAGCATCTCCGGCGAGGCGTCGATGCCGACGACCCAGGCGTCCTTGCGGTAGAGCGGAAGCGCAAGCCCGGTGCCGACGCCGACGTCCAGGATGCGCTGGTTGGCACGCTTGTTCGCAAGCGCGACCGCGTCCTTGCGCCCGGAATGGAAGATGGCGCCTTCAAGCACGTCGTAGAGCGGCGAGAGGCGGCGATAGCTGGCGCGGATGGTCGGAAGGCTGTCCATTGAGTCGAGCGGTCGGTCGGCGAGAGAAGGGTCACGGACGGGCCGGCACGGCTCTGTCGAGCCCGGAGCTAATGTCATCACAGATTCGGGAGCTTAGGAAGGGCGAAACGGTATTCGGCGGGATATAGTCTGCAGATCATGGATGCGGTTCGCGAACTCTACTCGGACAAACCGGCGGGATATTTCGCCAATGCTCGGGATATGGAAGTGGTTCCCTTGCTTGCAGGCGCCGTCGAGCGCGCGCTGGAGCTGGGATGCGGCGAAGGCGCGACCCTTGCGCGCATGAAGGAACAGGGGCTCGTCCGCTGGGCCGCCGGGGTCGAGATCGCCCCCGAGGCCGCCGCGCAGGCCCGGGCCCATCTCGACCGCGTCATCGCCGGCAACATCGAATCGCTGCCCGACTCGGATCTGCCCGACGAACTCGACCTCGTGCTCTGTCTCGACGTGCTCGAGCACCTGATCGACCCCTGGGGGGTGGTCCGCCGGCTCAAAGCCCGGCTTCGTGCGGGCGGAGCGATCATCGCCTGCATCCCCAACATCCGGCACCTGGGCACACTGGGCCCGCTTCTTCTGAACGGACGTTTCGACTACGCCTCCTCCGGCACGTTGGACCGGGGCCATCTCCGCTTCTTCACCCGCGCCTCGGCCACGACCCTGTTCGAGCAGGCGGGGCTCGCGGTCACCCGCATCGAGGCGCCGGTCCAGGGCAAGTCAGCGCTGCTGGACACGCTGACCCTGGGATTCGCCCGCGACCTCTGCGCCTATCGCTTCCTGATTCGGGCGGAGATCCGGTGACGGCCAGAGTGCAATCACGTCGCGATGCTCGTTCGATCACGCGTCACCCTCACTCTACCCTCCCCCATCAGCGGGGAGGTGTAGGGTGGGGGGCGCAGCTCCTCCGATGATCCTCGGCGCGCTTCTCGGCACGGCGGCGACCCAGGCGGCGAATCTGGCGACCGCCATGATCGCCGCCCGGGCGCTTCTGCCCGAAGGACGGGGCGACCTGGCGCTGATCGTGCTGTGGCCGATGCTGGCGGCGCAGATCGCGTCGCTCTCGCTCAGCGAGGCGATGCTGGTGCTGACCGCCTCGGGGCGGGGCGAGGCAAGGCGCCTGTTCGCGACCGGGCTCTGGCTGACCCTCGCCCTCGCCGCCCTGGCCGCGGCCGTCGCCGCGTTCTGGCTGTCGCCGGCGGCACTCGCCGCCCGTCCGGAAGAGGTTCAGGCGGCTGGCCGGCTCTGCCTCTGGCTGGTGCCGGCGACGCTGCTCTCCACGCTGGTCCTGGATGCGCTCCGCGGTCGGCTGGATCATCTCGGCTGGGCGGTGCTGCGCAGCGTGCAGGCGCTGGCCTATCTCGCCGGCGCCGTGATCGCCTGGCGCACCGGCGCCGGGCTCTTCGGCTTCGCCCTCGCTTTCGTCGCCTCGCATGCGCTCGCGCTGCTGGCGTCCGCCGGCCGCCTCGCCCTCCAGGGCGGCGTCGCGGTCGCGCCGGATGCCGAGACCGCGCGCCCGCTGCTCGGGCTCGGGCTTCGCCTGCATGCGGGATTCGTCGTCCAGGTGCTGGGCGGCCGGGTCGACCAGATCGCCATCGCCCTCCTGCTCGATCCGGCCCAGCTCGGCCTCTACGCGGCGGCGATGACGCTGATCTTAGGATTGCTGCAGCTCACCGCCTCGATCTCCCAGGCGGCGTTCCCCGGGGTCCTCGCGCTCGCCGGGCGGGCGGAGCGGGTGCGGGCGATCCGGCGCACGCTGGTCGTGGTCCTCATCGGCATCGCGCTCGCCGCCGTCGTCCTGTTCGCGCTGGCGGACATCGTCGTCCGCCTGCTGTTCGGCGCCGAGTTCGCCCCGGCCGCCGATCTCGTCCGCATCCTGCTCCTCGGCATCCTGCCGCATGCGAGCCGCGAGGTGTTCATGCTCGCCCTCAAGGCCGACGGGCGGCCGCTCGCCGTCGGCCAGGCGGAGGTGCTGAGCCTCGGATTCTTCGTCGTTGCGCTGGCCGTCCTGGTGCCTCGGCTCGGTGCGCCGGGCACGGCCGCCGCCTATGCCGCGACCCAATGGCTGGTGGCGCTGGTCATGGCCTGGCAGAGCCGCGGCCTCTTCCGGGCTTAAATCTCGACGACGGAAGTCGGCCTCCCTATGTTCCTCCTCAAATGGCCTCGATGCCCCGCCTCGACATCGTCATCGTCAACTGGAACTCCGGGCCTCAGCTCGGGCGATGCCTGGAATCGATCGTCACCGTCGACCGCACCGGATTCGAGCTCGCCCGCGTCGTCGTCGTCGACAACGGCTCGATCGACGAATCGCTCGTCGGCATCCGCGACATCGGCCTGCCGCTGACGGCGATCGAGCTCGGCCTCAACGCCGGCTTCGCCGCAGCCTGCAACGCCGGAGCCAAGGGCTCGACCGCCGACCACATCCTCTTCCTCAACCCCGACGCCGCGCTCTACCGGGACTCGCTGTCGCGACCGCTCGCCTTCCTTTCGGCGCCGGAGAACGCCGACATCGGCATCCTCGGCGTCCAGCTCATCGACGATCGGGGCGAGGTCGCGCGCACCTGCGCCAACTTCCTCAGGCCCCGCCACATCATCGCGCACACGACCGGGCTCAACCACATGCTGCCGAACCTCTTCCGGCAGCATTTCATGATCGATTTCGATCACCGCTCGAGCCGCGTCGTCGATCAGGTGATGGGCGCATTCTTCCTGATGCGGCGCCATGTCCTGGAGGAGCTCGGCGGCTGGGACGAGCGGTTCTTCGTCTATCTCGAGGATGTGGACCTGGCCTATCGGGCGTGGCTGAACGGCTGGCGGTCGTATTTCTTCGCCGAGGTCCGCGCCTTCCACCGCGGCGGCGGCGTCTCGCGCCAGGTCAAGGCGGCCCGGCTCTTCTATAGCCTCCGGAGCCGCATCCTCTACGCCTTCAAGCATTTCCACCCGGCGGTCGCGATCCTCGTCCTTCTCGGCACGCTCGCCGTCGAGCCCGTGACCCGCATCGTCTATGCCGCGCTCGGCAACTCACCGACCTCCGGTCCCGAAACCGTGAAGGCCTATTGGCTGCTGCTTCGCGACCTGCCCTCGGTCCTTTCACTCGCCTGGACGCTACGACACCATGCGGATACTCCTGCTCGCGCGCTACGGCCGGCTGGGCGCTAGCAGCCGCATCCGGTTCGAGCAATTCCTGCCGCATCTCAAGGCGGCGGGACACGAGGTCGTGTCCGAACCGCTGTTCGACGACGACTACCTCACCTCCCTCTACGACGAGGGCCGGCGCAAGACCACCGCCGTGCTGGCGGCCTACGTCAACCGCCTCGCCGTCATCCGCACGCGCGGGCACTACGACCTGGTGTGGATGGAGAAGGAGGCGCTGCCGTGGATGCCGGCCTCGTTCGAGACCTGGATCCTGCGCGGCGGCCCGCCCCTGGTGGTGGATTACGACGATGCGGTCTTCCACCGCTACGACCAGCACCCGAGCCCGCTGATCCGCGGCCTGCTCTCGAACAAGATCGACCGGGTGATGGAGGCGGCAGCCCTGGTCGTCGCCGGCAACGACTACCTCGCCGACCGCGCCCGCGACGCCGGGGCCCGGCGCGTCGTCGTGGTGCCGACCGTGGTCGATCTCGACCGCTACCGGGCACCGCCGCCGGCCAATGACGGGCCGCCGGTGATCGGCTGGATCGGCACGCCCTTGACCGGCGGATACCTGGAGCAGGTGCGCCCCGCCCTCTCCGCCTTCGCCGAGACCGGAGCGGCGAAGCTGCTGCTCATCGGCGGCGGCGACCAGGTGCTGCCGGGCGTCCCGGCCGAGCGCGTCGCCTGGCACGAGACCACCGAGGCTGCCGACATCGCCCGTCTCGACATCGGCATCATGCCGATCCCCGACGAGCCGTTCGAGCGCGGCAAGTGCGGCTACAAGCTGATCCAGTACATGGCGCAGGCGCGCCCGGTGGTGGCCTCGCCGGTCGGCGTCAACGTCTCGCTGGTGAAGGACGCGGGCGCGGGATTCCTCGCCGACAGCCCGCAGGAATGGTGGGACGCGCTGTTCAAGCTGATCTCCGACGGCGATCTGAGGAAGCGGCTCGGCGCCGCCGGCCGCAAGACGGTCGAGCGGAGATATTGCACGCAGGTGATCGCGCCCGAGCTGCTGCACCTGTTCCGCGAGGTCATCGGTCAGGCGGAGAGCGCGCGGCGGTAGAGCGCCAGCGTCGCCGCCGCGACCGCGGTGTCGGCATGCTGGGACTCGACCATCGCCCGCGCGGCCCGGCCGAGGCGGCGGCGGAGCGCGGCGTCCGTCGCCAGCGCCTCGAGCGCATCGGCCAAGGCATCCGGGTTTCGCGGCGGCACCACCAGCCCGTCGACGCCGTCGCTCACCAGCTCGCGGCAGCCGGGCACGTCGGTGGTCACCAGCGGGCGAGCGCAGGCGCCGGCTTCCAACAGGCTCTTCGGAATCCCCTCGCCGCCGCGCGACGGCTGCACCGCGACATGCGCCTCGGCCCAGACCGCCGGGATGTCGCTCCGCTGGCCCCACCATTCGACGAGGCCGTCCTCGACCCAGCGCTCGATCTCGGTCCGGCCGATCGCCGTCGGATTGTCGGGGTCCGGCGATCCGACGAGGGCGATGCGGAGCGCTGTGCCGCGGGCCTTCAGGATCCGCGCCGCCTCGACCAGGTCGGTCACGCCTTTCAATCCGACCAGCCGCGCCACCATCGCCGCCACCGGCACGCCTGCGGGCTCGGGCGAGGGCGTGAAGCGCCGGATGTCGACGCCCGATCCCCGGATCAGCACGCGGCGCTCGTCCGTGCCGATGCCGGCGGCGCTCAGGGTCGCGAGATCGTCGGCGTTCTGCACGAGGGTCCAGGTGCGCCGGCCCCCCGAGATGAGGCGAAGCGCGGCGCTCACCGGGCCGCGCAGCCAGCGGCTGGCGCCCGACGCCTCGCTGTAGAGGAGGCCGAGACCCGTCAGCGCGTTCACCACCACCGGCACGCGCGTAAGGCGGGCGGCGATCGAGCCGAAGACCACCGGCTTCAGCGACAGGTGATGGACGAGGTCCGGCCGCTCGCGCCGGTAGACGCCGACCAGATCGAGGATCGCCAGCGCATCGGCGAGCGGATTGCGAAGCCCGCGGCGAAGCCGGACCGGCACCAGGCGAAAGCCCTCGGCCTCGATCGCCGCGCCATGCGCCGCCACCCGCGTCGCCACCACGACGCGATATCCCGCATCGCGCGCCGCCCGCGCCAGCGTCATCCGGTGCGAGACGAAGAAGAAATCCTCGGCGGCGAGGAAGAGCAGGGTCTTGCCGCTCACACCCATCTCTTCGCCCACGCCTGGACCATCAAGACGCACCACAGGCGATGCTGGTGATTGCGCGTGCCGGCGAGATGCTCGGCCCAGGCGGCGCGGATGGGCTCGGCTTTCAGCGCCGGGTGAAGCGCGTTCGCCGCCAGCAGCGACTCCGCCCAGTCGCGCAAGGGACCGCGCAGCCATTCGGCCAGCGGCAATGCGAATCCCGTCTTCGGCCGGTCGATCAGGCTGCGCGGCACATAGCGGTCGAGCACGCGGCGGAGCGCCCATTTGCCGGTGCCGCCGCGCACGCGCATCGACTTCGGCAGCGACCACGCCAGCTCGACGACGCGGTGATCGAGCAACGGCGCCCGCGCTTCGAGGCCGACCGCCATGCTGGCACGATCGACCTTGGCCAGGATGTCGTCGGGCAGGTAGTCGAGCCCGTCGCGAAGCTGCATGCGTTCCAGCGCATCGGCCAGCGCCGCCCCCGGCGGCACCGGCGGCGGATAGGGTGCCGCGACCGGCGGCTCGTCCCAATGGGTCAGCAGGCGCTCATGCACGGCATCCGCGTTCTCGGCATCGAGGAAGCCCGAGAGCTTCTGCATCTTGTCGGCCATCTCGCGCGGCCTGACCGAGGCCGGCAGCACCGAGGCGCCGGCCTCCCACACCGAAGGCGGCACCGCGCCGGCGAGGGATGCCGCGAATCCGCGGACGCTCCGCGGCAGGTCGAGCAGGGATCCCAGCTGCGCCATCGCGACATGGCGGTTGTATCCGGCGAAGACCTCGTCGCCGCCGTCGCCGGAGAGCACCACCACCACATGCTCGCGGGCGAGCCGGCTGACCATATGCGTCGGCACCTGGGATGAATCGGCGAAGGGCTCGTCATAGATCTCCGCCATCGAGGGGATCAGCGCCAGCGCGTCCTCCGGCGTCGCCCGCAGGGTCAGGTGGTCGGTGCCGAGATGGCGCGCGACCGCCTCGGCCGACGCCGACTCGTCATGGCTCGCCTCGCCGAAGCCGATGGTGAAGCTCTTGATCTTCGCCGTCGACGTCGCCTGCATCAGCGCGGCGACGGCAGAGGAGTCGACGCCGCCCGAGAGCAGCACGCCGAGCGGCCGGTCGGCGATGGTGGTGCGCGCGACCGCGTCCCGCAGCAGCGCGTCCAGGCGCTCGACCAGCTCCTCTTCCGACGACGTGGAGCGCGGCCGCGCGGCGATCTCGGCCAGGCTCCAATAGGGCTCGACCACGGCGTCGCGCCCGGGCGCCAGCGTCAGCATGTGGCCGGGCGGCAGCTTCCTCACGCCGGCATAGACGGTGAGCGGCGCCGGCACATAGGCGCGGCGGAAATAATGCGAGAGCGCCGACGGATCGATCGCGCGCGGGCAGTCGGGATGCGCGCGCAGCCCCTTCAGCTCCGAGCCGAAGAGGAAGAGGCCGCCGGCATGGGCATAGTGCAGCGGCTTCTCGCCCATCCGGTCGCGGGCGAGCGTCAGCGTCCGGGACTGGCGGTCCCAGAGCGCGATCGCGAACATGCCGGTGAGCCGCCGCATCGCCGCCGTGACGCCCCATTGGCCGACGGCCGCCAGCATCACCTCGGTGTCCGACTGGCTCTGGAAGCGGTGGCCGAGCCCCGACAGCTCGTCCTTCAGCTCACGGTAGTTGTAGATCTCGCCGTTGTAGACGACGACGAAGCGCCCGTCGGCCGAGACCATCGGCTGGTGCCCGCCGGGCGAGAGGTCGATGATGGCGAGCCGCCGGAAGCCCAGCGCCACGCCGGCCTCGCCGTCGACCCACTCGCCGTCGTCGTCCGGCCCGCGGTGACGGATCGCGTCCATCATCGCCCGCACGCGCCCCGTCAGCGCCTCCGAAGACGCCCCCCGCCGATCGACGATGCCGACGATGCCGCACATGCGCGCGGACCTTGGCGGCAGGGAGAGAGGGGGTCAAGTGGAGGGGAAAGCAGAAGGCTCGGTTAGGACGCCGGGGGTGGCGCTGGAGTGCTGAGCCGCGGGAGGGGCGGATCAGGCGGCCCGCGCCCTCGTCTCAACCACCAGCTCTTGGCCGAGCAGGCGGAGTGCGGACTCGACATAGGCGATGCGGGAGTTGTGCGTCAGGTCGAGCAGTCGGCGAACCTCCGTCTCGTTCTCACCAGCTAGCATGCGGCCGAGCGACACGGTGTTGAGCCCACGCTCCATCATCGCCTGGTAGAGAGCGAGCTTGGCCGCAGCGAGAGCCGGCAGGGCAATAGTGCGCTGGCCGCGGCGCGGTTCGCTTGGCTGCGGAATAGCTTCTCGCTGCTTGATCCGGAATTGGAGCGCCACAATCAGGGACTTTTCTGCCTCGACCATCGCCTCGGCGAGGGTTGTGCCGTCGTCGCCGGCCTCAGGCACGTCGGGGAAGGTGACCAGGTGGCGGCCGTCTTCGTCCTTGGTGGACTTGATCGGGTAGGCATATCGCATCGTCGTCTCCTATCTTAGGCGCTTCGGATCTATGCCCAGCTCCTTGAGCATCTTCCTGAGCAGGCCGTGGCCTATCTCTTTCCGCCGGTCCTTGAGGGTCGTGCGGTTCGACCCTTAGAGCAGCATCGCATGGCTGCCTTTGCCGTGGGACTCGTCGAGGCGTAGGGACACGCCGTCTTCCTTGGCGAAGGTGGCGAGTTTGCGGAGGAGCTCGGCGCCGTTCACGAGAAGAGATATCGCACAAATATGTGCGGCCGATCAACCGAAAATCGCACAGTTATGTGAGGCGCACGGTACGGCTCTGGACAGCACCCAGCGGCCCGGTCGTAACCGGGCGGCGGGTGAATCAAGGTTCTCCGGAGCTATTCTTGGCCTGAATCCGAGAGCCATGATGCAGAAGTCGCTCGACCGCAAGGCAACGGCCAGGCGGGTCAAAGCCACACGCCAGCGGCTCAAGCGGTCGCAGCGCCGGGCCGGCCTCATCCTCGGCGGCGGCCCCCGCGCCTTTCAGAAATATGAATCCGGAGAGGTGGCGCCGAGCGAGCCGATGCGCATCCTGCTGTGGCTGCTCGAACGGGACCCGCGGCTGCCGGACGTGCTGCCGGAGCGCTTGAAGGATCGGGAGACGGCATAGGCGGCTTGCCGGCTCGTCTCCGCAGTCGGCCTCATGCCGCTTGGAAATTCCAGGATAGCCGCTAATCTCATCTGGGTTCGTCGACTTCGGCGCTCGTCGCTGGCTATCGGGAGGGAACGTACAATGATGCTTCGAAAGCTCGCGCTACTGGGTACGGTGGCGATCGGTCTGGCGGTGTCCTCGCAGGCGGCCCAGGCCCAGGTGATGCCGGTCGTGGCCGGAGGCGTGCTGGGCGGCCTCGCCGGCTCGATCTATGCCACCGGCCTGCAAGCGACCATGGCCTCGGTCGGCTCCGGCGTGGCCTCGACGGTGAGCGCGGTCGTCGGCGTGGTTCCGGCCACGGCCTCGGCCGTCACCGGTGCCGTCGCCGCGGCGAGCGCGCCGGTGATCATCGGCGTCGTCGCCGGCGGGGCGCTCGGCTACGCGCTGGTGCGCTCGCAGCAGTAGGATCGGCCAGCAGGAGCGGATCGACCGGCGGGCGGTCTCCGGACCGGCCGCCGCCGATTTGAGGAGCGCGACATGGTCACCAAGGGCTTCAAGGCGCTGATCGCCGAGGCCAACGCCGTCATCGAGACGATCCCGGTCAAGGACGCGCTCGGCCTCGTCGACGATCCCAAGATCCTGTTCGTCGACATTCGCGAGACCGTCGAGGTTCAGAAGACGGGCACGATCAAGGGCGCCGTGCATGCGCCGCGCGGCCTGCTCGAGTTCCTCGTCGATCCGTCGAGCCCGATGCACAAGCCCGAGCTCGCCAGCGGCAAGGGGCTCATCCTCTTCTGCGCCTCGGGCGGGCGCTCGACGCTGGCCACGCGCACGCTGATGGACATGGGCATCGCCAAGGTGGCGCACATCGCCGGCGGCTTCACCGCCTGGCAGGCGGCCGGCGGCCCGACCGAGTAGCGCCGCCGCCTATCCGTGCACCCCGCGGCTGTCGTCGGGCGCCTCGGCGCGCTCGGCAAGGCCATAGTCGCGGATGACGCCGGCGATTCTCAGGCGATAGTCGCGAAAAATGCCGCCCCTCCCCGCCGCCTGGGCCGCGCGGTGGGCCTCGACATTGCGCCATTCCGTCACCGCGTCCTCGTCCCGCCAGAAGGAGAGCGAGAGCAGCTTGCCGGGCTCGCTCAGGCTCTCGAAGCGCTCGATCGAGAGGAAGCCGTCGATCCCGGCCAGCAGCGGGCGGAGCCCGGCGGCGATGTCGAGATACTCCTGGCGGCGGCCCTCGGCCGGCCACACCTCGAAGATGACGGCGATCATCGCTCCTCCGGGTTCCCTCAGGCTTCCCTGAGGAAGTCACTGTGACAGAAGCCGTCGGCGGCGCCGTCGCCGTCGAGGTCGACCAGCGCCCAGTCGCCGCTTCTGGACAGCACGCTCAGCGTCGTGTCGAACGGCACGACGGAGCGGATGTCGAACTGGGTCGAGGGGCCGGCGCGAAGGCGGAGCCCGTCGCGGGCGATGACGCGGAAGCGGTCGGCGCCCGCGGGGCCTAGCGGCGGCGCTGCCGGCCCGAGCGAGTCCGGATCGAGGAGAAAGGCGCCGAAGTCCGGTAGCGCCGGGTTGGTCTCGTCGGGGTCGCACTCGATCCCGCAGACCTCGGTCGGCATGTTCTGCTTCAGGTGCCATTTCCCGCCGTTCAGATATTTCTGGTAGCCGGCCCATCCGGTCGACTGCGCGAGCCAGGTGAGATCGGCATGGCCGCCATCGCCGACCAGCCGGCAGGTCAGTCCCGATCCGTAGACGCCGATGCGATAGCCGGACACGCCGCCCCCCGCCGCGGCCAGCGCCTGCCGCACGCCCTTGAAATAGGGGATGACCTTGGCCTTGATCTCGGCCTCGGTCGCATCGAAATCGACCGAGAAGTAGAGGGCCGAGCCCGGCGGCTGGAAGATCACGTTCCGCGCATAGTCGTCGGCGTTGCGCCCGGCCGCCTCGCCGGCCGCCGGGCCGAAGTCGGCGGCCTGGTTCTGGCGGTCCTGATAGACGGCGGCGATCCGCAGGCCGCGGCGGCCGAGGCCGATCGCTTCTTCCTGGGTGAGGCGCTTCCAGGCCGACCGGCTGTAATAGCGGATCACGGTGCCGTAGCCCTGCCCCTTCAGGCACAGGGCGATCGGGGCGCAGTTGCGCGTAGTGTCGAGGACGGCGGCCATCTTTAAGTCCACTCCTTCCCTTGAGAGAGATAGAGAGGCATGTACGGGCGCGATGTTTTCATTCTGACCGCAATCAGACGTTTGGTCGAACCAGAAACTCAGGCGACCGGCTTCAGGAAGCTGCGCTCCTCCGCGAGGATGAAGCGCTCGCGTTTTGCGAAGTCGAAATTGGCGCGGCCCTTGTCGTCGGCCTTGATGCGGGCGCGGTAGGTCTCGTAGGCGGCGAGGCTGTCGAAGGAGATCAGCGCCCAGGCGATGTTGTTGGTGCCCTCATGCGGCAGGAAATATCCCAAGAGGCCGCCGCCGCAGCGGGGGATGATCTCGAGCCAGGCCCGGGCATAGCGCTCGAAGGCGTCGAGCTTGAACGGGTCGAGGACGTAGCGGATCTGGACGGTGACGGTCATGTAAGGGGCCCCTTGGTTGCCGGCGGACGCTAGCCGGGGCCGACAACCCGATGCTTCGGCGGTGGCCGAACTGGCGGGCGCTCCTCATTTGTGATATCGTTGCTATCAACGCTATCGGAGTAACCGGTGCCCAAGAGCATGGTCATCCGCAACATCGACGACGAGGTGATGCTGAAGCTTCGCCTCCGCGCCGCCCGCAATGGGCGCTCGATGGAGGCGGAAGTAAGGGAAATCCTCAGGGTTACCGCTTCCGGCGAGCCGGGCGGCGACTTCTGGGAGCGCGCGGCGCGGCTGCGCGCGGCGACGGCCGAGCACGTGCAGACTCCGGCTGAAGTTCTGCTTCGAGAAGCACGGGACGAGCGATGAGGCCGAAACTCGATCGCGGATGCGTCGTCGACGCCAGCGTCGTCATCAAGTGGTTCGCCAACGAGCCCCTGAGCGAGGCCGCGATCTCGCTCCGCGCCCTTCCCCTTCATGCCCCGGACCTTCTGACCGGCGACTGCGTCGAAATTCTGTGGCGGAAGGGCCTCCGCAACGAGATGACCGAGGCGCAGGTCGACGAGGCGGCCGAACTGCTGCAACACGCGGTCATCGGGCTGCATCCAACCAGGGCGCTGATGGAGCAGATCTTGGGATTCGCGCGCGCCCTCAAGCACCCGACGCGCGACTGCGCCTATCTGGCGACCGCCTGGCTGTTGGAAATCCCGCTCGTGACCGCCGATGAACGCCTCGCCGCCTTCGTCCGCGCGGGGTCGGCGGACCAGACCAACCTGCCTCGGGTGCTGCCGTTGAGGCTGTTTCAGGCGTAGCAACTTCGGCGGACGAAAAAGCCGCCGAGCGCCCGCGTCGCCTTGCCGCTTGCTGCACCTGCGTGATATAGCCCGGCACCTCGTAAACCCCTCGAAATCCGGCCGGTCATGGACATCCAGGCGACCTCGATCCCCGAGGTCAAGATCATCGCGCCCAAGAAGCACGGCGACGCCCGCGGCTTCTTCTCGGAGACCTACAACCAGCGGGCCTTCCACGCCGCCGGCATCCTCGACGTCTGGATCCAGGACAACCATTCGCTGTCGGGGCCGAAGGGCACCGTGCGCGGGCTGCATTTCCAGACCGCGCCCTTCGCCCAGGCCAAGCTGGTGCGGGTGGTGAAGGGCGCCATCCTGGATGTCGCCGTCGACATCCGCCGGGGCTCGCCGACTTTCGGCCGGCACGTCGCCTGCGAGATCTCGGCCGAGGCCTGGAACCAGATCTACGTGCCGGCGGGATTCGCCCACGGCTTCTGCACGCTGACCCCGGATGCCGAGGTTCTCTATAAGGTCACCGCGCTCTACAGCCGGGACAACGACTTCGGTCTCCTCTGGAACGATCCCGCGCTCGGCATCGACTGGCCGGTGAGCGCCGAGACGGCGCTGCTGTCGGACAAGGACAAGGTGCAGCCCAGGCTCGCCGACCTGCCGGCGCACTTCACCTACGCCAAGCCATGAGCACCGTCCTCGTCACCGGCGGCGCCGGCTTCATCGGCTCGGCCGTCGTCCGCCAGCTGCTGGCCGAGGGCGCGTCCAGGGTGGTGAACCTGGACAAGCTGACCTATGCGGCGAACCTCGCCTCGCTTCCCGGCGCCGAGGCCGATCCGCGCTACGTGCTGGAAAAGGTCGACATCTGCGATGCGGCCGAGGTCGCCCGCGTGTTCGCCATCCACAAGCCTGATGCGGTGATGCACCTCGCCGCCGAGAGCCATGTCGACCGCTCGATCGACGGTCCCGGCGCCTTCATCCACACCAACGTCATCGGCACCTTCAACCTGCTGCAGGCAGCGCTGAAGCATTGGCGCGACCTCACCGGCGTCGCCAAGGACGCGTTCCGCTTCCTGCATGTCTCGACGGATGAAGTGTACGGCTCGCTGGGGCCGTCCGGCGCTTTCACCGAGACGACACGCTACGACCCGCACTCGCCCTACTCGGCATCCAAGGCGTCGTCGGACCATCTGGCGCGGGCGTGGTTCGACACCTATGGGCTGCCGGTGATCGTCACCAACTGCTCGAACAACTACGGCCCGTATCAATTCCCCGAGAAGCTGATCCCGCTGATGGTGCTGAAGGCCATGCGCGGCGAGAAGCTGCCGGTCTACGGCAAGGGCGACAACATCCGCGACTGGCTCTATGTCGAGGATCACGCCGCCGCGCTGCGCCTCGCGGTCGCCAAGGGGTGGCCGGGCGAGACCTACAATATCGGCGGCCGCGCCGAGATGCAGAACATCGAGGTCGTGCGCACGATCTGCCGGCTGGTCGACGAGATGCGGCCCGGCAACCGCCCGCGCGAAGAGCTCATCACCTACGTCGCCGACCGCCCGGGCCACGACCAGCGCTACGCCATCGACGCCGCCAAGATCGAGCGCGAGCTGGGATGGAAGCCGTCGCTGACCTTCGATACCGGCATCCGCCGGACGGTCGAGTGGTATCTCACCCAGGAAAGCTGGTGGCGCCCGATCCTCGACGGCCGCTACCAGGGCGACCGCCTCGGCCTCAAGTCATGAAGCTGCTCGTCACCGGCGGCACCGGCCAGATCGGCGAGGCGCTGCGCCGCCTCGCCTCGGAGCTCGGCGTCACCGTGATCGCGCCCGGGCGCGACACGCTGGACCTCGCGAAGCCCGGGACGATCCGCCTTCCCGACGGCATCGACGGCGTGATCAATTCCGGCGCCTATACCCAGGTCGACAAGGCGGAGAGCGACGGCGAATTGGCCGTGGCCGTCAATGCCGAGGCGCCCGGCGTGCTGGCGGCCGAAGCGGCGAAGCGGGGCCTGCCGATCATGCAGCTCTCGACCGACTACGTCTTCGACGGCACCAAACCCGAGCCCTATGTCGAGGCCGACTTCGTCAACCCGATGTCGATCTACGGCCTGACCAAGGAAGCCGGCGAGCGCGCCGTCATCGCCGCCAACCCGCGCCATGTCGTGATGCGCACCAGCTGGGTCTATGCCGTGCACGGCAACAACTTCGTCAAGACCATGCTGCGGCTGGGCAAGGAGCGCGATCTGCTGAAGGTCGTCGCCGACCAGACCGGCGCGCCGACGCTCGCCGACGACATCGCGCGTGCCGCCGTCGCCTGCGTCAAGGGGCTTCGCGACGGCAAGCCGGCCGGCATCTATCACTACACGGCCGAGGGCTGGACCACCTGGCACGGACTCGCCAGCCGGATCTGGGACATCGCCGGCCCCCGCCTCGGCCGCCGCCCGGTGATCGAGGCGATCCCTACATCGGCCTATCCGACGCCTGCGAGGCGCCCGCAGAACTCACGGCTCGACTGTGCCAAGATCGTCGCCACCTTCGGCGTCGCCAGGCGCCCGTGGGAACAGGCGCTGGACGAGACGCTCTCCCGCCTCCTAGAAGAAAAGCCATGAAGGGCATCATCCTCGCCGGCGGCAGCGGCACGCGGCTCCATCCGCTGACGCTGGCCACATCGAAGCAGCTGCTGCCGGTCAACGACAAGCCGATGATCTACTATCCGCTCACGACCTTGATGCTGGCGGGCATCAAGGACGTGCTGATCATCACCACGCCCGAGGACCAGGCCGCCTTCCGGCGCCTGCTCGGCGACGGCCGCAAATGGGGCATCAGTCTCTCCTACGCGGTGCAGCCGGTGCCGAACGGGCTCGCCCAGGCCTTCGTCATCGGCCGCGACTTTGTCGGCGGCGAGAAGGCGGCCCTGGTGCTCGGCGACAACATCTTCTTCGGCCAGGGGCTGACCGACTCGCTGGCCCGCGCCGCAGGCAACGACAAGGGCGCCACCGTCTTCGGCTACTGGGTCAAGGATCCGGAGCGCTACGGCGTGGTCGCCTTCGACCAGGCCGGCAAGCCGACCTCGATCGAGGAGAAGCCGAAGCAGCCGAAGAGCCACTGGGCGGTGACCGGCCTCTACTTCTACGACGCGCGGATCTGCGACATCGCCGCCAGGATCAAGCCGTCGGCCCGCGGCGAGTACGAGATCACCGACGTCAACCGGGCCTATCTCGAGATGGGCCAGCTCCAGGTCGAGAAGCTCGGCCGCGGCTTCGCCTGGCTCGACACCGGCACCTTCGACTCCCTGCTGCAAGCCGGCGAGTTCGTGCGCGCGGTCGAGGAGCGCCAGGGCCTCAAGATCGCCTGCCCGGAAGAGATCGCCTTCCACAACGGCTGGATCGACGCCCAGCAGATGCGGAAGCTCGCCGAACCCCTGCTCAAATCCGGCTACGGCCAATACCTCCTCGGCGTGCTCGCCGACCACCCGTGAGAAGCCGCATGCATTCCTACCGCACCCACACCTGCGCCGAGCTGCGCGCTCCCAAGGTCGGCGAGACCGTCCGGCTCTCCGGCTGGGTGCATCGCAAGCGCGACCACGGCCAGCTGCTGTTCATCGACATCCGCGACCACTACGGCCTCACCCAATGCGTGACCGATGCCTCGAAGCCGGTGTTCGCCGCCGTCGAGGCGACCCGGGTCGAAAGCGTGGTCACCGTCACCGGCCGCGTGGTCAAGCGCTCGCCCGAGACGGTGAACGCACAGATCCCGACCGGCGAGATCGAGGTGGTGATCGACGACTACGTCGTGCAGTCGGCGGCCGAGCAGGTGCCTTTGCAGGTGAACGCGCAGGAGGACGCCGGCGAGGAGACGCGGCTTCGCTACCGCTTCCTCGATCTACGCCGCGAGCGCATCCACAAGAACATCCTGCTGCGCTCGAAGGTGATCGCCTCCATCCGCCGGCGGATGATCGACCAGGGCTTCACCGAGTTCCAGACGCCGATCCTCACCGCCTCCAGCCCCGAGGGTGCCCGCGACTTCCTGGTGCCGAGCCGGCTTCATCCCGGCAAGTTCTACGCGCTGCCGCAGGCGCCCCAGCAGTTCAAGCAGCTCTTGATGGTGGCGGGCTTCGACCGCTACTTCCAGATCGCGCCCTGCTTTCGCGATGAAGACTCCCGCGCCGACCGCTCGCCCGGCGAGTTCTACCAGCTCGACTTCGAGATGAGCTTCGTCACGCAGGAGGACGTCTTCGCCGCGATCGAGCCGGTGATATCAGGCGTGTTCGACGAGTTCGCCGACGGCCGCAGCGTGACCAGGCCGCCGTTCCCGCGCATCCCTTACGCCGAGTCGATGCTGAAATACGGCAACGACAAGCCCGACCTTCGCAATCCGCTGGTGATCGCCGACGTCAGCAAGGTGTTCGCCGGATCGGGCTTCGGCATCTTTGCCAAGGCGATCGAAAAGGGCGGCGTGGTGCGCGGGATCCCGGCGCCGAAGACCGCCGAGAAGCCGCGCAGCTTCTTCGACAAGATGAACGACTGGGCCCGCGAGCAGGGTTTTCCCGGCCTGGGCTACATCGTCTTCGACAAGGGCGAGGCCAAGGGACCCATTGCGAAGTTCCTCGATGCCGAGCGCCTGGCGGCGCTCAAGGCCGCGACCGGCGCCGGCGACGGCGATGCCGTGTTCTTCTCCGCCGGCAAGGCGGCGGATGCGGCCAAGCTCGCCGGATTGGCGCGCACCCGCATCGCGACCGAACTCGACCTGATCGAGCAGAAGGCCTTCAAGTTCTGCTGGATCGTCGACTTCCCGATGTACGAGTGGGACGAGACCACCCAGTCGATCGCCTTCAGCCACAACCCGTTTTCGATGCCGCAGGGCGGCCTCGAGGCGCTGACCGGCAAGGACCCGCTCGACGTCCTGGCCTTCCAGTACGACATCGTCTGCAACGGCGTCGAGCTGTCCTCGGGCGCGATCCGCAACCACAAGCCCGAGATCATGCTGAAAGCCTTCGAGATCGCCGGATACGGGCCCGAGGTGGTCGAGAAGAAGTTCGGCGGCATGCTGAACGCGTTTCGCTACGGCGCGCCGCCGCATGGCGGCTCGGCGCCCGGCATCGACCGCATCGTCATGCTGATCGCCGACGAGCCCAACATCCGCGAGGTCATCGTCTTCCCGATGAACCAGCGCGCCGAGGACCTGATGATGGGCGCGCCGTCGGAGGTGACCGAGAAGCAGCTCCGCGAGCTGTCGATCAAGCTGGCGCTGCCGCCGAAGGCTTAGAGGCGTCTTGCCTTTTCGTACCCTCTCCCCCGGCTGCGTGTATGGACCGGGGAGATGGTGGACGGTTGTTCGGGGACATGGTGGACAGGTTGCACGATTAGTTTTGAGTGTTCGAGTGCAGATCGATTTGAGCGATGCGCTCGCAGCAGAAGACGACGTCGAAGATGCCG